>JBDUCM010000072.1:0-24423 GCA_040003455.1 bacterium
TCGTCGACCGTATCCACCAACCGCGCCGACGGAAAGTCACGTCCGGCGCGCGCGCGCCGATCGGCGTCACGTGTCACGATGGCCGACACGCGCATGCCTGGCGTCGCTTCGATGAATGGCGCATGGAACGTCGCCCCGCCGAGGCCGTATCCAACGACCGCAACTTCCAGTGTCGCGCCGTGCTCGTTCGTCGTCATTGCTCAGGGCACCGGCATCTGGAGAAGTCCGAGTTTCAAGGCGAGCTTGACGTAATCCGCACGATGCGTGAGGCCAAGCTTGTCGTTGATGCGCTGCTTGTATGTATCTACCGTCTTTGGACTGATCGCCAGCTGCTCGCCGATTTCCGGCGCTGTATACCCCTCTGCGATCAAGCGCATCACCGCGCGCTCGCGTTCCGTGAGTCGTTCGAATCTGGCGCGGTCAGTGGCGTGCTCCTCCCGACGGCGCATTCCGTGAGCGAGCACGCGCGCGGCCGACGGCTGAACCCAGACGTCGCCACGAGCGACCGCTCGGATGGCTTCCACCAGTTCGCGGTCGGCGGTGCTCTTCGGCAGGTACCCCGACGCCCCTGCCTCGAGCACCGCTTCGAGATACGCTTCCTCGGCATGCATGGTAAGCACGAGCACGCGAGGACAGCCCGCACCCGTCGACGTGATCGCTCGGGTGGCTGTCATGCCGTCGCCGTCGGCCATCGAAAGGTCCATCACGACGACGTCTGCCTGAATTCGCGCGAGCAGCGCGACCGCCTCGTGGCCGCCTGACGCCTCACCGACAACGTCCACTTCCTCCGCACCGGCCAGTACGGCCTTCAACCCTGTGCGCACGATGGCATGATCATCAACCAATACGACGCGGATCGTCATTCGGGTCTGCTCTCGATCAATTGGTGAGTGGGACAATGGCCACGATTCGCGTGCCGCGACCCGGGGAACTGCTCACGGACAGCCGGCCATTCACCAGTCCGATACGCTCCCGCATCGAAAACAGTCCCATGCCCGGTCGCCGTTCCTCGGCGCGCTCGACGTCGAATCCCCGCCCATCATCAGCGACCTCGAGCACCGCCGTTGCCTGGTCGCGGCGCAGGCGTACCGTGACGTGTCGCGATTCGGCATGTCGCGCTGCGTTGCGAAGGGCCTCCTGCGCAACACGATACAACGCCGCCGCCAGCGGCGCAGGGATTGGTGGATCGAACTCCTCGGCGACCACGCGTACGTCGAGGGGTTCCTGCGCTCGGGTTTGTCGCGCGAGCCATTCGAGGGCTGCGGCCAGCCCAAGGTCGTCGAGCACGCGCGGATGCATCGTATGCGACAGGGACCGCACTTCCTCGAGCGCTTCGGCGGCGAGTTCACGCATGGTTGCAATGCGTGCGTCGAGCTGCGCCGATGTGCTTTCACGCGCGGCAGCGCCCAGGTGCAGCATGACTGCCGTGAGGATCTGCGCCGTGGAGTCGTGCAGTTCTCGCGCAACGCGCGCGCGTTCTTCATCCTGCGCGCTGATCACCTGTGCCGCAAGGCGCCGGACGCGGACGCGGTCCTCCGTGAGACGATCGAGCAACGTGTTGAGTGTGAGCCCCACGCGTGCCATGTCGCGGTCTGCCAGTACACTCGGTGGCACGCGGGCTTCCATGTTTCCGGCTGACAATTTCACCGCCGTCGCCTCGAGATCGCTGAGCGGCCTCAATGCCACGTATACCAGCACGAGATTCACGATCAAACTGACTCCGAGCGCGATGCCGAGAATGGAGACGGCACTGCCAGGTGCGTTCAAACGGCGCTCCATCGCAACAGCCGCCATGGCCGATGCCACGATGAGCAGGTTCGCGCCGGCGACCTTGGCCAGAAGCGGGACTCGCAATGCGCGTCCCATGGCATCGCGCAGCGATGCGTCGTTCGTCGCGGGAGGATCCGTCGCGAAGGCCACGGCGGTCATGCCGTCAGGCATCGAGGAATGGTCGAAGGAGGGAGAAATCATCACGTGCCAACGCCCGCGCCAGGCCTCGACCCAGCAGCGATCCAATGACGTTGCCGGTGCCCGAATACCCGCCGATCGCCCAGACGCCGGGTCGAGTTTCGCGTACGATCGGCAACCCGTCGATGGTGTAGCCAACGTTCGCCGCCCATCGATGCGTGATTGAGGCGGATACCTGCAGTTGCTCGCGCAATCGGCGCTCGAGCGCCCTCTGTACCACCTCAGTGGTGGAGCGACTGTGCGTCCACTCCGCTTCACCGCCAACGTCGCGGGCGCCGCCGAGCGCAATGACGCCGTCGGGTCGTTGTTGCCAGTAGTCGTAGCCCCAACGCGCGTAAACCGGCCGCGCCACCGCAATGTCATGGGCTGGTGCGGTGGCGAGCATTTGGAGGCGCGCCGTACGGACCACGGTCGAAAGCTCGGGCAACAGCACGTCGAGCGCGCCGTCAACGGCGACCACAACGTAACGGGCCTCGACGCGCCCACCTGCGGTGTCTACGACTCCACGCGCAACACGCGTAGCCGACGACGACTCGAAGAGCGACGCTCCGTGCGAGATTGCGTCCTTTGCCAGCGCGTAGCAGCGTTCGAGCGGCTGAAATGTGCCGTCGCCGTGTACCAGGATTCCGCGACCTTCCGGGCCGTCGTACGCTTCAGCCGCAATTCCGTCGGCGGTCATGGCCGCGAGTTGCAATTCGCAGTCGTGCTCCTCGTCAGCCGATTCCGCAACGCGAACGGAACCACTACGCGTAATGGTGGCTGGCGTCTCTTCAGCGATGCGGGCGAGTTCGTGCTCCGTAAGTTGATAGATCGCGTGGGCGCGGACGCGACCAAACCGGAGCACGGCCTCGTGGTAGAACGGAGCGAGGCCCGCCAGCAGGAACCCGCCATTCCTTCCCGCTGCTCCTCCCGCAACCAGCCCGGCGTCGATGCCGACGACCTGCAGACCCAACCGCCCAAACTCCCGTGCGCAGGCAAGTCCCGATCCGCCCAACCCCACGACACACACATCGGCCTTGACCTCACCGACGAGCGTCGGGAGGTCGAGTCGATCACCAACCGCCCAGAGCGGTTCGCTATTCGAAATCGAGGGCAAGATCGAGCGCTGGTGCCGAGTGAGTCAGGGCGCCAACAGAAATCCAGTCGACCCCTGTCTCGGCGATGGCCCGTACCGTCTCGAGCTTGACACCGCCTGACGCCTCGGTGGTGGCTCGCCCGCCGATGAGGCGCACGCACGCCGCCATCTGATCGGTGGTCATGTTGTCGAGCATAATGATATCCGCGTTGGCGTCGAGGGCGGCTTGTACTTGCTCGATTCGATCGCACTCTACCTCGATCTTCGTACCCAGCGGGGCAAGTTCACGCGCGCGGCGAACCGCAAGGTTCACGTCACCGTCCACGGATGCCAGGTGATTGTCCTTGATCAGGACTGCGGTTGACAAGTTGAGGCGATGATTCGACCCACCGCCGGAGCGCACGGCGTATTTCTCCAGCAGTCGCCAGCCAGGTGTTGTCTTTCTGGTATCGAGAATCTTTGCGCGCGTTCCGCGAACCGCGTCGACGTAGCGTGCGGTCATCGAAGCCACCCCCGATAGCCGCTGCATGAAATTCAGCGCCACGCGTTCTGCGGTGAGCAGTGCCCGCGCATGACCGGACAGATAGAGAATGGAATCACCTGGCACGAGGCGCGAACCATCTTCCCTGTCAACGCGGATGGTGACCTTTGGGTCCAATGTGCAAAATGCGTCCAGGGCCAACGCCACCCCGCACAGGACTCCGGGCGCCCTCGCCACCAAGCGCCCGCGTGCGTGGCGATCCGAGACCACAGTGGCGATGGTCGTCAGGTCGTTGAACGCCCCGTCTTCTTCGAGGGCACTCATCACGAGCGCGTGTAGTTCCGCCTGGGCATAGGGAAATCGCAGCAGCCCCACGTTGGTGACCGCGGGGGTGCCCAGGGGCGTAATGCGGCGCGGCGGACTGCGACGTTCGGGCTCGTGATGCTCCATTTCCATGACTGCCTCCCGTCGATGCCCGCGCTACTCGCCCGGATCGACCGTGGTATCAGGAATACTGTTCGGAGGCGCGTTGCCGCCGATGGCGATCATTCGCTCGATGGCCAATCGCGCCCGGTCGGCAATGGAGGCCGGTACGGTGATGCGATGCTCGAGGTGCTGCAGCGCGCGCTTCACCTTCGGAAGCGTCGTGACCTTCATGTACGCGCACGATGCGCGCTCGTTCGCGGCAAAGAACCGCTTGGTCGGATTTTCGCGGCGGAGACGATGGAGGATGCCCACCTCCGTCGCCACGATGAATTCGTTTGCGTGTGATGCTGCGGGGCGCTTGATCATTCCCTCAGTGGAAAGAATCTGCGCGCCGTCCGGATCGATGTCACCGGCGCTGAGCGCCTCGAGCACGCTGGTGGAACACCCACACTCCGGATGCACGAGGAATTCCGCCTCGGGATGCAACTTTCGTTGCAGGCGGATGTTCTCGGGATCGATGCCGGCATGCACGTGGCATTCGCCCATCCAGATACGAATATTGTCCCGTCCGGTCAGGCGCTTCACGTGCGCGCCGAGGAACATGTCCGGACAGAACAGGATTTCGGTGTCTGCCGGAATGGCGTTCACCACCTCCACCGCGTTGCCGGAGGTGCAGCAATAGTCGCTTTCCGCCTTCACCTCGGCGGTAGTGTTCACGTATGAGACGACCACCGCGCCGGGGTGTTCGGCCTTCCACGCGCGGAGTTGCTCCGCGTCGATCATGGAGGCCAGGGAGCAGCCGGCGGCGAGGTCCGGCAACAGGACCGTCTTCTGGGGCGAGAGCACGGCGGCGGTTTCAGCCATGAAATGGACTCCGCAGAATACGATGACGTCCGCGTTGGTCCGGGCGGCTTCGCGCGAGAGGCCGAGGGAATCACCCACGAAATCTGCGACGTCCTGCACTTCAGCCCGCTCATAGTTGTGCGCGAGGATGACTGCGTTCTGCGCGCGTGCGAGCGACTTGATCTCCGCCTGAAGGGCAGCGACTTGGTGCTTGCCCGGGCGGATGGATGTTTCGGTCGTACCCATCGGGGAAAGCTAACATCCCGGCGGCGGTGGGGTGAACTGGACTGGTGGACGGCCAACATGAACACCATACTGAGCCGGCAGGCCGTTGCCACCCCTACCCCAGCACACATGTTCAAGGAATTCAAAACCTTCGCCATGCGGGGCAATGTGCTCGATCTCGCGATCGGCGTGATCATCGGCGCTGCCTTCGGCAAGATCGTGACGTCATTCGTGGACAACGTCCTGATGCCGCCGCTCAGCATGATCATCGGCAAGGTGGACATGCAGAACCTGTTCATCGACCTGTCCGGAACGCACCATGCGACCATTGCCGAGGCGAAAGCGGCAGGTGCGGCGACGCTGAATTACGGGTTGTTTCTGAACAGCATCATCGACTTCATCATCGTCGCATTCGTGATCTTCCTGATGGTGCGGCAGATCAACCGCATGATGCCGCCACCGCCGGTGGTTGCCGGTCCGCCGATGAAGAGCTGTCCGCGATGCACGACGTCCATTCCGGCGGCCGCGACGCGTTGTCCGCACTGTACTGCGGATATCTAGCCTCCCTCGCCCAGCGGTGCGACGGGTTGTGTTGCGCCGGACCGTGGAAGAATCGCTCTTCTGCGATCCTAGGTGGCGGCGGCGTTGACGGTCCTGAGCAGCTCGTCCGGATCGATCGGTTTCGACAGAAACGCGGCGGCGCCCAGCTCGATGGCCTGTTCGCGTACCGCTGGATCAGTGGAGCCAGTGATGACGACCACCGGGATCATTGACGTCCTCGACGACTGGCGCAGCTTCTTGAGGACGTCGATTCCCGTGCCGCCCGGCATGTTGATGTCGAGGAGCACCATGTGCAGTTCCTGTCGCATCGCATACATGAACGCCTGAATGGAGTCGAAGGCGGGAACGGCAATGTGCCCTCCCTCTTTCAACACCGTGCAGATCATCAGCGAGAATGCGCGATCGTCGTCAGCTACGAGAATATTCACGTGGTTGGCCTCGCGGAGAAGTTATCTCCGTTCACCACGCGCGTCACCGGTGAATTCGCTACAGCTCAATATGTCGGCCGCGCCAGACGCTCTTCGAACGCGGGAAATCGCTGCGATAGTGCCCGCCGCGCGACTCCTTTCGTCGTAGTGCGCCTTCCACGATCAAGCGCGCTGTCTGGACGAGGTTGAGCTCTTCCGTTGCCCCCGAAGGCAAGCGTTCCTCGATTTCCGTGAGTTCCGCCGCGGCAATTCGCAGTCCTTTCGCTGTCCGCGCAATACCGGCGTGTTGCCACATGAGTTCACGGACGCGATCCGCTGCGACCTGCGCCGCACCCCGATCCACTAACGGAGGGACAGTCCACCGCTTGGGAGTTGGCAGGCGCTTGAGCGGTGCGACAGCGGCCAGATCGCGCGCGACACGCTCCGCGAAGACGAGGCCTTCGAGCAGTGAGTTGGATGCCAGCCTGTTGGCACCGTGCACGCCCGTGCGCGCCACCTCACCCACAGCATACAGCCGGGGCATGCTGGATCGACCGTTCAGATCCGTGACGACACCGCCCATCATGTAGTGCGCGGCGGGAGTGACGGGTATCAGGTCTTTTCGCGGGTCGATGCCACGCGCGCCACACAGCGCAAAAATGCCGGGAAACCGCTTTGCGAAACCGCGCCCGAGCTTCCGGGCGTCGAGGTAGACGCGGCTGCGTTTCTGCTCCCGGAAGATGGCGCGTGCGACCACATCGCGCGGCGCGAGTTCGGCATCGGCGTGTACTTTCTGCATGAATCGCTCGCCACTCTCGTTCACGAGAATGGCGCCTTCACCGCGTACTGCCTCGCTGATGAGCGCGAGGGGATTCTCAGGCGTGTCGAGCGCGGTGGGATGAAACTGGACGAATTCCATATCCGCCAGGACGACTCCCGCCCGATGAGCAATGGCATAGCCGTCGCCAGTGGCAACGACGGGATTGGTCGTATATCGGTATACCTGGCCGCACCCACCGGCCGCCAGCACCGACGCATCGGCGATGATTTCCACTGGTTTTCCCGCCACACTCGCACGCACGCCGATGCACGTGCCCCGCGCGACGATCAACTCCAGGACGCGGGCGCGTTCGAGTACTGTGACGCGTTTGCTCTTCCGTACGCGAGCAATCAACGTTCGCGCGACTTCCGCACCGGTCTGGTCGCCATGTGCGTGCACGATACGATTCGTGGAGTGAGCGGCCTCTCGACCCAACATCAGCTCCCCCTTCGGATCGAGGTCGAACTCGGCGCCAGCGGTTTGAAGTTCGCGGACGCGCGCGGGCCCCTCCTCCACCAGGACCTGCACTGCCGCAGCGTCGCAGAGCGCGGCGCCCGCGGCGAGCGTGTCCTGACGATGGAGCTTCGGCGAATCGCCCGCACCAAGTGCTGCGGCGATGCCGCCTTGCGCGTAGGCGGTGGCGCTGTCGAACAGCGATCGCTTCGTGAGGAGCAGCACATCTCCGTGTTGCGATGCGCGCCAGGCCGTATGCAAGCCAGCGACGCCACTGCCAATGACCAGAAAGCGCGTGCGAATTCGATCGGGCATGGTGGTAATCAAGAGTGGGGCGAGTCCATACGGTAGTGCACACGGCTTGCCCCGCTCCGGCCCGCGCACGACTTTTCCCGACCATGCGGAAGCTGCTCATTCTCGTGGGCGTCCTGTTGGCCGTCCACGCAGCCTTGTTGTTCGTTCACCCCTCCGGTGCGGCCGAGCCACTCACGGGCAACGCCGTGAAGGTCGGCGTTGTCTTCGACCTCGGCGGTCGCGGCGACAAGTCGTTCAACGACGGCGCCTATCTCGGAGCCGAGCGCGCCGCGACGAACCTGGGCGTGCGGGTGCGGTTCATCGAGCCTGGCGAGGGGTCGGATCGCGAGTCGGGGTTGCGCCTTCTTGCTGCCGAGGGAATGGACCTCGTCATCGGCGTCGGATTCATCTTCACCGACGACCTCACCCAACTTGCCAGGGAATATCCCAATACGCGGTTCGCGGGCGTGGACTACTCGCTGTCCACTGACAAGGGCGGCAAGATCATCCAACCGCCCGGCAACCTCGCCGCGTTGAAGTTTCGCGAGGAACAGGGGTCGTTCCTTGTGGGCGCGATGGCGGCGCTCGTGGGCAAGTCGAAGAAGGTCGGATTCGTGGGCGGAATGAACTTTCCGCTCATTCACAAGTTTGAGGTGGGGTATACGGCGGGGGTGAAACAGGTGTGCCCTGACTGCGAGGTGCTCGTGCAATACGCCGGCGTGACGCCTGAAGCGTTCCGGAATCCTGGCAAGGGCAAGGAACTCGCGCTGAGTCAGTATCAGCAGGGCGTCAACGTCATTTTTCACGCGTCAGGGTCAACCGGACTCGGCGTGTTCGAAGCGGCGAGACAGACGGGAAAGCTCGCGATTGGTGTTGATGCGGACCAATACAAGGAAGCGCCGGGATACGTGCTCACGAGTATGGTAAAGCGCGTGGACAACGCGGTGTTCGATGCGATCAAGCGCGTTGTGGAGAAGCGTTTTGACGGCGGCGTCTACCAGTATGGTCTCGCAGAGGACGGCGTGGGCTACGTATACGACACCAACAACGAAAAACTCATCCCCTCCGACGTACGCGCGCGACTGGAACTCCTGAAACGCGACATCATCGCGGGCCGCATCTCCGTTCCGAGTACTCGACCATGACTGACATGCCATGGGCCATCCAGCTGCGCGGTATCGAGAAGCGCTTCGGCCCGGTGCAGGCAAATCGCGGCGCGGATCTCGATGTCGCGCGCGGCGAGATCCACGCACTCGTGGGCGAGAACGGCGCGGGCAAGTCCACGCTGATGCGCATCCTCAGTGGATTGTACGCCCCCAATGCGGGCAGCATGACTGTGAATGGCACCGTGGTCACCGGTTGGTCCACCAACGAGGCCATCGCTGCAGGTGTGGGGATGGTGCATCAGCATTTCATGCTCGTTCCGACCCTGACCGTGGCGGAGAACGTGGTGCTGGGCTGCGAATTGACCCACGGGCTCGCGTTGGACAAGGCGGGTGCCGAGCGTGCGGTTCACGACCTGAGTGTCCGTACGGGGCTCGCCGTTCCGGCCAATCGTCTCGTCGCGGACCTGTCGGTTGGCGAGGCACAGCGCGTCGAGATCCTGAAAACGTTGTATCGCGGTGCCCGGATTCTGATCCTGGACGAGCCGACGGCGGTGCTCTCGCCGTTCGAGGTACGCGAGCTGTGGGCCGTGCTACGGTCACTGCGGGATGCCGGTGGCACCGTGGTGCTGATCACGCACAAGCTGGACGAGGTGATAGACGTTTCGGACTCCATCACCGTCATGCGTCAAGGTGCGACCGTTGCACGCATGGCGAGTGCCGGCGCCACACCGCAGGCCATCGCGCGTGCGATGGTCGGTCGGGATGTGGCGCTCGCGCTCGACGCCGAGTATGGCGGACGGGCAGTTTCCGAGGTGTCGGCTGGTCCGTTGCTGGACGTTCGCAACCTCAATGTGTCTGGCGGACGACGTACGGCAGTGGTGAACGACGTGAGCTTCAGCATTGCCCCTGGCGAGATTCTCGGGATTGCCGGAGTGGAAGGCAACGGACAGACGGAACTCGTCGAGGCATTGGCGGGGCTGCGACCCGCTCGCGGCGCGATTGTACTCGCGGGCCGCGACCTGGTGCCGCTGGATGTGCGTGCGCGTGGTGACGCCGGCCTCTCCCACGTTCCCGAGGATCGCCATGAGCGCGGGCTCGTTCTCGATTACAGCGTTGCCGAAAACCTGATCCTGGGCCAGCAGCATCGGTTCACGCGAGGCGCTACGCTCGATCACGAAAGGGTCGCCGCCAATGCGCACGAGCTCATCGCACGCTACGACATTCGGCCGGCGGATCCGACGCTGCCCGCCCGGGCGCTGTCCGGCGGGAATCAGCAAAAGATTGTGGTCGCGCGTGAAATGGCGCGCGACTTCAAGGTCCTGCTGGCGGCACAGCCAACGCGAGGCGTGGACGTTGGCGCCATCGAGTTCATTCATGCGCGGTTGCGCGAAGCGCGAGACGAGGGCAAGGCGGTGCTGCTGGTGTCGGCTGATCTCGCGGAAGTGCTCGCGCTGGCAGACCGCGTCGCGGTGATGTACGGGGGACGATTCGTCGCCGTGCTTCCGCGCTCGGAAGCGACCCCCGACACCTTGGGACCGTTCATGACCGGCGCGGAGAATGCGGCATGAATCGGGCTGCCATAGAGGAGGCGGTGCTGCCCCCGCTGGTTGCACTGCTGTTGGCCGCCGTCGTCGGCGACGCGCTGATCCTCACATACGGCCAGTCGCCCGGTGCGGTGTACAAGCTGCTGCTCGAAGGCACGTGGGGAAATGCGTACGGCTTGGGCCAGGTGCTCTACAAGGCCACGACGCTCGTGTTCACCGGACTTGCAGTAGGTCTGGGTTTGCGCGCGGGTCTTTTCAACATCGGTGCCGAGAGCCAATTGGCCGCGGGAGGATTTTGTGCGGCCCTGGTTGGCATGCTGCTGCCTGTGGGCGTACCAGCTTTGCTCTGCCTTCCCATTTATGTTCTGGCAGCCGCGGTGGGCGGCGGCATGGTCGGCGCGGTGCCTGGAGTGCTGAAGGCGAGGTTCGGCGCGCACGAGGTGATCGTCACGATCATGCTGAACTTCATCGTTTTGGCGCTGCTGAACTATCTCACGAGCGCCAAGGTGCACGTGCCGGACACGTTGCACACGCCCGAGTTGAAGAGCGGAGCGCTGCCGCGTGTTGGCGACATGATTGCGTCGTTTCACGGCTCGGCGGCGAATGCCACCATTGTTCTGGCGATCGTCGCCGCCGTTGCGCTGGGCTGGTTCTTGTTCCGTACGCGCGCCGGCTTCGAGTTGCGCGCGGTGGGCTTGCAGGCGCGTGCCGCGGAATATGCTGGCGTGAACGTCGCGAGCGTCACCTGGCGGGCGTTGGCAATGTCCGGCGCGATTGCCGGGCTGGGCGGGTTGAACTACGTCCTGGGCTACAAGCACTACTACGAGGAAGGGTTCGCGACGGGGGCGGGGTTCCTCGGCATCGCCGTCGCGCTCGTGGGCCGCAACCACCCCTTGGGTATCGTGCTTGCCGCGCTCCTGTTTGCCACGCTGTCGCAGGGTGGCTTGGCCGTGAATGCATTGGTACCCAAGCAGATGGTGGACGTGTTGCAAGCGGTCGTGATCCTCGCCGTGTCGACCTCGGTGCCTGAAGTGCGGCGGCTGCTCCGTGGCGTACGCGGAGGCCAGGAGAAATGAGCGTGATCGCCTTTCTCGCGCAGACGTTGCGCATCGCGATACCCTACTTGCTCGCTGCCGCCGGTGGGGTGTTGAGCGAGCGCGCCGGCCTCATCGGTCTCACGCTCGAGGGTTACATGCTCGGGGGCGCCTTCTGCGCCGCCGTGGGGAGTTACGCGGCCGGCGCGCCATGGGTTGGCGTCCTCGCCGCCATCGGTGGCGGCGGACTACTCGCAATGTTGTATGCGACCAGCGCTATCCGGTTCAAGGCGGATCAGGTTGTGATTGGCATTGCGATCAACCTGCTGGCCATTGGCCTGACCCGCTTCTTCCTTCGTCTCATCTTCGATAGCTCGTCCAATTCCCCGCGCGTTCCGGGCTTCGAAGTGAAAGGCGCCGGTACCGGATTTGGCGCGCTCGCGCAGAATCCCCTGGTCTGGATCGGCGTCGTCATCATTCCGCTCGTGAGCTGGGTGCTATATCGCACTCCGTTCGGCCTGCGAGTGCGCGCGGTCGGGGAACATCCCGCAGCTGCCGCATCGGTCGGCGTGCCGGTAATGCGGGTGCGGTACATTGCGGTCGCACTGAGTGGGATGATCGCCGGCCTGGGCGGGGCCTATCTCGCACTCGACCAACACCAGTTCACCGATGGCATGACCGCTGGGCGAGGGTTCATTGCGCTCGCCGCAATTATCTTCGGACGGTGGGATCCGGTTCGAGCAGGACTGGCCTGCTTGCTGTTCGCCGCAGCGGAAACGCTTCAGATCCAGCTTCAGGGAACGCAGGCCATTCCATCGCAATTCGTCGAGATGATTCCATACGTCCTCACGATCATCGCGCTTGCCGGCGTCGTTGGCCGCGCGGTCCCACCAGCCGCCCTTGGCAAGACCACCACGGAATGATGTTTGGTCCCTGGCCGACAATGCGCGCACGATGAAGACCGGAAGCAGCGGCAGCCGCGATAGCAGCAGCAGCAAGCTCTGGATCCTCATGATCACAGCCTTCATCGACATGGTCGGGCTGCTGATGGTGCTCCCGATCCTGCCGTTCTACGCCAAGTCACTCGGCCAGGGCGGGTTGGTGGTTGGCATGCTCGTGAGTTCGTTCGCGGTTGCGCAACTGCTGACGGCGCCCATGTGGGGACGATTCTCGGACGCGTATGGACGTCGGCCTGCGCTGTTGGTGGGACTCACTGCGTCGGCAATTGCCTACGTCATCTTTGCGTTCGCATTGGAGATGCGCGCGCCGCTGTTCTTCCTGTTTCTCTCACGCATCGTCCAGGGTGCGGGCGGCGGGACCGTCAGTGTCATTCAGGCCTACGTTGCGGACTCGACACGCCCCGAAGAACGCACCAAGGCGCTCGGTTGGCTGTCTGCGGCGACGAACGCCGGCGTGGCGATCGGTCCCGTCCTGGGATCGGTGACATCCGCGTGGGGCCCCCGCGGGCCGGGCTTGTTCGCGGCCGTGGTGTGCTTCGTGAATGTCGGCTTTGCCTGGCGCTTTCTTCAAGAATCACGAGACATGACCGAGGCCGCCGAACACAAGGCTGGTACGGTGCTCCGAACAAGCACACGGACGGCCGTCACGCATGTGCTTACGCACGCGGGCGAGCCGGCCTCACGCTTGATCTGGATCTATTCGATCGCAATGGGTGCGTTTCAGGGTGTGACTTCGATGCTTGCGCTCTACCTGTCGGTCCGCTTCGGGGTGACTGCGAAGACCATCGGATTCTTCTTCGCCTACACGGGCGTGATCAGCGTGTTGACGCGCACGTTGATCCTCGGACGCATGGTCGATCGATTCGGCGAGGCCAGGCTTTCGCGCATCGGGGCGACGCTCATGGCGGCGGGCATCTTGTCGATGGCGTTCATTCACCCGCTCGCGGATCCCGCTCGCGTTGCCGCCATGCTGGGCGGGTTGTTGCCGGCCAGTGCCGTGGCGCTATTGCCCTACCTGCCCTTGGCCCTGGCTGTGGCGCTATTGCCACTCGGGACGGCATTTACGTTCCCTTGCGTGACGGCACTCTTGTCACGCGTAGTCCCGAGCAGGGAGCGCGGCCTCTACATGGGACTCCAGCAGACCTTTGGTGGCGTGGCGCGGGTATGCTTCCCCATTCTGTTCGGGTTTCTCTTCGACAAGTATCTGCCCCTGCCATTTCTGCTGTCGTCCGCCCTGGTTGCGCTCACGATCTACATCGGCGTGGGCATGGAGAACTACACGGCGCCCAAGACGGCGTGAGCCATTGCTGGATCAAGGTGGCGCAGGTGGCTCATCACCGCTGACGCGAAACTTCTTGTCTTCCTGGCCGGGCACGCTAGGCGCCATGGCTTCGCTGTAAACTGGAAGTAAACGAGGGGCGAGACGCTGTCGCGTTCTCGCCCCTCGCCACTGAATCCGGCCTCCGCATAGTGGACTGGATGCTCCGATGTCCGCTTCTACGAATCCCTCGTATTTTCCTGAAGGCCCGGTTCCGACGCGAGTACCGCCTTGGCGATTTCGACCATCGGCACCGACCGGTCCTGCGACGTCCGCTGGAGAATGCGATAGGCCTCCTGCTCTGATGAGCCAGTCCGGCGCATCAGGATTCCCTTTGCCCGTTCGATTGTCTTTCGATTCTCGAGGGCGCCACGCGCCGCCTGTGCGTCCTTCTTGGCTACGGCGAACTCGCGCGCGCGAGAGACGGCAAGGCGGAGCGTGGAGTCGAGGACGCGCGGCGGCGTCGGCTTGGGGAGAAACGCGATGGCCGAGGTCGCAGCGACATCTCGCTCCGAGAGCACGAGCGACTCGTCGCCGCTGAACAGCACGACCGCCACACCCGGAACCTGCGCGGCAATCTGCTCTGCCGCTTCGATGCCCGATCCGTCCGGCATGTGCACATCCAGGAGCACGACGTCGGGAACGACGTCCTTTGCTCGCTCGATCGCCTCGCGACCGCCGTTGACCTCGGCGACCACAATATGGCCCATCGTGTTCAACAGTTCCACGAGCAACGCACGCGCGTTGTCGTCATCTTCGGCAATCAGGATCCGTATCGCGCCCGAGTCAGGCATTGCTCTTCGATGGTGTGTGAGGATACAACTTGAATTTCGCTTGCATCACCCGTCTCCCGCAATCTGCGAGAGCAAATCAGCAGCACCTACTGGTTTTCTCAACGTGAAATCACACGCAGGGTCCTTTTCGTTGCGCGGTTCCCAGCCCGTGACGACGCCAATTCGCAGCGTGGGCCGGCGTTCCCGTGCGAATGCCACGAGGTCCCATCCACTACCGTCCGGCAACCCGATGTCCGTGACCAATACATCCAACGGAATCCCATCGTCATCGAGGTGACGTTGCGCCTCTTGGACGTCTCGCACGGCCACGACCATGTGTCCATCTGTTTCGAGCAATGCCTGCATGAATTCCCGACTGTCGGTATGATCCTCCACCAGTAAAATGCGGCGGGCGATGCGAGGTGCGCGTCGCGACTCCATGACGGGCGCCATCCCAACCGTCGCCGTCGGAAACACCAGGCGCACCGTCGTTCCCGCACCTGGTGTGGATTCGATCTCGGCGCGCCCGCGATGGCGACGCGCAATACCGTAAACCTCAGCCAGGCCGAGCCCGGTGCCATTGACACCCTTGGTCGTGAAGAACGGTTCAAAGGCGCGCTCACGCACCTCCTGTGACATGCCGACGCCCGTATCACTCACGGCCACGCTGACCTCTTCCGTGGTGGCCGTGGTGCGGATGCGGAGGGTTCCGCCCCCGGACATGGCATCCAGGCCATTCTGCACGAGATTGAGCAACGCCTCTCGCAATTCACCCGCAATGCCACGAACGAGCGCACCCGGCGCAAGTGTTTCCTCCAGCTGCACGATGCCGCCCTTTGCGCGCTCCTGCCAGAGAGGTCGAGTCATGGCCACCACCTCTTCGACCATGAGCGAGAGATCGACCGTTTGCTCCCGTGATCCCAGCAGCGGTTCCTGACGAATGAATCTTCCAACGCGGGCCGCAGTTGCCGCACCCGTTTCTGCCGCGCGCGCGATACGAACGGCGTAGTCGCGCACCGCCACTGGGTTCTCTGCGTTCATCTCGAGCAGATACGCGGCCGCCATGATCGGGTTGAGCGCATTGTTCACATCGTGCATTACGCCGGCCGCAAGCTGACCGACCGCCGCGAGGCGACGATCCCGCGACGCCGCTTCCTGCAGCGCGAGCAATTCGCCAGTCCGATCCTGCACCATGCGCTCGAGACGTTCGGCCTCCGTTTGTACTTGTTGCTGAAGCCGCGTGCGTTCGGTCACGTCGCGCTCGACTGTCACGGCGCCACGCACTCGACGGTGCGCGTCGAACAGCGGATTGGAGTTCACCTCGATGACTGCCTGGGTGCCACCAAGCCCGCGTCGCACTTCGAGTGTCTCTCCCCGAACACGCTCGCCGCGAAGCGCGCGGGCGGTTGGATGCTCGTGGACGAACAGCGTTACGCCAGCGAGCGTGCGCGGACGGTCGAGTTGCCAGAGCTCGCGCAACGTCTGTGGCTTGGCGGGGGCGTGCTCCTGCTGCGCCTGCGCGTTCGTGCGTACCGTACCCCCATCAGCATCGACCACGCGGACGGAATCCGGAAGTACATCGAAGATGGACTCGAGCTGCGCAACGCTCCGCGCGAGATCTTCACGCAACTCCTCGCGTTCGGTGACGTCGCTACCGGCGAACAAGATGCCACGCCGACCGCGCGTGTCCGCCAACGGGGCAAATGACGCCTCCACGAGGCGACGCCCCCCTCGATGCTGAAACGGCACACGAACCGAGACGACGGCCACGCCGCCAGCGGCGATATCCACTTGCTCGGTCAAATCAGCAAGCGCATTCGGAAAGGCATCGTAGATCGAACGCCCAACGGCCTGCGCCGCGTCGAGGCCGGTAAGATCACGATAGCGCGCATTGGTGGCCACGAGCACGAGTTCGCCATCGAACATGGCAACCGCCAGCGGAACGGCCTCGAGCAGAGCGTCGAGTCGCGTGAGTTCCGAGCTGGTAGCGTCGCGTGAGATGTCAAGCGTGGACGTGAGCATCAACTCCAACTTCGCGACAGTTGCGGCTAAGTCAATGCGGCCGTCCGCATGTGTGATCTGCGACACAATTTTGCGCGCTCGCGACGGGAACACAAAACGTTTGTCTTCGGGGCAGCGACAGGAGCCTGATCAGTTCACGCTTAGGCGTCTCAAGTCGTTGAACCTGTGCCGGAAATGTCGGCAGTCGCGCGGTGGCCTCGGCCTCGCGATGCGATGAGTCGCGCACCTCGGTCATAGGTGAAGTAGCTGTACGCCCACTCAACGAGCACACTCAGCCGGTTGCGAAAGCCCGCCAGATACATGATGTGCAGGAATAGCCAGAACCACCATGCGAGGCCGCCCGACACCTGAAGGCGTCCGAAGTCAGCGATTGCGCGGTGACGACCGATCGTTGCCAGATCACCCTTGTTTCGATACACGAACGATTCGCGCTGACGCCCTTCGAGGGTTCGGCGAATGTTTCTGGCCGCATGTCGTCCCATCTGCATCGCGGCCGGCGCGACACCGGGAACTGCCTTTCCGTTCGTCTCGATGTAGGCCATGTCACCTACGACGAACACCTCGGGATGATGCGGGATGGTCAAGTCGGGCGCCACGAGGACACGGCCGACTCGATCGACGGGAGCGCCGAGTGATGCGCCCAGAGGCGACGCCGCGTTCCCCGCGGCCCAGAGAACCGTGTGCGTATTGATCGTTTCTTCTGCGCCAAGTCGCACTGAATGGGCATCCATGCCGGTCACCAGCGTGCCCGTGCGCACGTCCACCCCAAGCGCGACCAGGTCCAGGCGGGCATGCTCGGACAGGGAATCGGGATAGCTGGGAAGCACTCGCTGGCCGGCCTCCACCAACACCACCCGTGCCTGCAGCGACGCAATCCGGCGGAACTCCCGCGACATCGATTGTCGGGCGATGGTCGGAATCATTCCGGCCAACTCGACACCCGTCGGTCCACCGCCGACGAGCACGAACGTGAGCCATGCCTGCTGCTCGACGGGGTCGTCGACCAGCTCCGCCTGCTCGAACGCGTTCAGGATGCGTGTTCGCAACTCGATCGCATCGCTGATGCTCTTGAGGCCCGGTGCGAACGCCTCCCATTCCGGATGCGCGAAGTAGGCGTGGCGTGCGCCGGCAGCCACGATCAGAAAGTCGTATGGAACTTCCCGGGCGCCATGTTCCACGACTACGACGCGACGATCGGGATCGATCCGCTCGACTGCCTCCATGAGCACCGTCGTGTTCTGCTGCTTGCGGAGTAGCCAGCGAATCGGGGCGGTGATGTCCGTTGGGGCGAGCGTCGCCGTCGCCACCTGATACAGCAGCGGCTGAAAGAGGTGATGATTTGTTCGATCAAGCACGACCATTTCGACATCAGCGTGCTTCAACGCCCGCGCAGCGTACAATCCGCCGAAACCGCCGCCGACGATGACGACACGCGGTTTTCGCTGCTCCCGAACCCACGGTGACTGGGGGGTATCGTTCACGGTCGAGGCAATGGCGATGCGGCTGTCGCACCATCTGCGGCGAGGAGGTTCAGAAAGATTCTCGCGGCGCCGGGCACACCGGCCGGTAGCTGCCGAAACAGCGCGAGCGTCGTGTAGACGAATGCTCCCTTCCCCATCGGCGCAACGAGGACGGCGTTTTCATTCTCTGGTTCACCTGGATCGTGCATCTCCAGGAGGCGATGATAGTGTGGATCGGCGGTAGTGGGCATGTACGTCGATCGTTCCTGTACCCAACCGTCGAAGTCGCTGGTCGTGATCTTGTTGGGAAAAGCCAGGAGCCGGTCGCCCGTCGTCAGCACTTTCACCGGTGCCTGTTCGATGGTGACCCGTTGCGCCGTGCGCGCCAGGGTTACCGGATAGGGGAGAATGCCCGGTGTCTGGATTTCCTGCTGGCCGTACTGCACCACGACCGTACCCCCATTCTGAGCAAAGGCCTGGAGTCGCGGCGCCTGCGCCACGAGGGAGTTGCTCGCGGCAAACGCGCGCGGGCCAACGATGACGGCGCCGTACTTCGACAGATCTGCATCCGCGAACTGGTCCGGGGCAATTGTCGTGACGGCGAGCCCGAGTTGCGACAACATGGGCGCGACGTTGTCGCCAACGCCCGGGATGTATGCAACGATCGTCTTTGGCGGCAATGCTGCCTTCACCGCTTCGAGTTCCACACGTGCGGAGCGATAGTAACGCAACGGACGGATGTGGTCGTAGTCGATGGGGATGTATCCTGTTCCGAATGTTTCGCCATTGCTCGTGGCGGTCGCGCTCACGGCGTGGCGCCCAGGCGAAAGTCTCCCGTGAACGCGAAAGCGCAACGTGGCCGTACCGAAAGGATCGAGCGCCGTCCGTCGCAGGCTCGAATCCGCAATCAGCCCTGGGGGCAGCGACAGCGTGACGGTCACGCCGCGCGGGGCCTGTGACGCCGACCGGAGATGCACGCTATACGTCCGCTCAAACGGCGCGTCGGCGCGCGCGTACTCCACCTCCGCGTCGAACAATACACTGATGGCCGGAACGACCGAGATCGGCCGATGCAGTTCACCACGAGCCGGATCACCAATGCGACGAATGACCTGTCCAACATCCACCGGAACTGACACTCCATCCACGCGCAACCATGCGATGGCCTGCGAATCCAGGACGCGATCCTCACCTCGGGCAAGGTCTGGCGAGCTGGCCGGCGCCAGGAACATGTCACTGCGTTTGCCGTCCACGAGCCACCATGGCGTGGTGGCAGCCGGAGCCTGGATCCACACGGTGTCGCGACCGGTGCTGTCGGTCCGGATTCGTCCTGACGCACTCGTATGGTGTGCGCTGGCGGTTCCCCGCGTCCAAGCCGTGGCGCTATCGAAGAAAACGGCCGTTGCGCCCTGATTGTAGACGGCAACTGCGACCGGCATGGAGTCGCCGATTGCCAGTAGTTCGCGTGTTGCCGTCGCCTCGACGGCAATACCGGACGCCGCGAGCAAGGCAGTCGTCGCGCGTTTCCGCGTGCTTTGAAGTGCGAGCCAGAGATCCGCAGGGCGTGCTGCGCAGCTTTGTGCTGGACTAATGTCCGCGGCCGCGGCACAACTGATCCCATGCTCTACCACATTGACCAGACGCAATACATGGATGAGCGGCGTGATCATTGGTTCCGGCATCATCAGATCTTCCACCCTGCGTACCGCGCTCACCGCGGCCGGGAGGGAGTCGATGGCGGAACGGGCCGAGGCGCTCATGTCGATCCCGGCGAACCGCCGGAACGTCGTGTCCACGCCGTCGAACATCGACTGCTCTTTCGCCGATGCCGGGCCAACATGAGACGCTTCGAGTGTGAGATAGTCGAGCGAGGCGCCGCGGCGCTGCAGCCCGCCGAATCCCTGCGAGAGGTGCTGCGACCTGCTCTGCGATGCAAGCTCGGCATAGCTTTGCCCACGCAGGTGACTCAATTCGCCCACGTTGATCTTCACGCTCGCTTCTTCTGGCGCGAAGCGCGCGGCACGATAGAACTTGAGTGGTGTCCACGCCCCGAGTCCCAGTGTGCGCGATCTGGGCCACGCGATGGTGTCCGCTGCGGCGTCGAATACGTCGCGCGCCAGCATGCCGGAGACCTGGTGATGTCCGTGGCCATCGCGCGGAGTACCGGAGAACACCGCGATAATGATCTGCGGCCGGAACGAACGCACGACCGTGACGACGTCCCGAAGCACCGAATCCTTTTGCCAGTGCAGGAGCGTCTCATCGGCGGTCTTCGAAAAACCAAAGTCGTACGCCCGCGTGAAGAACTGGCGCCCGCCGTCAAGCCGGCGAGCCGCGAGCAACTCTTCCGTGCGAATCATTCCGAGCTGCGGACCAAGCTCATTGCCGATGAGGTTCTGTCCGCCATCTCCGCGCGTGAGCGAGAGATACGCAGTCTCGACGTGACGCCCGCGCGCAAGCCATGTGATGAGATTGGTGTCTTCGTCATCGGGATGCGCTCCGATCATCAGAACGCGGACCGTCACATCGAGACCGGCGACGGATTCACCCAAGACGGTCGCGCCGCGCTCCTGGGCAGATAGGAGGCGCGGCGCGGCGAAGGAAAGCAGGACCACCGTGGTGAGGCGAAGCCAGAACTTCATGTCAGACCTTGGTCGTTTTTCGCTTGGCGGGTGATGCTGATACGGTCAGCACGTCCGTGATGATGCGCTTCTGCTCCTCCTCGTGCGCCTTGGAGTAACCCTCCGCCGGGCTCGCCCGTTCCGGGCGGCCGATATAACGAATGGTGAGCATGTTTCCGGTTGCTACGCGAAGCTGGGGCGCGACGAAGGTCCAGGCGCCCATGTTCTTTGGTTCCTCCTGCGCCCACACTACGTCCTCGAGATTGGGATACTTGTCCACGAGTTCCGCGACTTTCGCGCCTGGCCAGGGATACAGCTCGTCCACCCGTACCAGCGCGACGTCGGCGTTCCCGCCCTTCGCGGCGAGCAGATCGTAGTACATCTTGGCGGTGGACAACACCAGCCGCCGGATGTCACTGCGACGTTCCGCCACCGACGCATCGTCGATGACAGGTTGAAAAGCACTATTCGCGAGATCCTCGATCCGTGACGCGGCCGCCGGAAGACGCAGCAGGCTTTTCGGCTGCATCAGGATGAGTGGCAGTCGTTCGCTGCGAAGTGCCTGACGACGAAGAATGTGGAAATACTGCGCCGGGGTGCTCGGATAGGCGACACACATGTTGCGCTCTGCGCACAGCTGGAGGAACCGCTCCAGGCGAGCACTCGAATGTTCGGGCCCGCCGCCTTCATAGCCGTGCGGAAGCAGCAGCACGAGTCCGCTACGTTGTCCCCATTTCGCGCGCTCCGCGGAGATGAATTGATCGATGATGGGCTGCGCGACGTTTACGAAGTCTCCGTACTGCGCCTCCCACAACACCAGGTCCTTTGCCGTGGCGACACTGAACCCGTACTCGAACCCCATGACGGCCGTTTCCGAGAGGGGGCTATTGTAGATCTCGAATCGTCCTGTAGCGCCGGGAATATCGCCGAGCGGCGCATACGTCGCGCCGCTGTCCACGTCGTGAAGGACGGCGTTGCGGTGCGCAAAGGTGCCGCGCTCGGCATCCTGACCGCTCATGCGCACACCGACGCCTTCAAGCAGGAGGGAGCCGAACGCCAACGATTCCGCATGCCCCCAGTCGATGAGCGCCTTGTGCAGCGCATCGCGGCGACGTTCCAGCGTCTTCATTAGACGCGGATGGCCCTTGAACCCGACGGGATATGTGAGCAGCCTGGCATTCAATGTCTCGAGCGTGCCAGTCGCAACCGCCGTTGCGGGATCTGGGGGGCTCGCTGGCTCCGGGACGCGCGAAGGGGCGCGGGATGATTCGTCAGTTTTCGCGCCGGCCCCCTTCATCTCCTTCAACACGGATGCCAGCCGCTCGGCCACCTCCGCATCGAGCGCCTTCACGTCGGGTTCCGTGACGACGCGCTCGCGAACGAGGCGCGCACCCCACACTTCCCGCGGCGTGGGGTGTGCGCGAATGGCCTCGTAGAGCTTGGGTTGGGTGAACGCTGGTTCATCGGTTTCGTTGTGCCCCCATCGACGGTAGCCAACGAGGTCGATCAGCACGTCTTTCGCGAACTGATCCCGATACGCCACGGCAAGTCGAACGGCGACGAGACACGCTTCCGCATCATCCGCATTCACGTGCAGCACTGGCACTTCGAATCCCTTGGCCGGATCACTGGCATACCGAGTGGAACGCGCGTCAATGGGGTCCGTGGTAAAACCGACCTGGTTGTTGACGATGAGGTGGAGCGTCCCACCCACGCGATAACCGCGCAGGCGCGAGAGGTTGAACGTCTCCGGCACAACGCCTTCACCGGGGAACGCTGCGTCGCCATGAATGCAGATTGGCAGGACCGTCTGTTCGTCGCGATCCGCCTTGCCCGCAATGCGCTGGTACGCGCGCGTCATGCCGGACATGATCGGGTTGACGACCTCCAGATGGCTCGGGTTTGGAACGAGTTCAAGTGACACGTTCGTGTCGCCGACCGTACGTTCGCCACGGAAGCCGAGGTGGTACTTCACGTCACCAGTGCTGCTGTAGGCAATGGCGTCGCCCTGATGCCCCTCGAATTCTCCGAACATCTCCGCGTACGACATACCCATCACGTGCACGAGCACGTTGATCCGGCCACGATGCGCCATTCCCATCACCACCTGGCGCGTACCACGCTGCGCACTCCGCGCAATCACCTCATCGAGCATCGGGATCAGCACGTCAGTGCCTTCAACCGAGAAGCGCTTGTAGCCTTGGTATGCCCTCCCGAGAAAGCGTTCGAGCCCGTCCACTTCCGTCAAGCGGCGAAGCACCGCTTTTTTTTCGCTATCGTCCAGCGAGCGCGTGAGTGTTCCGCCTTCCATCGCCTGCCGAAACCACGCACGCTCGGTCTCACTGCCGAGGTGCGTGAACTCCAGGGCGATCGCGCCGCAATAGACCTGACGAAGGCGTTGCACAACATCGGCCGCCGTTCCAGTGGCGTAGCCGAGTGCCGACGCCGGAACGTCACCCAGTTCGTCTTCGTTGATGCCGTGGAATTCCGGTGTCAGCTCCGAGGCGCCAGGTGGTGGCGATCCGAGCGGATCAAGCTGGACGGCAAGATGACCGTATTCGCGAATGGCGTCCGCCAGAGCAGCGGCCCCGGCTGCCTTGCGAAGCAGGCGATCGTCGGGGCGTCCCGCACCACTACCGATGCCTGACAGGGATTCCGCCGTGCGGAAAAACTGGCGCCAGGATTCATCCACCGCCGCAGGGTCGCGCCGGTATGCGTCGTACATTTCGGCGACATAGCCGTCATTGAAGACGGTGGTCGTCGGAGGAAAGGTGCTCATGCCTCAATTTAATGGCACGCGGCACCGCGCCGACAGCGGCGCGGTTTGGTCGGCAATCCTACCCGCGACTCTCCCGGTTCTGGGGAAGCAGGACACTGAACGTGGACCCTGATTGCGGCTTGCTGGACACCTGAATATGTCCGCCGAGCAGGGTTGCCAACCGGCGCGAGATATAGAGGCCCAACCCCGTGCCACCATGCCGGCGGGTGAGGCCCGTGTCCACCTGAGCAAAGGGTCGGAACAGGCGGGACAGCTCTTCGTCCGGGATACCGATTCCGGTATCCTGCACGTCAAATCGGACGGCTGACCCGCGCAGGCTGAGTCGCACGGTTACCGTGCCGGCATCCGTGAACTTGACCGCGTTCCCGATGAGGTTTACCAGGATCTGCCGCGCCTTGTCGATGTCCGAGGTCATTCGCACCGAGGCGGACGGCAGAACCACATCCAGCGTCAGGCGCTTGTGCTCGGCCAAGGGCGCCACGACCGCTGCGGCTGAACGCACGAGATCCTCCGCCAGGAACTCGGTGGCGCGAACGGTCTCGCGGCCCTCTTCCAGGCTGGTGAACGCGAGGATCTCCTCGATCATCGCGCCGAGATGCGTCGTGACCGAGCGCATGCGCTCGAGAATGTCGAGCTGCGGATCGCTCAATGGACCAATTACCTCGTCCGCCAGCAACTCGTTGTATCCGGCCAGCGCCGTGAGCGGTGTGCGAAGTTCGTGGCTCATGGTCGCGAGGAAACGCCCTTTCGCGCGATCGGCGCTTTGCGCCTGCATGAGCAGCATCGATTTGTGCACCGCGAGTGCGGCATGATCAGCGAGGATGCGCAACCGAGCCACGTCGCGCTCACAAAACGGCGCGCCGTCCTGCGCACGTGCAACGGCAAGAACTCCGAGGGTCTCGCCGTGCGCGTGCAGTGGCGACACGATGACAGGACCAAGCAGGAGATCGGGGACGGCGCGCATGAGTGGGCGGCCTGAAACACCAAAATCCTCTTCGCCCACAACCGTCTGATCGAGCAGCGCCTCGGAGAGTAGCGATCCCTCGAGGTCGAAACAACGGCCGCGCGCCGGCAACAGGTCGCCCGTCGCGGCCACAACTTCGCCCATGGGGCCGAGCACGCGCAGAACGGCGGCGCCTGTCGCCGAACACTGGTGCAAGGCGATGTCACACAGTGCGCGAAGGACTTCTGCCATGTCAGTGACTTCCGCGAGGCGGCGTGCGATGTCGTGCATGCCGAACCGATCGTCCTCTT
>JBDUCM010000219.1:0-7337 GCA_040003455.1 bacterium
AGGGCGTGCTCTTTACTGGCGACGTCGTGGTGCAATCGCCCCTGCCATTCACTGCCGCCACGTGGCCCGTGGAATGGAGCGGGGTGCTGCACGCCATCGAGGGTGAGCGCGTTACGGCACTCATGCCCGGGCACGGCCCTCTCATGCGGGACCTGTCCTATGTCCGTGCGCTGCACGCGCTGATCGACGGTGTAACGTCACAGGTGGCGGCATGTCTTGACCGCAGCATGACTGTCGAGCAATGCCAGCAGAGCGTTGACGTAACCACGTTGCGCGCTGGTGCGCCGGTGTGGGCGGGCCGCGCATTGGACGATGACTGGAAGGCAACCGTACGCGCGTTGGTCGAGCGTGCCTGGCATGAGCTGCGCGGGCTGGACTGACGTTTCGATTCTTCAACCTGAATACGACTCCGATTCTCATGCGCATGATATTGCTTGGCCGACTTGGCACCCTCATGGTGGTTGCGACGCTGGCATCCGCTTCATTGCACCGGAGCGACGCGCAGCAACCGCGTAGAGCGGCGACCTCGCCATGCCCTTCGGATTCGAACTATCAGCGACTTGCCTTTTGGGTTGGCGATTGGGAGGTCGTCGATTCCACCGGTGCTCACTATGCCACGCAACGCGTACGCACAGTGGTGGAGGGGTGCGCGATTACCGTTGATTGGGCCGGTCGGGCCGGCGACAAGGGATTGAGCGTTTTTGGCTTCGACGCGCGTTCCGCGGAGTGGAGGCAGATCTACGTGTCCAACCAGGCTCCTTTTCCGTCAGGCGTGCCGCTCCGAAAGTCTGATCCCTCGTACAGCGGACCCGGCCTGCGCTTCATTGCGTTACTCGATCAACCGGCCGGAAATCTCGCGCAGTCGCGCGTGACCATCATGCCCATGAGCGATCGTCGGGTCATGCAGCTGTTCGAGAATTCGAAGGACGGCGGGAAGACGTGGCAGACGGTCTTCAAAGGGGAAAATCGTCCGCAGTAGGCGACGCGGCGCCGTGTGGGTGGCGAGCGCCGCGTACTCTTTACCACGTCGTGACCGGTACGTCACGAACGAGGCTGAATATTCGGTGGCGCAGCATCTCGTCCACGCGCGCCCGCGTCCACCGTCATCAGCCCATCCATGCGCCGTTCCCTTGCCGTCGGGTTCTGGACACTACTCTGCGCTGCCACGGCCGGCGCGCAGTCCACAGCCCGTCCGACGCTCGTCGTTCTCCTCACGGTGGACCAGATGCGGTCGGACTACTACGATCGGTTCAAGGCGCACCTGCGGGCCGGCCTCCCGCGGATTTACGAACGTGGGGCGGTATTCGATGAAGCCTATCAGGATCACGGATTCACCGAGACCGCGCCCGGGCACGCATCACTCCTGTCCGGCCGTTTTCCCGTGCACACGGGAATCGCCACCAACGCGCAAGGCGTAAACGGCGGCGCCTTTCCTGTTCTGGGTGGTGGACCCGCCGATCTCCCGGCGTCGCCAGCACGCTTTCAAGGGTCCACGCTGATCGATTGGATGCGCGCGGCTGACCCGTCCGTTCGCTTTCTCTCCGCATCGCGAAAGGACCGCGGCGCCATTCTCCCCATCGGCACCACGAAGGGGAGTGTGTTCTGGTTTGCCAGTACGGGCCAGTTCACCACGAGCGCATTCTACGCCGATACGCTACCCACCTGGGTGCGGCATTTCAACGACCGGCATCTCCCGTGGACCCATGTGGGCGAAATGTGGAGCCCCCTGTACGGACCGGGCATCTACCCTGAACCCGACAGCGTGCCGGCCGAAAATGGGGGGCGGGACTTCGTGTTCAATCACGTCATGCCACGCGATGCCGCCGCTGCGGACACGGCGATCATGCAGTTTCCGTGGATGGACGAGCTGACCCTGCAATTCGGACTTGCCGGCGTGCAGGAACTCGGACTCGGCACGTCGCGCAATCGTACCGACGTGCTCGCGCTCTCACTTTCCACCCTCGACGCGATTGGACACCGGTATGGTCCTGATTCAAAGGAAGTGCACGATCACATCATTCAGCTCGACCGCTTCCTCGGCGCCTTCTTCGATTCCCTGTACACGCTCCGCGATTCAACAGGTATCGTCGTCGTTCTGACCGGCGACCACGGCATGACGCCATTTCCAACCATCAAGTCACCCAACTATCCCAATGCCGAGGCGAGGCGCGTTGACCTCGCCCCCGTGTGGGCACAGGCGAAGGATCGTCTCGCGCGTGCCAACGGCGCGGATTCCCTGGCCAGCTTCGCGGACAACATCCTCTCTCTCAACCGGGTTGGCCTGCGGCGCCTGGGCCTCTCTGCGGACTCCATCGGCCTTGCCTTTGGCACTGACGTCATGCGAGTCCAGGGGGTGATGCGGGCCGACCTGGTTTCTCGACTCACTGTGGCCGACACCGTGCGCGACGCCATCGCGCGGCGCTGGCTACATGTGTTCAGCCCGACGAGCGACACGGTACGAATGGTGGTGACGCTCGCGCCCTTCAGCTATCCGCTCGCTACCACGTATGCGAGCCACGGATCGCCGCATGATGCCGACGCGCATGTCCCGTTGGTATTCGCGGGCCAATGGTTCTCGCCGGGCCGCCGGAGCGAGTTCGTGCGCACAGTTGATCTTGCACCGACGCTCGCCGCCATTCTAGGCGTGCAACCCACGGAGAAGCTCGACGGGCACGTGCTCAGCGCCGCCATTCGAGAGACGGCGCTGAGAAAGTGAGGTGCCGCGACGTCGCGGGCCGCGGTACTAGCCTTTGCTCGCTCCATACCGAGCGAGCAATGCGTCAATGGGTGGATTCCCAGTTGGATAGTCGACCACTTGCACGTTCGCGCCCGCCTGAAGGAGTCGCTCGATCACCGGAACGTAGTCCACACCCTTTATCGGGATGTACAACGCGAAGTGCAGGGTGGAGTTGAGCACCGTCCCTTGCCAGACGTTCGTCACTTCCAGCGGCACGCCGCGCCGCAGCAGGTCGTCCATTACGCCCATCATTCCAGTGGCGGCGGCCCAGTGAAGGGCAGTCATGTCGCTGCTGTCCTTCGCCTCCGGACTCACGCCGACGTCGAGAAGAAACAGGGCCACGTCGGCCCTCCCGAACTTGCAGGCCCACGCGAGCGCGAGTTCGATATGGACGCGCGGGTCGGGCAACACCTTCGTCCACGGGGTCGAGAGTAGTGGCACTCCGGGTCGCAATGTTGCGGCGTCGGCCACCATGTCGCGCACCAGGTCCAGCCGCCCTAATGCGGCCGCCGTGATAACGGTATCCACCCGCGCGCCGCGCCGTGCCAACGTCTCCGCCGGCTCGATGTATCCGAAGCTCATCGCTGTCAACAGCGGTGATTCATCGTTGGCCACGCCATTCAACGCCGCACCATAGTCGAGCAGCGTCTCGACAATGGCGGACTGTAATCCAGCGGCTGCCGGATGTACGCTCGACACGAGAAGGTTCATCGTGGTTTGCAGGGTGTCTGCGCCGTACGTGTCTGCGAGGGCGTCCGGCACCGCGCCTGCGTCGAGTAGCAGCCTCGCAATCGCGACGGCATTCTTCGGCGTCTGCTGGCGAAAGTCCTCCACGCCGTTTGCGGCCACGTAGTGCAATAGCGTGGCGTGGTGCACACGGCTGGAGTGCGCGTAAATCAACGCCGGGTTGGCGGCGACGAGCGCGGTGAGTGTATCGAGATCGCCGGTCACCACGGCGTCGGCGGCACGCTCGAATTCGCTGTCCTGCGGGGCAAGGCCTGGCTCGCCAGCAACGTGGCGCGCGAACGCTGTCCAGTTCTCGAAGCCATGCGCCTGGGCAATCAGGAATTGTGCATCGGCCACCGTGACGCGAGCCTCGGGTTCGCCACTGCGGCTCGAGGCTGCCACCCGCTTGCAGATGCGAGCGGCCGCACGGTCGATGCTGTTCTGCACGAAAGCTGATGGTGCGACGGCGAGTAGCGAGGCGAGCGACTCGAGCCATTCGGTAGCCCACCGACGCACCGCATCCGGGTCATCGGATTGTGCGGCCGCGACCAGGCCTTTTGCGCGCTTCCTGTACTGGTCGAGATTGGGGCGCGGAGGAAAGGGCAGGGTATCCATACGAAGCTCCTTTGCAAAGGGTCGCCTGTAGTCCGCTCGTGTCAGGCGCGAAGGAGATTCGTGGTCTTTCGGTTGTGTTCCAACAGGGTGGGCATGGCCCTTTCCGCGGACTGGCAGCGCCCCTCGCGCGAATTTGACGCTAGGGTGCGTGAGGGCCGGCGTCAAGTTTCGTCCGCCAGATGCTGCCGCCGATCATCGGCACCAATCCGCAAACGGGCCGTGGGTTTGCATCCTTGGGCACTGGCGGTAGTATCGTCATCGTCCTTTCAGGGAGGAACACTGTGCGACAGCAATACCTCACGCTCGTGCTTTCCATCGCGTGTATGGCTCCGGCCGTTCACGCGCAACAGCCGGCCACCGATGGCCCGTACAAGGTGATCAAGACCGCACGCGTGGGCGGCGAGGGCGGCTCCGACTACATCTATGCCGACGTCGCCGGACGTCGCCTCTACATTCCCCGCGGCGGCTCACGCGCCATTCCCGCAACGGATAGCACTCCAGCCAAGCCGGCAATCCTGGGCCGCATCACCGTCTTCGATCTCGAGACGATTGCGCCGCTCGGCGAGATTCCGGGAACGGGTGGCAATGGAGTCGCGGTGGATCCAGTGTCTGGCCACGGTTTCTCGAGCAGCAAGCCGGTATCAATGTTCGATACCAAGACGTTGGCGCTCATCAAGACCATCGATGTTGGCGCCGCGCAGCCCGATGGAATTCTTTTCGACGCATTCAATCAGCGGATCTACGTCTTCAGCCACCCCACCAAGGATGCCACGGTAATCGACGCCAAGGACGGCAGCGTTCTCGGCACCATCGCTCTCGGCGGTGTGCCCGAGCAGGCGGTTGCCGACGGCAAGGGCATGCTCTACGTCGTGATGCAGGATTCCGCCGGGAGTGTCACCGCCGTTGACGCGAAGACGATGAAGGCGGTGGCGCACTATCCCTTTGGTGACAAGGGCGGATGCAATGGGCTAGCGCTCGATGCGGCCAATCACGTGCTCTTTGCGGCGTGCGCCCGGTCAGGCAACCCGCCGACCCAGCCACCGCAGCCGATGATGGTGATCATGAGTTCCGACGACGGCCACATCCTCGCCAACCTTCCACTCGCAGGCGGTTCGGATGGCGCGGTGTTCAACCCATCCACCATGGAGGCCTTCAGCTCACACAGCAACGGCACCATGACCATCGTCAAGGAGAAGAGCCCCACCAGTTTCGAAGTGGAGCAGAATCTCCAGACCATGCTGGGTGCGCGCACGCTCACGTTCGATAGCCTGACGAACCACGTCCTCACCATGAGCGTGGAGCGCGGGCCAGTACCGAGCGGTGGTCGCGGCGGTGGTCCACCCGTGCCGGGATCTTTTACCATCCTCCTGATCGGCAAGTAATTGCTCCAGCAGGTTCGCCAGCATGACCTTGTGGGCCTCGACTGAGGTAGATGTCTGTCATGTGCACGCCCGGGGCGCTGTGGCAGGTATTCGCATACACAGCGCCTTGCGCCCAGTTCTAATGCGCGTCGATCCACGCAAATACGTCGCGGGTATCCGCCGGAATGAGCACGTCCGGCATGATCCCTCGACGATTGAATCCTCCAGCGGGAAGACTGGACGACGTCGCGATCAGCGGGTAGCTCAAGAGCTGTCCCATCGCCGAGCACGCGACTCTCACGAGCAACGTGCTCTGATAGTCGATTGCCCCGCCGGTCGCTTCGCCATAGATGCGTGCGCGACCGTACTCCCGGGCCCAGAGCACAACCTGCTCCGCGGCAGATACGGTGGAATGGTCGGTCAGGATCACGACCCGTTGTTGCGGCGGCGCGAGTCGCGCGGGTCGCTCGGGCCGAGGAGTGGACTCGTTGCTGAATGGTACGAGGGAACCGTTTGGCGCAACGGCGAGCCGATCGCCCAGTCCGCGCGGCGCCCACGATGTCCGCGCCCAGAACGCCCTGTTCGTGACGGACGCGATGACGACGGGTGTCGTGCTGTCCGGTGGGGTCTGTGTCCCGCTCCACAATAGCGGCAGCAACGGCTCCGCCACGAACGATGCTCCGCCTTCGTTGCCTCGGAGATCGATGATCACGCTCGGCGCTTTCGCGAGCCGAGCCCACTCGTCGTCGACCAACCGCTGAAGCAGCGTCCTGTATTCCGGGGAGAACGAGACCACCGACACGACCGCCGTACCAGAGGGCAAGTACCGGATAGTCGGCCGGCGAGGATCCGATGCATCGAGTCCGGCACTCGGCACCACGGGCCACACACGTTGCCACATCGCGGGCGCCATACGCATGAGCCCCTCGCGCGAGAACTCTACCGGCGACGTGCGCGGGAGGTAGCTGCCATCCAGTACGGTTGCCCGCCACTGACCGCCCACCTGCTCGAACGTTCCGCGCACATGGCCCGGATCGTAGTAGGAGCTATCGTCGCGCACCACCACCGCCGTCAGTCGCCCGTCGCCCGTTGAATCGGCGAGCACTGCAACCCGGAAACCCGGCCCGTCCCAGATCCCCTCAGGCGAGTTGTGACCGAGATCGCGACGCCCGAGTGCATGCCGGACGCCAGCCTCCGACCAACTCCGGCGCGGCACTGCCGCACGCCGCGTGGTTCGGCCGCTCGTGTCGGCGGGCTGGTCCACGATGAGTAGATGCCCGTCGTGAAAGAACGCGGTGAGGGAGCGGAGCACCCACGAGCACGCGGCCCGGTCGACGTCGGCCGCGAGCGGGCGCAATCGTGCGACATGCGCGTCCCACTCCGCACGGCGAGCCAGCGGAACTTCCAGCGGGAAGGCAACGTAGTCCGTCTGGATGGCCTGAACAGTACGCGAAAATGCGGCAGGGCAGTCGCAGGCCGCGGGCCCTTGCGCAAGGGCGGTTTGCGCGGCCAAGGTGCACACGGAGAGCAGGGCGATGAATCGAGCGAGGGAAACCATGGCAGGCTTTGGGGTGATCAGGGACGCTGCATTCGACCCACACCGGTGGGGCTACATACTCCACACCGCCCGCCGGCCTTTTGCTTACTCGTGCCGCGCAGGACGCGGATGAGCTCCGATCCCGGTGCCGCGCTCGCCTCGCGGCTCGCATATCTCTACAACACGCACGCCCAGCAGGTATATGGGCTCTGTCTGCGCCTGAGCAGTGATGCCCACCTTGCAGAGGAATTGGCGCAGGATGTGTGGGTGCGCATCTGGCAACAGCTTGCCGCATTGCGGCGCGACGATGACGCGGGTGGATGGATCCATCAGGTGACCATCAATGTCGTCCGAAACGATC
>JBDUCM010000073.1:0-24177 GCA_040003455.1 bacterium
AGACCGCCGCGCATCTGCTCGGTGTCCTCTGATGCCTTCACGACAACCCGGTCGGACAGCGGCGTGATCTTCACGCCGGCCGCGCTCTTGGTGGCCATAGGTAATGCGCCTCCGTCTCGAAAAGCGGTGAAATGATATAAGCGACCCTGCGTTAGCACTCGTTTCGCGTGAGTGCTAACAACACATGATGATATGCGGGCACCCCACGCGAATCAAGGGGGCGCACGCGAATGATGCGGGGCGCGCTAAGACGTTACCAGTCAGTTACTTGCGCAACATCCCGCCATCGCCACGCCCGTGACCATTCCGGCGGCGAATTCTACCCACCGGCTCGGTAACGACCCGCCGTCAGCGCGGTGCAACCAGCCCGAATGCCATGGCCAGGCCATGAAGCGTCAGGTAAGGATCCACGGCATCGAAACTGGTACAAATCGGCGCAAACAACTCCGCCAGGCCGCCCGTGCCGATGACCATCGGACGCTCGTCCCTCGGCCACTCCGCCATGATCCGGCGCACCAGGCCATCAATGGACTCGGCGGCACCAAACATCACACCGGCGCGAATGCAGTCCTCCGTTCGACGCCCGATCACGTGCGCGGGAACCACCAACTCGGTTGCCGGCAGCTTGGACGTTCTCCGAAAGAGCGTCTCCGCCGACGTCCGCACCCCCGGCGCAATCACTCCGCCGAGAAACACTCCCTCCTTCGTGATGCAATCGAACGTGTTGGCCGTCCCGAGATCGACAACGATGCAGTCCCGCTGGTACCGTCGGCTCGCAACGAGCGTGTTGATGATGCGGTCCGCCCCCACCGTCAGGGGCTCGATGACGTCGAGCGTGATCGGCAACGGCGACGTCGCATCGAACACCTCCAGTCGCGTCACGGGCAGCCAGCGGCGACATGCCTCCACCAGGTGAGTCGCCATCCCGCGCACCACCGATGCAATGGCCACCCCGCCAACCGACGCCAATGGGACGTCCGCCGCCGCAATGAGTCCACGCAGCAGCACCCCCACCTCATCCGAGGTACGCGGCACGTCGGTCATCACGCGCCAGTGCGCAACGAGCGTCTCGCCGTCGAACAGGCCGAGGGTGGTTTCCGAGTTGCCGACGTCGAGGGTCAGGAGCATGGGAGCGGCGTCGCGAAAGTGAGCGAGCCTGACCGATGCGCCGAGATGCGCCCGGACAGGTCCTCGATGAGGACTTCACCAGATGGACTGATGCCCTGCACCACGCCGTCCGTGGGAAGAACGACGTGACGCGCCATGCCCACATCGCGCGCCGACCATCGTGTCATCTCGTCGGGAGTGAGATGGCGACTCGCCCGGGCCGCACGACGCAGCGCCGGCAGCAGGCGGTCGAGCACTTCCAGACGCGACGTGCCGTTCCGAAGCCCGATGGCCGTCTCCACATCCGGCGCCACCACGTTGACGCCGAATCCTATCGCCACCCATTCGGGTGCAGTTCCCCGCCACCGCGTTTCGATGAGGATGCCGCCCAACTTCCGTCCATGCACGTAGAGGTCGTTGGGCCATTTCACGCCAATGGCAGCGTTGGACAGCGGCGCGAGTGCCTCGGCGGCAAACAAGCCAACGCGGATGGCAAGGACGTCGAGGGCGCGCGCATCGGTTGGACGCTCGATGATGGTCAGCCACACCCCCGCTCCCGGTGCCGATGTCCAACGCCGCCCATGACGACCGCGACCCGCCGTCTGTTCGTCAGCCAGGATCAGCGTCCCGGACGCGGCGGTCGGCGCCAGCGTATGTGCGACATCGAGGGTGGAACCAACCGAGTGGAAGGCATGGACCACTGGTAGCTCCCAGCGCGCGGCAAGCACCTCGGTGCCTTCACCATCGTACCGGGACGAGCTGTCCGACTGGATGCCTTCTGTGCGCATGACCCGAAGGCTAGCGAACGAAGATGAGATAGAAGACCACGGCAAGAACCACGCGGTACACACCGAACGCGGTGAAGTCGCGCTTCTTCAGATAGCTGAGGAACGACTTGATCGCGACAATGGCGGTGAGGAAACTCACCACGAAACCGACGGCAAGCACACCGACGTTGCCACTCAGCGCTGAATGGTTCTTGAGGAGTTCGAGGCCACTGGCGGCCAGCATGGTCGGTACCGCCAGCATGAACGAGAATTCAACGATGGTCCGCTTTGAAATCCCGATGAGCGAACCACCCACGATCGTCGCGGCCGACCGCGAAACGCCCGGCACGATCGCAATCGCCTGGAAGAGCCCGATCAGCAATGCCTTCCCATATGTGATCTGCGAAAAATCCACGTCGCTGTCGTCGCGGGTCTGGAACCGCTCGAAGACGATGAGCGCCACGCCACCCACGAGCAGCGACAACAACACGACGTTCATGTTGCCAAGCAGGTAGCCCTTCACGGCTTTGTACACCGTGAGGCCGATCACGCCGGTGGGGATGAATGCGACAGCAAGCTTCTTCAACACGTCGAAATTCCAGAACTTCTTCCAGTACAGCACCACCACGGACAGGATGGCCCCGAGCTGGATGATGATCTGAAAACTCTTCACGAACTCCGTCTCCGCCAACTGAAGCACTCGGCTGGCCAGGATGAGATGCGCGGTCGAGGAAATCGGAAGAAACTCGGTGATTCCTTCGACGATGCCGAGGATCAGCGCGTGGAGCAGCGACATGCGGGCAGGGCGAGTGAGGGTGAGCTGTCATTCGCGCCGCGCCAGATGGCGCGCACGCAACGCACAACAAGATAACGCGGGAAGGAGGCTAGGCGCGCAGCGCCTTCTCGTAGAAGGCCTCGTACTGGCCGACCACAGCGTCCAATGAAAACCGGTCCCGGGCATCAGCCGCCGCCCGAGCGCTCGTCTCCCGCCACCTGCGTTCGTCCGAGAGCAGCCCGATGGCCGCCCGCGCCATGCCCTCCACATCGCCAGGCTCGCACAGTGCGCCGGTAACTCCATCCCGCACCACCTCCGGCAGGCCGCCGGCCCGTGCACCCACCACCGGAACCCCCGTGGCCAGCGCCTCCAGTGCACTCAACCCGAACGACTCCGCCACCGTGGGCAGCAGGAACAGGTCCGCGCTCGCCAGCAACGGCGCCACCGACTCGAGCTTGCCCAGGAAGAACACACTCTCGCTCACGCCGAGATTCCGGGCCTCCTGCTCTGCCACCACCCGATCGGGACCGTCGCCGACCATCACGAGCACGCTTGGAATTTCCCGCGCCACGCGCGCGTAAATCTCCACAACCTCCTTCACCCGCTTCACCGGCCGAAAGTTGGAAATGTGCATGAGCACCTTGCGATCGCCCGCGGTCTGCTCGCGGAACTCCGGTTCGTACCGCGCCCGATCATAGACGGCCGGATCGATGAAGTTTGGGATCACCTCGATCCGGCAACCCGTACACCCAAACGCGGACAGCGTTTCCGTGCGCAGGAACTGCGATACTGCCGTCAGCCCATCCGACTTCTCGATCGAGAACTTCGTGATCGGAAAGAACGACGGGTCCTGCCCGACAATGGTGATGTCGGTGCCGTGCAGTGTGGTGAGCACCTTGATGTCCGGTCGAGTGCCCGCGAGCATCTCGCGGGCAATCCAGGCACTGGTCGCATGCGGAATGGCATAGTGCACGTGCAGCAGGTCGAGCTTGTGCGTCAGCACCACCTCATGCATGCGAACCGCGAGCGCGAGATCGTAGGGCGGATACTCGAACAGCGGGTAGCGACCCACATCCACTTCGTGGAAGTAGATGCGCGGCAGGAAGGACGGCAACCGAAACGGCTGCTGGTACGTGATGAAATGGATCTCGTGACCACGTTGCGCCAACGCAATGCCAAGCTCCGTCGCCACCGCGCCGGAACCGCCATACGTGGGATAGCAGGTAATGCCGATCTTCATTCGTCGGTCTCCCCTTCACTCCACCAGGCCGCCGCCCGCTCGGCCCAATCCGTTTGATCCGTACACAGGCGAGTAACGTCCTCGCCGGCGAGTTGATGTCGAAACCATGTGCGCTGGCGCTTCGCGTACTGCCTCGTCTCAATCACCACACGCTGTTCCGCGTCGGCAATGGAGATCACTCCACGCACTGCATCACGAATCGTTCGGTACCCCGACGCGTTCCATGCCGGAGCATCCTCGGGCACCAGCGCCATCAATGATCGAACTTCCTCCAACCAGCCGGCCACGATCATCTCGTGCGTTCGTCCCGCGATGCGGTCCCCCAGCACCGGACCGGGATCGATTACAAGATACCGTGCCCGCCGTCGCGGCGGGCGCACACGTTCGCGGTGCAGGTCGCTCAACCGGCGCCCGGTAAGCAACGCAACCTCCGCTGCGCGCAGCAGCTGCGTTCGACCCAGATGCGCTCGCGCGGGATCAAGGGCAAGCACCCAGCGCCGCAAATCCTCTGTCGATCGCTCCCCCAGCACCGTCTGCACTCCGGTCCGCCGCGACAAGTCCAGCTCCGGTTCTTCGAACAGGGCGCCGAAGAGCGCGCGGAGGTAGAGACCGGTGCCGCCAACCACCAGGGGCGTCCGTCCTCCGCGCACAACGTCATCAATCCAGCCATCTGCCTGTTCCGCCCACCACACCGCCGACGCACGCTGCGCAGGGTCCAGGACGTCGATACCGAGGTGAGGAAGCCGCCGGAGCTCATCGCGCGTTGGCTTGGCGGTCCCGATGTCGAACCCGCGATACAACTGTCGCGAGTCGGCACTGATGACGGTGACATCCGTGCGCTGCGCAAACCATGCCGCCGCCGTCGTCTTGCCGGCGGCCGTCGGCCCGCAGATGACGCGAACGGGCCTGCTACTGTCGCCCAAAGCGCCGCTCGAGCTCCGGCCACGACAATTGCACGATGGTGGAGCGCCCGTGAACATCGTGCGCGGGAAGTCGCGTGTCGCTCAATGCGATGAACAACGCGCGCATCTCTCCCTGCGACAGCTCGTCTCCCGCCTTGATGGCGGCCTTGCACGCGACCGTCGCCGCCAGCCGCTCGTGCTTGGTGTGCGATGCGCTCTCACGATCGCCCGTGAGAGTTGCCAGCGTCTCACGAAGGCAGCGCTCCGCATCGAATCGCGCATGCGGCATGGGCACGCTGTTCACCAGAAGCGTGTGTCCACCAAACCCCTCCACCTCGAAACCCAGTCGTACCAGGAGATCGCGGTTGGCTTCGAAGGCATCGCCTTCGCCGGGTGTCAGGTGCAATGTGAGCGGAAACAGCAGGCGCTGCGATGGCGCCTCACCACGTTCGAGCACCCCCATGAACTTCTCGTACAACACGCGCTCGTGCGCCGAGTGCTGGTCGATGAGCACCACACCATCGTCATGCTCGAACAGCATGTATGTCCGCCGCAGTTGCAGCAGCGGCGGCACAACCAGCGTCGGCTCCGGATCAGGTGCGCGCTGCATCGCCGGCAGCACTGGCTCCGGCGGCGCATCAGTCGCGCCGGCCATGGCGCTGCCGAACGAATCGTCACTCGCATCACGTCCAAACAGCCCGTTACTCGGTGGCGGCGGCTGGCGCAGCAGCTCTACGTCCGCTGCTGCCGGCGACGCGCTCCACCCCGCACCACTCGCAGACCACACACGCACCCCGAGCGCCGCGCTCGCATCGAAGGTGCCGAGCGCGCGGCGTACGGCCTCCTCCACGGCACGCTCCACCGTCCAGCGATCGCGGAAGCGCACCTCAGCCTTGGCGGGATGGACATTCACGTCCACGCTGTCGCCGGGCACGACGATCTCGAGCAGCAACGAAGGCCTCAGCCCTGCACTGATCGTCGAACGATAGGCCATCTCGGCGGCACGAATGAGCCCGGGATCGCGAATGACTCGGCCATTCACCGTGAGAAAGGTGCGCCGGCTCGCTGTGCCAACGTCAGCAGGGCGCTCGGCCAACCCGCTCACCTGGATCATGCCCTTCACGTCCTCCACTTCGACCATGCGGTCCGCGGCGGACGCGCCCCACAATGCCGCGACGCGATCGCGAAACGAAGTTGCCGCCGCCAGCGCAAATGCCTGCTTCCCGTCGTGCGAGAGCGAGAAACGAACGTCGCGCCGATTCAGCGCAATCGTCGTCATCATGTCCAGCACACTCCGCCATTCCGACCGCGCGCCCTTGAGGAATTTCTGCCGCGCTGGCGCATTGTAAAACAACCGCGAGACGGCCACCGTCGTCCCTCGACGACGGGCGATGTCCCTGACTTCCTCCACGGTGCCACCAGCCGCGTGTACCGCCGTGCCCGCGCCATCAGCCGGCGCGGTCTCCACCACCAGTTGGCTTACTGAGCAGATGGCCGGGAGCGCCTCTCCACGAAAGCCGAAGCTCCGCACGCCAACGAGATCGGACGCCAGGCGAATCTTTGAAGTGGCATGCCGCTCCAGCGCGAGCAACGCATCGTCACGCTCCATGCCGGAACCGTCGTCACTCACCCGAATGAGTTGACGGCCACCCTCCTCGATCACGATATCGATGGCCGTGGCACCCGCGTCGAGCGCGTTTTCCACCAGCTCCTTCACGGCAGACGAAGGACGCTCGACCACCTCGCCGGCGGCGATCTGGTCGGCGACGGCGGACGGAAGGACTGCGATGCGTGCCATGCGTGGAATGCTATCCGGCGTGCGCTGATGAGGTCAATCGCCGGCCGGTGATGGGTCGAGCGGAACCACGCTCGACACCGGAACCCATCCGGCGCGCCCACCTTCAAATGCGATGCGCACCCACTGCCCCTCGCGCGCACCGAGCGTGCCTGTTTCACCAATGTTGGCACTGGCCACGGCACTCTGCGAACCCGGGGCATCCAGGAGCGAGCGTGTTGCGCGCAGCACGGCAAGCCCGCGAGGATCGAGTCGTTCGCGCATTTCCATGACACCAGCCAGAAGCGCCACGGCAACGACGATCGCGCCTCCGGCAACTGTGCGCCCGTGCAGCGGGCGTCGCGTGGGCGGCACCAGCAGGACGAGCCAGGCGCCCGCCCAACAGGCCAGCACGATGAAGCCGATAAGATTCACCGGTACTGGCGCAACATACCCCGGCGAACGAATGGAGACTGGAACAATCGCGTCAATCCGGTCGCGTGCATCCGTATCGAGTGGATCAAGACGCAACGCGCGCTGCCAGGCGCGCACCGCCCCGGCGCTGTCGTTCCGCGACCAGGCTGCGGTTCCGAGATTGGCCCATCCATCTACCGCTCGCGGCGCAAGCTCGGTCACCCGCGCGAACGCGCGTTCAGCCGCTGGGTACGCCGCGCGGTCGTACGCCTCCACGCCCTGGCTGAACGCTCGTGACACCTCGTCGGGAGACGCTGACAACAACGTCGTGAAGCCGAGCACCGCCAGGAACACAATGGACACGACCGTTGCGCCCTTGGCCTTCAGCGGCCGCTCAGCCTCCGCGTCAACCGCCTTCACGATTGCCGCGGCAGTCTTCACCGCAGCCTGATCAATCGAACCGGCGGGAGAAAAGGCCGCCGTATCGAGCTGTTCGAAGAGCGTGGCCGCGGCATCCGACGTCTGCTCGGTAACCCCTGCGCGGCGTAGTGTCCGACGAAACTCGCTCGCATGCGTGGCGCCAATCACCGCGGGCACCCGCTCCGCCATCGCATCCAGGAACAGTCGGCGCACCTGGCGAGCCGTGAGTGGCTCGCGCGCGGATGCCGCCTGCGCAACGCGACGGACGGCCGACTTCGTGCCTCCCCCTCCCTTCCGGCGCCGCCGCCCCAGGACGCGCCGCACAGTTGCCGGGACGGGCGCAATCATGAGCAGCAGCCAGAACCACGGCCGCGACGGCACCGGTGGCGGCAACTCTTCTCGAAGCGCGCGTCGCACGGCCAATCGCGTGACAGGCGCAGAATCAACGGCCGCCAGCGATGCCGCCGCGATGTCCAACGACAGCCGCGCACTGTGCGCCGAAGCGTACGTACGCTTGTCCGCATCGAAATACGGATACTCCAGCGACGGAATTTCCTGTCGGCCGGCCTTGCGCGGCGTGACCAGCCAATCGAACTCCTTGCTCCCACGCACACGCGCTTGCGACGTGTCCACCTGCACCCGCTCGTCGCCATTGGCGATCGTCGCCCAATCGAGTGCGAGCTGCGGACGCGGCCAGAGCTTCACGTTTCCCGCGCCCTCCAGACGCAGCGTCAGCACCACGGGGTCGCCCATGCGTGTCGGCCCCGATGCAACGCGCGCAGTGGCCGCGAGAGCACCCACGGCACCGGCGAAATCCGCGGGTCGAGACGTCGCGGGCACGTCCTGCGCCAGGAATCGCACACTGTCGGTGCGAAGCTCGAAGCTCTCCTCGCGAGAGAAGAACGACGTGGACAGTGGTAGTGAGTAAGTCAGCGACGCCGGCGCAATCGTCGTCGGGCCGGCAAACAGCGGGAAGAGAGCCCGGCGATACGACAATGTCTCGAAGCAGTGCCGCCCTACGCGCGAGAGGGCAACGGGTGGCGCCAGGTCGTACGCAAGCACACCGGGCATCTCCGGCGGGAAGAAGGTGGGATTGCGACGGAGGCGCTGACGCGCCGATTCGTTCAGTTGCACGTCCACCACATAGTCCACCTGTTGCCCCACGTACAACGTGTCCGACGGACTCACGCGGCCACCGCGATCCAGCCACGCACGAACAATCACCGTGGGCGGCAGCGACGTGGCGGAGTGCACCTCGATGGTGGGAACGGCCACACTCGCCCGCAGCGCGCCCACACTGGCCACGAACGGAGGCAAGGTGACGCGGCCACTGCCTTCCGTGGCCACAACAAAGGTGGCTTCAGCAATCGCCGACGATTGGCCGGCGCCATCCTTTTCCACGCGCGACACCACGGAGGTCCGCAACAACTGAAATGCGCCGGCCCCCAGCGGCGGCGCGATGTATGGCGCGACCGATCCGGCCACACGCGCGGCGACGGTTATCTCGATGGGCGCGCACGTGGCCGCCGTGTCGGGCGCGTGCGCCACCATCGCGATCTGGGCAAAGAGCAGCAGGCCGATCATGCGCTACCAGTCCTTTCCGCCGGGCGGCGGTTCCGGACGGTTCTGCTTCATCTTCTTGCTCTGCACGTCGCGCTCTTCCCGCTGCGCACTCCCGAGCAACTGTTCAGCCTGACGTTGCGCGAGTGTGGGTTGCGGCTTCTGTTCCTGCTGCGCGGGCGATTGGGACGCGTTCGACTGCCCGCCCCCTCCACCGCCGCCACCTGACTTCTGCTTCTCCAGCGCCAGTTCGTAGTTCCACTTGGCGTCCGCATCGCCCGGCTTCTGTTGCAGTACTTCCTTGTACTCCGCCAACGACAACTTCAGCTCCGCCGACGCCGAATCGCCCTTGGTCGCCCGACCGCGCATCAGGTGCGCCAGACCACCGTTGAAGCGCCCCCGATACCGAATGAGCGTGTCGGCGTGCTCCACAGCGTGGTCCAGAACGTCCGCCGCCATGGACGTGGAATCCGCTGCGAGCAAGGCGGTGCCGTAGTTGTAGAGCGCGCCCGGCGAACGATCCCCCTCCTGCACCGCCTTGCCGAAGATCGCCACGGCGCGCGCGTAGTCCTTGGCTGCGTAGGCCGCGTTGCCCTCGAGCGATCCACGGAGTGGCGTGCAACCCATCATGCTGACGGTCGCCAACATCGCCGCCGCAACGGCCGTTTCCGCAGCCGCCAGACGACGCCGGCGACGCCCTCGGCGGCCGGCAATGATCGTGTCCAACCAGAGCAGGAGGATTGCCGGCAGCAGGAATAGCTGGAACCGCGGCGTGAGCGTTTCGCCCGCCTGCGTGGTACGCGAGCCAGCGCGCAACTTGGATAGCGCCGCCTTGATCCTCGCGGCCTTGTCCGTGGCTTCGGCGGGGATGAACGTGCCGGTCGCCGCGGTCGCCGCAGCCTGCAATAGCTCGGGATGATAGCGCGTCACCACCACCTGTCCATTCTCGTCGCGCTTCTGGGTTACCGTATTTCCGTCCTTGATGGGAATGGTGCTCCCCTGCGCGGAACCAAACCCCACGGTGATCAGGCTGACGTTCTGCTCCGCCGCCTTCTTGGCCGCGGCAATCAATTCCTCCTGCGGCTCGAACCCCTCACCATCACTCATCACCACAAGCGCGCGATCGGCGCCGCTCTTGGTCAGCGCCAGCAGGCTGGTGCCCTGAAGGATGGTGGAGGCAAGGGATGTTCCCGCCTGACCCACCACGCTCGGGTCGAGATTGTCCAGGAACAGGTCGAGGGCCCCGCCGTCCACCGTAATCGGCGTGAGCACATAACTGCGGCCGGCAAACGCGAGCAGGCCCACGCGATCCCCAGGGCTCAACGCGCGCAACCGCCGAATCTCCTGCTTCACCCGCTCCAGCCGGTTTGGCTTCTCGTCCGTCGCCATCATCGACAATGACGCGTCCACCGCGAACACCATGTCCACGCCACTCGATTTCACAACCGTCCGTTCAGCGCCCCAGCGTGGCCCGGCCAGGGCAAGCCCCGCCAGCGCGCCAGCAAGTCCCAGGCGCAGCGCACGCCAACCACTGCTCGACAGTGCAGACGCGGGAATGAGGCGACGCACCACGTCCAGCGCGCCGAGTCGCGACAGCCGCTTCTCCCGACTCGCGCGGGCCCGCGACAACAGCAGCGCGAATACGACTGGCAGTACGAGGGCAATGGGCAGCAGCCATGGCAGCTCGATGAAGGGAATGGTCACGTTCATGGCAACGGACCCTTCCACGACGCCAGCATCAACTCCGCCGCCAGCGCCACGAGCATCAACCCGAGCGGCCAACGGAACAGCTCCGTGTACCGCACGTACGTTCGGCTGCGCACCGGTGTGCGCTCGAGCGCGTCGATCTGCTCGGTGATCCGTTGCAGCGCTGCCGGATCGCGCGCGCGAAAGTAGCGCCCACCCGTGGCGGTGGAGATGTCGGTCAGCAGCGCATCATCAATCTCCACCCGCTGCATCTCATAGCGCAGACCGAACAATCCACGTCCCACCGGTACTGGCGCCATACCCTCCGTGCCCACACCAATGCCATAGATCTTGATGCCGAACGCCGCAGCGGCCTTTGCCGCCGTGCGTGGATCGATGGAGCCCCTGTTGTTCACGCCATCCGTGAGCAGGATCAACACGCGTGAGCGGCCCGGCGCATCCTTCAAGCGGTTCGCCGCAATCACAATGGCGGTGCCAATCGCGGTGCCGTCTTCCAGTTGGCCTGGTTGCAGGTTGTCCAACGCCGACTGCACCACCGGATAGTCCGTGGTCAATGGCACCTGCGTGAGTGCCTCACCGGAGAACGCCACGATGCCGATACGGTCCGAGCTTCGCGCCGTCACGAACTGCTTGATCTTCGCCTTCGCAACTTCCAACCGGTTCTGTGGCTGAAAATCGAGCGCCAGCATCGAACTCGAAATGTCGAAGGCAATGACGATGTTGATCCCTTCGGTGGTGGACGTTTCCGCGTGCGCACCCGAGCGCGGACGTGCCAGCGCGAGGATACCACTGGCGAGCGCGAGGTTGCGAAGGAGCGCGAGTGTACGCGCGAGCGCCCGTCCCGCACGCGGACCGCGCGCCAGCACGGCAACACGCGAAAAGACAATCGCTGCCGGAGAACGCCGACGCGCCACCAGCCACCACATCGGCAACAGCAGGAGCAGCAAGAGCCACCACGGCGACGCAAACTGGAGCGCAGCGATATCGATCATGCCGCACGCTCCTCTTTCGCCACGGCCGCAAGCGCAAGCTCGGCCGACCGTGCATGTTCTTCACGCACGAGTGTCTTCGCCTCTTCGCCCAATGCCCGTGCGCGTTCTGACCCGAGGGGCGCCGCTGCGAACTTCACGGCATCCACTTCGTGCAGCAGCGTTGCCAATGCCTCATGCGACACGCTCGGTGCTCCACGAGCCGCGTCGAGGAGTTCTCCACTCGTCTGCGCGAGCGATACCTCATCGATCCGCGCCGAGAGGTAGTGTCGCAACACGTCCGTCATCAGCGCCGCATGGCGGCCCGATTCTCCCGCGTCAATCAGGCGAAGCCGTTCGATCCGCCCAAACGACACGCGCGCATCGGCGTACGCGTCACCCGTCCCTGCCGATGTACGACGCCAGCGGCGAGACAGCCACCAGGCGAGCAATCCGAGTACGAGGACCGCGAGCGCTCCTGCCGCCCACCACCACCAGGGGATAGGCGGCCGCACGTCGAGCAATGGGCGTGCCGGCTTGGGAACGCGCAGTGCCGTATCCGCTGGCAGCACCGATCGCACAAAGACCGACGGCAGCGTAAGCGCCACACGACGCTCGCCCTCGTCGCTCTGCACGAGTACCTCGCCAAGGCGAACCGCCTGCTGTCCGATATCCCATGCCGCCAGGCGATACGTTGCCACACGATCCGCAGCCGACGCGCTATCCGATCCATTGCGAACGGTTGGCGGTTCGATCGACTGGATTGGCCCGAGCGAATCCACCGCGGCCGGAAAGTTCACCGTCGCGCCAAGGGGGGCGTGAATCCGCACGGTCAGCCGGATCACGTCGCCCACGGTGACCGTGTCGTGATCGATGCCGACCCCTGCCTGTACCGGAATCTCGCGCTGTTGCGCCGCCGCGTCCGACAAGGGCAGCCACAGCAGCCCCGCCGCGCATGCGGCAATCGCGCTACGCGTTGCCCGTCGCCGCACCGATCGCCGCATCACCGGCGACGCGCGCGCGTCTCGCGCGCCCGAAAGAACTTGATGAGTGGATCCACCACGCCGCCGGCGGTACTGACCGGCACTTCATCGATGGCCAGCCGGCGCAACAACCGGCGCCGCGCGTTCAGTTCTTCGGCGATGGATTTCGCATACTGCGCGCGAACACCGCTGTCGCTCGTGTTGATGTCGATCGTCCGCCCCGTCTCCGGATCGACGAACCGCGCTAAACCAATATCGGGCAACTCCTGCTCACTTGGGTCGTCCACCGTCACGGCAACCACATCGTGTCGCTGCGCCAACAACTTGAGCGGCTGCTCCAGATTCTCCGCTTGAAAGTCCGACACCACGAAGATCACGGCCTTGTGCGCGAGCATCTTCCCCGTGTATTCCAGCGCGCCGGCGAGGTCAGTGCCCGTGCCTTCCGGCTCGAACACCAGCAGGTCGCGCATCAATCGCAACGCGTGGCGACGACCCTTCCTGGGTGGAACGACGTGTTCGATGCGATCGCTGAACAACACCGCACCCACGCGATCGTTGTTGCGGATAGCCGACATCGCCAGCACAGCCGCCAGCTCGCTCGCCAGCTCGCTCTTGAAGCGCACGCGGGTGCCGAACCGCTCGGAGCCGGACAGGTCGACGGCCAGCATGACAGTGAGTTCGCGCTCCTCCACGTACCGCTTCACGAACGGCTTGCCCATGCGCGCGGTGACGTTCCAGTCGATGGCGCGCACCTCGTCGCCGGCCTGGTACTCGCGCACTTCCGCAAACTCCATCCCCTGCCCCTTGAACACGGAGCGGTATTCACCCGTGAACAGCGAGTTCACGAGTCCGCGCGTGCGCAGCTCCAGCAGTTTGACCTGCCGCAGGATCTCCGGTGGAACTCCGGTGCTCACGCTACCTCGGCGTCAGGACGAATGCGTCATCACGGGCTCTCGACCTTTGCGAGTACGCGCGTGACGATGTCGTCGCTGGATACTTCTTCGGCTTCCGCCTCGAAGGTGGTGAGGACCCGGTGGCGCAGCACGTCGGGCGCGATGGCCTTCACGTCATCCGGCGTGACGAACGCTCGGCCACGCAGGAACGCGTGCGCGCGGGACGCCTGCGCCAACGCAATGGTTGCGCGCGGACTTGCCCCAAACTCGATGAGCGGCGCCAGGTCCTTCAGCCCTGCGGCCGCCGGTTCACGCGTGGCATGCACGATGTCGACGATGTAGTCCACAATCCGGTCGTCCATGTACAGCTCGGCAATCCGGGCACGCGCCTCGAGAATCGCTTCAGGAGTGGCCACATGTTTCACGTCAATCGCGTGGCCACTGGCCATGCGGCGCATGATCTCCTTTTCCTCGTCGCGCGTGGGGTAGCCTACACGCAGCTTCAACATGAACCGGTCCACCTGCGCCTCGGGCAGCGGGTACGTGCCCTCCTGCTCGATGGGGTTTTGCGTGGCCAGCACGAGGAACGGCTCTTCCAGCTTGTACGTGGTGCCGCCGATGGTCACCTGCTTTTCCTGCATCGCTTCCAGCAGCGCAGCCTGCACTTTGGCCGGCGCACGGTTGATCTCGTCCGCAAGGATGATGTTCGCGAAGATCGGACCCTTCTTCACCATGAACTGCCCGGTGGACTGGTCGTAGATCTGCGTGCCCACCACGTCCGCCGGAAGTAGATCCGGCGTGAACTGAATCCGCGAGAACGTCGTCGCGATCGTCTCCGCGAGCGTCCGCACCGTCAGCGTCTTCGCCAACCCGGGAACACCCTCGAGGAGCACATGGCCACCCGTGAGGAGGCTGATGAGCAGCCGGTCGATCATGTATTCCTGACCGACGACCCGGAGCGCAACCTGACGGCTGACGTCCTGGATCAAGCGAACATCGGCGCTTGATGACACTTGTGTTGCCATGGGAACCAGTGAGTCGGTTGAGCGGTGAGTCCGAACGCGTCACTACACCTACAACTGCTCGAAGCTCCCGCGGCGTTACAATTTTTCCAGCGCCTTGAGCTCTGCCTTCGTCAGCGAGCGCACCTTGCCGGAAGCGAGGTCGCCCAACTCCACCGGGCCAAATTTCACACGGATCAACCGGTCAACCTCCAGCCCCACCGCCTCACACAACCGTCGGACTTCGCGGTTGCGCCCTTCGCTGATGGTAATGGTCAACTCCCAGCGTCCACGCCCCTTCTTTTCCGCCGTGATCTTTTTCGGGCGCACGATCCCATCTTCAAGCTCTACGCCATGACGCGCCTCTTCCGCCGCCATGTCGCCGTCGCCAAGCACGGAGGCGATGTACGTGCGTTCCACTTCGTGGCTGGGATGCGTGAGCCGGTGTGCGGCCGCACCGTCCGTCGTGAGCAGCAGCACCCCTTCGGTAAGGAAGTCCAGGCGCCCTACGTACGTGAGGCCTGGGCGTTGCGGCACCAGGTCGAACACCGTCTTGCGCCCTTCGGGATCGTGGCGCGACGTGATCACCCCGCCGGGCTTGTGCAACACGAACCACTCGAGCGGCGACGGCGAGCCAATGCGCTCTCCGTCCACCTTGATGACGTCGCGCTCCGGATCGACCGTCTGCCCCACCTGGGCCAGCGTGCCGTTCACGGTCACTCGGCCGTTGGCGACCAGCTCTTCTGCCTTGCGGCGGGAGAGCACGCCAGCCCGCGCAAGGGCGCGCTGGATGCGCATGGTCTCGGACATTACATCGGACGGGGTTCGGCGCGAAGCGCGACCGCCAGCTCATCAGAGCGCGGCAGCTCCTCGAGGTGACGCAGCGCGAAATACTCGAGAAATATTGGTGTGGTGCCATAATGCAGCGGGCGACCCATGCCTTCCCCGCGCCCGACCACGTCGATGAGTCCGCGCTCGTGCAGCGACTTGAGCACGCTCCCCACCGACACACCGCGGATTTCCTCGATCTCGGCGCGGCCCAGGGGCTGCCGGTACGCGATAAGCGCAAGGGTTTCCAGGGCAGCGGCACTCAGGCGCGCTGGTCGCGACGCAAGCTGTGCACGCTCGATCGCTTCCGTGTATTCGGCGCGGGTCAGAATCTGCCACCCGCCACCAATCTCCACGAGCTCCACGCCGTGACCGTCCACGTCGTAGTGTTCGCGCAGTTCGTCGAGCGCAGCGGCGATGGCGGCCTTCGACGCGTCCGCATCAAGGGCAGCCAGCTCATCGGTCGGGATGGGGCGCGCGCTGGCGAACAGCGCTGCTTCAAGCAGCTTCGCTAGCGGCGTCACTTGTAATCTCCACGTTGGCGAATGGTCTGGGCTGTTGGACACGACACTCACCCAGCTTGGCCATCTCCAACAGGCCGAGCAGGGTGGACAGGACTTGCCAGGGTTCCGCTTCGCGTGCGACGAGGTCCGTCCACAGAGCGCGAGACCGTAAGGCGAGAATCGTGCGAATGAGGGTGATGGCACCCGGAACGTCGACGGACCGGCTGATCACGTCGTGCATCGTCGGGCTCTTGGTCACCCGGAGAATACGGTCCACCGCGGCGAGCAGTTCGCTCAGGGACAGCGCGAGCGGGGCTTCGGGCGGGGCGGCGGCCAGGGGGATATACGCGCGCGCGAAACGGCTGCGCCGCTCTTCGCCCGCGCGCTCCAGCACATCCACCACTTCGCGCATCTGCTGGTACTCCAGGAGGCGACGCACCAGTTCGGCACGCGGATCGTCCCACGCTTCTTCCCCGTCGCCCCGGGGCAGCAGCATCTGCGCCTTGATGCGCAGCAGGCGCGCGGCCATCTCGAGATAGTCCGCCGCGTCGTTCAGTGGCAGCGAACGGATGCGCAGCAGGAACTGCTCCGCCACGCGCGCAATGGGAATGTCATAGATGTCCACCTGCTCTTCGCGAATGAGCGTGAGCAGCAGGTCGAGCGGGCCCGAAAATTCGGTGAGCTCGACCACGAACGATGGGGGCGCCGCCAGGTCATTGGTATACCCGGCAAACGGTACGGCGTGGTCGGTCATTGTAGCCATTGCCCCGCCGATTCTACCGCAAAGGACTGTACGGACTGGAGCAGAAAGTCCGTCGCGCTGTTCGCGGGCTTGAGCCAGGTCCTCAACACGACGTCACCGGCGGGAATGAAGAGCAGAAGGATCAGGATGATCATGCCGTAGCGGCCGAACTGCACATAGCGGATGGCCAGCGGGCGAGGCAGCAGATACTTCATCACGTGCGAGCCATCCAGTGGCGGGATGGGCAGCAGGTTGAAGAAGATCAGGACAAAATTGAGCTGAATGCCAAACACCATCATCGCCTGGAGAATGCCGACGCTCGGCTCCAGTGCGACCACCCCGCGCGCGAGCAATCCCGTGAGTACGATCACGAGCGCGCAGCCGAGGGCAATGAGAAGGTTGGTGAACACCCCTGCGAGCGAGACGATGATGTCCCCGCGGCGGATGTGCTTGTAGTTGCGGGGATCCACCGGCACCGGCTTCGCCCCGCCAAACACTACCAATCGGCCACCGAATGCCGCGGACCCAGTCAGCATGATCAGCGGCAGGATAACGGTGAGGTACGGATCGATGTGCTTGAGCGGATTCCAGCTCAGCCGGCCAGCTTCGAGGGCGGTACGGTCACCCTGCTGCAAAGCCGCATACCCATGCGCGATCTCGTGAGCAATCACGGAGAACAGCAGGATGGGGGCGACGAGCAGGATTGTCTGTATTGTATGCAACGGGGCCGGGCAAGGACGACGGCCACCCTGCGAGCCGGGGTGCGCCTCGGGCGTAAGGTAGCGGGCCCGCAGGGGAGAGTAAAGCGCCGGCCGCTTCGGCCAATGCTGTTCCAAACCACTGTCCCTGCTTGACTTCGGCTCAGTCGCTTGGTACAATCAAGGCTCGCGACTGTCGCGAACACTATCGAATTTTTGGAGATCTTTCGTGCCGAATATCGCATCCGCCAAGAAGAACATGCGGAAGTCGCGCGCCGCCACTGTGCGCAACCGCGCGCAACGCTCAGCGCTGCGCACCGCGCTGAAGAAGGCCAAGGCGCCCACGGCTACCGCAGAAGAGCGGACGCAGGCTGTCAGCCTTCTCGACCGTGCCGCCCGCAAGGGACTCGTGCACAAGAACCTCGCCGCCCGCCAGAAGAGCAAGATGGCAAAGGCCGCGACGGCCTGAAGTCTTCAGCACCTGAGTACATGAAAACGCCGGTCGGCTTTCGCTGACCGGCGTTCTTCGTTGCCGCCAACCCCCACTACCAACCTACCAGCCCCCGCAACTACAACGACGCCAGCTCGGCACCGCAACGCTCGCAGTACCACTCCGTCGGATAGTTCATCGCCCCGCAATCTCCGCACTTGAGCGTCTTCGCTCCCTCAGCAGGGTTTTCCGTCAACTTGATCGGATAATTGCCGGTCACGTTGGACGCGAACGGAGGATCGCCTTCCTGTTCGATGCCCTCCTGCGCCCGCATGTGGTCCAGCGGGGTGCGCCGCTTGTCGGACAAATTCACGATGTCGTCGTTCACCTGATCCTGCGCAAACGAGTTCCGCCGCGCCTTCTCATCAGGGCGATCGCTCGGCCCATTCTCCACGTCACCGAGCGGTGCGTCCACCACGGAACTGAGAAACGCGAGCTCATCGAACCGGCCCACGTCGTCTGATGCCCCCGTCGCCGGAACCGCTGCGGCATCGGTCGCCGGAGCACCGGACTGCGCCTCCTCGATGTCGATGAGCTGTTGCTCCGCGGCGATCACCGACGCCGACAGCTCCATCGGCTCCTGCTCATGAACCGCCGCCGCAGCGGACGCACCCGCTGGGACGCCACCCGACACGTCTGGCCCTGCCCCTTCCGTTGTAGGCGACGCGGAACTGCCCTCTGGTGCCGGCGCTGCCCGTACCTCCGGTGAGGGTACGGCCGGCCGCTGCGCATCATCAAGCAACTCACGGGTGCGTGACAGCTCCCGCTCCACTTCGCCGCGGCTCATCGCGAGTTCGGCCAGCCGGTCATCGCTCGCCGTTGAGGCGGTGGACCAGTCCTCGGTCGACAACTCGCCCACGTGCGCACGCAACTCGCCTTCCGCACGCTCGTCTTCCGCGCGCTGCTGGTCCTGCTCGATCACATGGAGCCGTCCTTCCAGCGCTTCCATTTCGGTGCGCAGCTCGTCCGCGTGCTCCGACAGCTCCTTGATTACCACCTGGAGTCGCGACACGTAGTCGCCGTTCACGCGCTCGAACACGTGCGGCGCCGTGACGTCGCGCTTCGCATCCATCGCGGCAATCCAGCCTTCATAGCGGCGCCGCTGTTCCATCAGCGCGGTCACCGCGGTGAGCGCGGCACTTTCGGTTGCGGCCGTTGATGGCGCTGCCGACTCCTTCTCGTCCTGTGTCATTCCGAGCCTCCAACGTCTTTGGCAGATGCAGCATCGTGCGAAGCGAGCGCCGCGCGACGCGCGGCGCGGAGTGCTGCGGCATCAATCGGGTCGAGCGAGTTCACGCGTCCCAGCGTACGTGCGGTGAGCAGGATGCGCGCCGCATGCTCCAGGCTTTCCATTCGTTGGTGGGCCAGCAACAGCGACGAGCCAACGGTAGTCGCGCCATGGTTCGCCAGGAGAAATGCGTCGTGCGTCGACAGGTACGGATCGAGCGCGTCGGCGAGCGCAGGCGTGCCGGGTGTGGCATACGGCACCAGCGGCGCGCCACCTAGATGAAAGATAGTCTCGGGGAGCACGTCGTCCATCAAATCGAGGCCGGCCACGCCAAACCCGGTGGCCACCGGTGGATGCGCGTGCACCACGGCGTGCACGTCCGCGCGGCGTTCATAAATCCGCAAATGCATCCCTACCTCGGACGAAGCGGAGCGCGAACCGGCAACGTGACGGCCATCACAGTCGAGCTCCACCAGGTCCTCTTCCAATACGTCCACCTTGCACAGGCCAGCAGGAGTCACGAGTACGTTGCCGTTTGACAGCCGCACGCTGACGTTGCCGTCCTGACCGGCAATCAGGCCGGCCTGAAACAGGCGACGGCACACGTGCGGAATGGCACGTCGCGCCGAGGCGTCCGCGACCTCACGCACCGCGCCGATACACGACGCGGCCGTCCACGAGCGTGAAATCCACGCGACCGCGAAGCTCCGTCCCGGCGTACGGGGTATTCCGCCCTTTCGACCGGAACCGCGCAGGATCCACCGTCCATGCCACGTCCGCATCGAACACCGTGACGTCCGCCGCCGCTCCCTTCCGCAACGAACCGCCCGGCAGCTTGAACAGCCGCGCCGGCGCGCACGACATCTTCTCCACGAGTGTGGGGACATCCACGATGCCACGATGCACGAGCCAGGTAAGGTTCACCGCGAGCGCCGTCTCCAATCCGACAATGCCGTTGGGCGCATCGGCAAACTCGCGCTCCTTCTCGTCATAGTGGTGTGGCGCGTGGTCGGTCGCGATCACGTCGATGGTCCCATCCTTCACCGCGTCCTGAAGCGCGGCCACGTCCACCGGCGTACGCAGCGGCGGATTCATCTTCGCGTTGGTGTTGTAGCCGTCCACCGACTCTTCCGTGAGCGACAGGTGGTGCGGGCACACCTCCGCCGTGACGTTGATGCCGCGCTCCTTCCCCCACCGGATCAATTCCACCGAGCCCTTGGTGCTCATGTGGCAGAGATGAATGTGTCCGCCGGTAAGCCGCGCCAGCAGGATATCACGGATGGCCATGATCTCCTCGGCTTCCGCAGGAATGCCGCGCAGGCCCAGTCGCGCGCTCATCAGCCCTTCGTTCATCGCGCCGCCCTTGGCGAGCGTCGGATCCTCGCAGTGATCCGCCACGGGGATGCCGAAGGTGCGCGCGTACTCCAGCGCCGTGCGCATCAGTTGCGCACTCACCACCGGCTTGCCATCGTCGCTCACCGCCACCGCGCCCGCGCCGATCATCTCGCCAAATTCCGCGAGCGTCTCACCCATCTGGCCAATGGAGATGGCACCGATTGGATAGACCTTCGATCCACCCGCCTTCTTCGCCTGGCTGATGATGAAGCCCACGGCGGCCTGGTTGTCGGTGACGGGATCGGTGTTGGGCATGGCGCAGACCGCCGTGAACCCGCCGGCTGCCGCAGCCCGGGCACCCGTGGCAATGGTCTCCACCTCTTCTCGGCCCGGCTCACGCAGGTGGCAGTGCACGTCGATGAACCCTGGCGACACCACGCGGCCGCTGGCGTCAATCGTCTCGAGGGCATCGCCATCGCGGCGCACATCGCCAATGCGACCAATCGCCTCCACCTTGCCGTCAGTGATCAGCAGGTCGCCGATTTCGTCGAGCCGTTGCGAGGGATCAACGAGACGTCCGCCTTGCAGCAATACCGAGCGCCCAGTCATCGGCCGCCTCCACCCTTTGCCGCTTCAGCCAATTCAGGCTTGCCGCCCGAGAGCAGATAGAGCACCGCCATGCGCACCGCCACGCCGTTCGTCACTTGATTGAGGATCACACTGTGAGGGCCGTCGGCAACGTCCGAGTCGATCTCGACGCCGCGATTCATCGGGCCAGGGTGCAGGATGAGCAGGTCCTTTGGCGCGCGATTCAGCCGTTCGGACGACACGCCGAATACGCGGTTGTACTCGCGAAGCGACGGGATGTAGCCGCCCTGCATGCGCTCCAGTTGCAACCGGAGGATGTTCAGCGCATCCGCCCATTGAATGGCGTCCTCGATGTGCCGGAACACCGTGACACCCATCTCGTCAATCGCATTGGGCATCAGCGAGCGCGGGCCACACACGGCCACCTCGGCGCCCATCTTCTGGAGCCCCCAGATGTTCGAGCGGGCCACCCGCGAATGCAGCACGTCGCCGCAGATGCAGACCTTCAGCCCCTCGAGGCGCTTGAAGTGATCGCGCAGCGTGAGCATGTCGAGGAGCCCCTGTGTGGGGTGCTCGTGCGTGCCGTCGCCGGCGTTGATCACGTTCGACTCGATCCGCTCCGCAAGAAACTGTGCCGCGCCCGACGCACCGTGGCGGATCACCACCATGTCGATGCGCATGGCTTCGAGATTGCGCGCCGTGTCCACCAGCGTCTCGCCCTTGCTCACGCTCGACCCCGAGGCCGCCACGTTCACCGTATCCGCCGACAGCCGCTTCTGCGCGAACTCGAACGACACGCGCGTACGCGTTGACGCCTCGAAGAACAGGTTCACGATCGTGGACCCGCGCAGCGTCGGCACCTTCTTGATCGCCCGCTCGCTGATCTCCTTGAACGGCTCGGCGGTATCGAGGATGAGCCGAATCTGGTCTCCCGAGAGGGGCTCCAGTCCGAGCAGGTCCTTCCCGAGCGGCGCTGTCATTCGGTCTCCGCGATGATCACGGCATTCCGCTCGTCCAGCTCCGACACCAGCACATCCACCCGTTGTCGAGGTCCCACTTCGAGGACCTTGCCCACCACGTCGGGCTGAATGGGCAGCTCACGTCCGCCGCGGTCGATGAGCACGGCGAGCGCGATACGGCGGGGGCGTCCGAAGTCCGCGAGCTCGTCGAGCGCCGCACGGATGGTTCGGCCCGTGTAGAGCACGTCGTCAACGATCACCACGTGCTTGCCGTCGATCCCCCATGGCAGGTCGGTGGGTCCGACCACCGGCCGGGGCCCCACGGTCTGGAGGTCATCGCGGTAAAGGGTGATGTCGAGCGCCCCGCTTGGGACGTCCGCGTTCTCGCGCTCCTTGATGGAGGATACGATGCGCGCCGCGAGTTGGACGCCGCGGCGCTGAATTCCTACAATGATGAGGTCGTCGGTTCCTTCGTTCAACTCGACGATCTCGTCGGCCATGCGACGCAGCGTGCGATCCATGGCACGCGCATCCAGCACAATGGACTGGCGTTCGGTCATGGCGCGCAATATGGTCGCGGGTCGTCGAAAATAGAAGCGCGTCGCGTACCCGCGAATGCCAGTTGATGCGCGAGCCCCGTGACCACCGGATGCCCAGGCGTCAGCCCGCGAGCACCGGCAGCCTCCGGATGTTCTCCTGCCATTCCTTCGGTCCCGTCTCGTGCACGTTGCTGCCTGCGGCATCCACCGCCACGGTCACCGGCATGTCATGGACGTCGAACTCGTAGATCGCCTCCATGCCCAGCTCCTCGAACGCCACCACGCGCGAGGCGCGAATGGCCTTCGACACCAGGTACGCCGCACCACCAACGGCCATGAGGTACGCCGCCTTGTGCTTGCGGATCGCCTCGAGCCCCGCCGGTCCACGTTCCGCCTTGCCGATCATGGCGATGAGGCCGGTCTTCGCCAGCATCATCTCGGTGAACTTGTCCATCCGCGTGGCCGTGGTGGGGCCTGCCGGACCCACGGCCTCATCGCGCACCGGGTCCACCGGCCCCACGTAGTAGATCACGCGATTGGTGAAGTCCACTCCGGCAGGCAACCCCTGCCCGCTGGCGTAGAGATCCGCGATGCGCTTGTGCGCCGCATCGCGGCCCGTCAGCAGCTTGCCGTTGAGCAGCAGCCGGTCGCCCGCCTTCCACGTGCGCACCACCTCGGGGGTGAGCGTATCCAGGTCCACGTGCTTCGCATTCACGTCAGGCTTCCACGTCACATCCGGCCAGTCCGACAGGCTCGGCACCGGCAGTTCCGCAACACCGCTTCCATCCAGCGTGAATTCCGCATGCCTGGTGGCCGCGCAGTTGGGAATCATGGCAATGGGCTTCGACGCAGCGTGCGTGGGGAAATCGAAGATCTTCACGTCGAGCACCGTCGACAGGCCGCCCAGCCCCTGCGCGCCGATGCCGAGTGCGTTGACCTTGTCGAACAGTTCGATGCGCAGCTCCTCGATCTTGTTCTGGGGGCCGCGCGCCTTGAGCTGCGTCATGTCGATGTGCTCCATGAGCGACTCCTTCGCCATGAGCATCGCCTTCTCGGCCGTCCCGCCAATGCCGATGCCGAGCATGCCGGGTGGGCACCAGCCTGCGCCCATGAGCGGCACCGTCTTGAGCACCCAGTCCACGATGGAATCGCTCGGGTTCAGCATCGCGAACTTGGACTTGTTCTCCGATCCACCACCCTTGGCGGCGACCTTCACCTGCACCGTGTCGCCCGGCACCAGCTCCACGTGCACCACCGCCGGCGTGTTGTCGCGCGTGTTCTTGCGGGAGAACGCCGGGTCCGCCACGATGGACGCGCGCAGCACATTCTCCGGCAGGAGGTAGGCGCGACGGACCCCTTCGTTGACCATCTCCTGGATGGACATGGTGGCGTCCCACCGGACATTCATGCCCACCTTGAGGAACACCACCACGATGCCCGTGTCCTGGCAGATGGGACGGTGTCCCTCCGCGCACATGCGCGAGTTGGTCAGGATCTGCGCAATGGCATCCTTCGCCGCCGGCCCCTGCTCGCGCTCGTAAGCGTCAGCGAGGGCGTGGATGTAGTCCAGCGGGTGGTAATAGGAGATGTGCTGGAGCGCGTCGGCGATGGACTGGACGAAGTCCGCTTGGGCGATGATGGTCATGCCGGAAAATACACGAAACCCTGCCGAGATGACGTCTCTCGACAGGGTGTTCATCAAACGGATCGGGTGAGATTCGAACTCACGGTACGCTTTCACGTACACACACTTTCC
>JBDUCM010000220.1:0-7288 GCA_040003455.1 bacterium
CGCGGTCACGCCGCCGCCGATTCGTTTCTGGCAGCGACGATTCACTGTCTAACCGCTTCTGCCACAGAGGCAGAGGGCCAGGAATTTCCTCCGTGATCCTCTGTGTCTTCTGTGTCCTCTGTGGTGAACAAGTGACGCATACCGTTGACGACCCCAATTCAGTGACATGAACATCGTCGAGTTTCGAAACAAGCTTTCATTGCACGAAGCGGAAGCCGCGCGGGCGTTCGACGGCGTGAGCGACCCTGACGGCGTCGATGCAGCGAAGACACGAGTCTGGTCCCGCACCGTTCAGCAGTCATTCAGCAAGTTGCTTGGCGAGCTGGCGCCGGAAGAACGTCGCGAAGCTGGTCAGCTCTTCAACGAGTTCAAGCAGAAAATTGAAAGCGCGATCGAGGCGGCGCAGGCGCTGGTGGCGCTCGATCGCGCCCGTGCGGTCCCGCTGGCCGACCTCACCATGCCCGCCCGCCGGCGCTGGCAAGGCGCCAAGCATCCTGTCACCCTCGTGATCGACGAGATCGTCGGCATCTTTCGCGAACTCGGATTCACGGTAGCCCTCGGCCCCGAAAGCGAATCCGAGTGGTACAATTTCGGCGCACTCAATTTTCCCGCCGATCATCCGGCGCTGGACATGCACGACACGCTGTACCTCGGTGAAGGTGCGCTCCTTCGTACACACACGTCACCAGTGCAGGTCCGTACGCTTCAGCGCTATGAACCGCCCATTCGCATTCTCGCTCCGGGAACGGCATTCCGCCGCGATCCGTTCGACGCGTCACACGCGCCGGCCTTTGCGCAGATCGAAGGCCTCGCGGTCGACGAAGGGATCTCCTTCGTTGACCTGAAGGCCACACTCACGCACTTCGCCCAGAAGTTCTTCGGCGCCACGCGCACGCGCTTCCGTCCAAGCCACTTTCCCTTCACGGAGCCATCCGCGGAAATGGACGTGGAATGCCGGATGTGCGGCGGCTCCGGCTGTTCAGCATGCAAGGGAACCGGGTGGATGGAAATCCTCGGCTCCGGCATGGTGCATCCCAACGTGCTGGAATCGGCCGGTGTGGACAGCGAGCGCTATACGGGATGGGCCTTTGGCATGGGCCCGGCGCGTATCGCCATGCTCCGCTACGACCTGCCCGACATCCGTCTCCTCTACGATTCCGACGTGCGATTCCTGGCGCAGGTGGCAGAATGAACGCATCCGTTGCGTGGTTGAATGCGTTCGTGGACTCGGGGAAGTCCGCGGCGGAGTTGCGGGATCTCATCACGGCGCACACGGCGACTGTAGAAGAGATGGTGGCGCTGCGCGCAGACCTCGCGCCCATCGTCGTTGCGCGCGTGGTAGAAGAAGCGGCGCATCCGGATTCCGATCACCTTCACATCACGAAGGTGGACATGGGTACGGGCGAGCTCCTCGACGTGGTATGCGGTGCTCCCAACGTCACGGCTGGCAAGCTCTATCCGTTCGCGCCAACGGGCACGCTCCTCCCCAACGGCATCAAGATCGAGAAGCGCAAGATTCGCGGACAGACATCCAACGGGATGCTCTGTTCGGCCCGCGAGCTCGGATTGGGTGAAGAGCACGACGGCATCATGGAACTCGATGTGGACGTTGCGCCGGGCACCCGCTTTCTCGACGCGGTTCCGGTGGGTGACGTGCAACTGGTCATCGATGTCCTGCCCAACCGCCCCGACCTGCTCTCGCACCTCGGCGTTGCGCGCGAGATCGCGGCGCTCACGCGCATGCCCCTCGAACTGCCGGACATCGGCGTCGGCGACATCGCCGTGCCGAGTGCCAAGCGCTTTCGCCGCGCGGGGAATGCGGGCGACATCGTGATGCACCTGGAAGACGCGAAGCTCGCCACGCGCTATATGGGCGTGGTCATCCGCGGCGTCAAAGTGGCACCGAGCCCGGCGTGGTTGGTGGACCGGCTTCAGGCGATAGGCTCGCGGTCGATCAACAACGTGGTGGACGCGTCCAACTACGTGCTCCACGAGCTTGGCCAGCCCACGCACGCGTTCGACCTGAACAAGGTCGATCCCGTTCCACAGATGCCGGAACGCACCATCGTCATTCGCTCCGCCAAGGATGGAGAGACACTGGTCACCCTCGACGGGGTGACCCGGACGCTCACGTCAGAAATGAGCGTAATTGCTGACTCCATGCACCCCATCGCCATCGCAGGCGTGATGGGCGGCCGCGAAACGGAAGTTGACGACGCCACCACGGACATCTTCATCGAGGTAGCGAACTTCAATCCGTCGCGCACGCGCAAGACGCGCCGCGCTGCGGGCCTTTCAACGGACGCGAGCTACCGCTTCGAGCGTGGCGTTGATGTCACATTGGCGCCGCGCGCGCTGGAACGCGTAGCATCGCTGATCATCGCGCTTGCTGGCGGAACGATCACCACCGCGCCGGTTGACCTGTATGCGGGCGATGTCCCACACACGGCCATTATTCTGCGCGCAGAACGCGCCGCGCGGGTCATCGGCATTCCGCTGGGGGCCGATCGCATCGCAACACTGCTCCGCTCCATCGGCTGCGGCGCTGATGTGGACGACGCCGGCGCAGCCGTGCATGTCGTGCCACCCACGTGGCGTCGCGACCTTCGTATCGAGGCCGATCTCCTGGAGGAAGTGGCTCGCCTGTTCGGGTACGATCTCCTGCCCGACGAGATTCGTCCGTATCGGCCAGGCACATCCAACGATGCGCCACTTTGGACGCTCGCTGCCCGCCTGCGTGACGTTCTTTCTGGCGAGGGCCTGCTCGAGGCACGGCCAACACCATTCGTTAGTGGCGATGACAGCCATGTGCGGGTGCTGAATCCGCTCGCCGAGAATGAGGCGCACCTTCGGCGCACGGTATTGGAATCGTTGGCGCGCCGCGCCGAGTACAACTTGTCGCACATGCAGGGCAATGTGCGGCTCTATGAAATCGGCTCGGCATTCGCGCCCGGCAGCGACGTACTCCCCGATGAGAGCGTACGGGTCGGACTGCTCGTGATGGGCGATCGCGATCCGGCGCACTTTACCAACGCGAAGCCGGCGCAGTTCGACGAGTGGGACGCAAAGGGGCTGGCGGAACAGGTCGCGCGAACCGCGTTTCAATCCGCGGCTACGCTCGTGCCCGCCGACGGCAGCGGCGGCGTGCTATGGACCATCGTCATCGATGGCGAGACCCGCGGTCATGTCTCGAGGATCACCCTCGACGCGCCGGTGTGGGCATCAACCGCGTTTGGAGTCGAACTCGTGCTTGGTACGATTTCCAACGGCGACGTCGCGCCGCCGGGAGAGCATGCGCACGGCAAGCCGGCGCAGGCAACCGCTCGGCCAGCCACGAAATACAAGCCGCTGCCCACCACTCCTGCGGCCGAGTTTGATCTGGCATTGCTTGTGCCCGATGGGGTACTCGCCGCCGATGTGGAGCGCGTCATCCGCGATTCGGCTGGTGACCTCCTCGAACGGCTCGTTGCGTTCGATCTCTACGAAGGATCCGGCGTGGATGCAGGACACCGTTCCGTGGCGTGGCGGTTGACCTTGCGCCATCCAGAGCGCACTCTACGCGACAAGGAAATTGAAGGGCGCAGAGCCAGGATTCTCTCCGCGTTGACCAGCGAGCTGAATGTCCGACAACGTTCGACCTGAAATAACCGCGTTCCGTGAGCTCGAGACGCTCGTCCGCCACCTTGGGGACGAGCTCGCCGGGTTTCGTCGACGTGCGTTGCTGGCGGAGGCCCGCGTCCGTGACGTCGAGGCCCAGGGCGCGCCCGCCGGCCTCGACCAGCAGCGCGATCTCTCGGACCGCGTGAACCAACTCGAGCACGAGAATGCCGCGCTCCGCGGTCGGCTGGAAGCGGCCACGGCAAGGACAAAGCAGATGCTGGATCGGGTGCGATTCATCCGCCAGCAGGCGCAGGGTGGGGGGGAACGGTGAGCGGAAAGAAGACGTCGGTGAAAGTGGAAATCCTCGGCGAGTCGTACGTGCTGCGTACCGAAGCCGCTCCCGAGCACACCAAGGCCGTGGCCGAGCATCTGGACCGGTCCATTCGCCAGATCTTGTCGGGCGGCTCGGTGATCGAAGCCAACCGTGCGGCCATCCTCGCGGCGCTTCAGATCACCTCCGAACTGTTTCAGGCGCGCGAGGCAAACGGCGCCCTCATCGGCGCGATGCAGGGGCTGTCAACGGACGTCCGGAGACTGCTGCCCCCAGGTAAACGGGCGTAGCGAGGTTGGGCATCGCCTAACTGCTTGCAGCTTTACGCCGCTCATCATAACTTCCACGCGTCGCCAAGCTGCTCCGTAGGTCGATGCGCCATTTGTAGTTAGCTCGCTCCAGGTCGCCCCCTACGCCGGGGCCGCTTCGAGCCATGCGCTACCGGTCGGCGCTCCGCACGGGACGGCTGTGGAATTCCTTCTCCCGTGGCTTGGCCGCGGTGGAGCATAGATCGCATGGACCTCATGGCAATCCTTGCCGCGCTGGGCGTGCTCGTTGTCGCCTCGCCGGCTTTTTTCTTTTTTGGCCGCAAAACTGGAGTCGGTGCCGGCCGCAAAGCCGAAGTGGAACGGCTTGCCCTCGCGAAATCCACCGCCGAAGAAACCTCCAGGCGCATTGTGAGTGATGCCGAGCGCGAGGTGGAGACGCTGCGGAAGGCCGCGGTTGTTTCCGGCAAGGAAGAAGTGATGAAGCTGCGCGAGAACGCGGAGCAGGAGCTTCGCTCGCGCCGTGGCACGGTGGAGCAGGAGGAGCGCCGGGTGAGCGAGCGCGAAAGCTCCCTCGAACGGAAGCTCGAGCTCGTTGAACAACGGGATCGCGACGTAGGGCGACGGGCCAGCGACTTCGGTCGCCGCGAGAAGCTCGTGCAGTCCCGCGAGGAGGAGTTGGAGAAACTCGTGGCCGACGAGCGCCGCCGCCTGGAACAGATGGCGGGGATGTCGGCGCAGGACGCAAAGAACGAGCTCATTCGTCGGCTGGAAGAAGAGGCCCATGCCGATGCCGCCAACATGCTCCGGGAAATCCGCGAAAGCGCCCGGCGCAATGCCGAGCGCGAAGCGAAGAAGATCGTCGCGCTCGCCATCCAGCGCATCGCGGCCGACACCACGGCGGAAACAACTGTCTCGGCCGTGGCGCTGCCCAACGATGAAATGAAGGGCCGCATCATTGGACGTGAAGGACGCAACATCCGCGCGTTCGAATTGGCCACGGGTGTTGACGTCATCATCGACGACACGCCGGATACGGTGGTGGTCTCGTGCTTCGATCCCATCCGTCGTGAAGTGGCGCGTCTCGCGCTCGAAAAGCTCGTGTCGGACGGGCGCATTCACCCGGGCCGCATCGAAGAGGTCGTCAACAAGTCGAAGAAGGAAGTTGACGCGGCAATCATCGAGACCGGCGAACAGGCGGCATACAACACCGGCGTGCACGGGCTGCATCCCGAACTGATCAAGCTCATCGGCCGCATGAAGTGGCGCACCAGCTACGGACAGAACATCCTCCAGCATTCGCAGGAGGTGGCGCACCTCGCCGGCATCATGGCGGCGGAGCTTGGTCTCGACGTCGCAATGTCCAAGCGTGGCGCCCTATTGCACGACGTGGGCAAGGTGCTCACACACGAGCACGAAGGGACCCACGTACAGTTGGGCGTGGAGATGGCCACGAAGTACGGAGAAAACCCGTTGGTGGTGAACTGCATCGCCGCGCATCACGACGACGTACCGCACGAGACCGAGGTGTCCGTGCTCGTGCAGGCGGCGGACGCGATTTCCGGATCGCGTCCCGGCGCGCGTCGGGAAGCGTTCGAGACCTACGTGAAGCGACTGGAAGGGCTGGAGCGCATCGCATCCAGCTACAAGGGCGTCGAGCGCGTGTTTGCCATTCAGGCTGGCCGCGAGATTCGTGTCATCGTCGTGCCGGACGACGTGGACGACCTTCGCATGACCACGCTGTCGGAGGAGATCGCGCGTCGCATCGAGGCAGAGCTTCAGTACCCGGGGCAGATCAAGGTCGTGCTCATTCGTGAGACGAGGGCGGTGGACTTTGCTCGCTGATGCGGCTGGAACGGTCGGTGCGCGCCTAATCGACGGGGTGGCGCTCGCAAAGGACATTCGCGCCGAGGTGGCCGAGGAGGTCGCGGCGTTGAAGTTGGCCGGCGTTACGCCGGGCCTGACCGTGGTGCTCGTTGGCGACGATGCCGGAAGCGCCGTGTACGTTGGCGCAAAGGAGAAAGCGTCCCGCGAGGCAGGCATGGCCGGCGAGACGATTCGCCTGCCGGCCACGACCTCGCAGGAAGAACTGCTGGCACTCGTCGAGCGACTGAACGCGGACGCCACCGTGCACGGCATCCTCGTGCAGATGCCCCTGCCAAAGCACATCGACCCTGACACCGTCATCAATCACATCCTCCCTGAAAAGGATGTGGACGGCTTCCATCCCGTGAATGTGGGCAAGCTCCTCATCGGGCACTCCGATGGCTTTGCGCCGTGTACACCTTCGGGGGTACAGCACATGCTCATGCGTTATGGCGTGGAGACCAAGGGCGCGGATTGTGTGGTTGTTGGGCGCAGCACCATCGTGGGCAAGCCGATGGCGGCGCTGATGGTACAGAGCGGTACCGGCGCGGATTCTACCGTGACCATCTGCCACAGTCGCACCCGTGATCTCGCGTCGCACACACGACGCGCGGACATCCTCATCGTCGCGGCGGGCCGCGCCCGCATGATTACCGCGGACATGGTAAAGCCGGGCGCCGTGGTCATCGACGTGGGCATGAACCGTATTCCCGACGCCACCACAAAGAGCGGCACGCGGCTCGCGGGCGACGTCGACTTCGAAGGCGTGCGCCAGGTGGCGTCGATGATCACGCCTGTGCCTGGCGGTGTTGGCCCCATGACCATTGCCATGCTGCTCCGCAACACAGTGCGCGCGGCGCGGCGAACCGTCGGCACCTGATGTCTCGCCGGCAATCTTCCGTCGGCGCATCAGCTGGCGATGGGCCGTCGCTGTTTGATGCCCATTGGTCGGACGCGCAGGTGCAGATCGACGACATCGAGGAGAGTTTTCCCGGCGGCAGCCCGCGTTCGGCCATCACCGTATCGATGCTGACGCAGACGGCCAGGGAGATCGTCGAAGGCGCATTCGCGCCGCTGTGGGTGCGCGGCGAGGTCAGCGACTTCAAGTCGCACCGGAACGGGCACTGGTACTTCAGCCTGCGTGACCGCGCGTCACAACTCCGTTGCGTAGTGTGGTCGCGCGACCAGATGGGCATTCCCGCCGCGCCCGACGACGGCATGCAGG
>JBDUCM010000221.1:0-7287 GCA_040003455.1 bacterium
AACACCATCGTGATGAGTTGGAGCTTTCATCGCCTGCCAGACCTGCCGATGATGCCGAGGTACTGTGACGATCGCGTCGGATATTTCGAGGCCCGGGTCACCGATTACTCGGACGTGTATCAACGGGTGCACAGCAAGTGTTTCATTCGACGGTTCCGACTCGAAAAGAAGGACAGCACGGCTGCGCTCTCGGATCCAGTTCACCCAATCGTGTTCTATCTGGATCCCGCCACGCCGACGAAGTGGATTCCATACTTCAAACGCGCCATCGAGAGTTGGCAACCAGCGTTCGAAGCCGCCGGATTCACACACGCCATCGTCGCGAGGGAAGCACCGAAGGACGACCCGGACTGGTCACCGGAAGACGCACGCTACTCTGTGGTGCGTTGGTTGCCGTCAGCGCTGGAAGATGCCTCCGGTCCGCACGTGTTCGACCCGCGGTCCGGTGAGGTGCTGAGCGCGCACATTCAGTTCTACGAGAACGCGGAGAAATTCCTTTACAGCATGTACTTCCTCCAGGCGAGCGCCGTGGATCGCCGGGCGCGCACGTATCCGCTGCCCGACTCGCTCATGGGGCGGTTGTTGGAGTACATGCTCGCGCACGAAGTCGGCCACACCCTCGGGTTTGGGCACAACATGAAAGCAAGCGCGATGTATCCTGTGGACTCGCTCCGCAGTGTGCGCTTCCTGGCACAGTGGGGACACACGCCCTCAATCATGGACTACGCGCGGTTCAACTATCTCGTCCAGCCAGAGGATCAGGTTCCGCTCGACCTCCTCGTGCCGAGAATCGGGCCATACGACATCTGGGCGACGAAGTGGGGATACGCGCCACTCGGCGCAAGCACGCCAGAGGATGAACTGCCCACGCTCGACGCCTGGTCACGCGAGCAGGATACGAAGCCGTACCTGCGTTTCTCGACAGAGGGATCCGCCGACAGCGATCCGGGCGAGGAGTCCGAGGCCGTCGGGGACGCCGATGCGATCAAGGCAACAGTATGGGGCCTCCGCAACATCAAGCGTGAAGTGGGCTATCTGCTGGCCGCAACCACAAAGCCGTATGAGCCAACGGATTTTCTCAATGAACTGTACGGCCGCCTGATGCTGCAGTGGCGTTGGGAACTCACGCACGTCGCCAACATCGTCGGCGGGGCCGACTCACAGGAAAAGTACGGAACGCAGCCGGGTGTTCGGTTCATCACGGTATCCAGGGCGCGGCAGCAAGCCGCAGTGCGATTCGTGAACGAGAAAGCATTTCGAACCCCCACGTTCTTCCTCGACCAGTCCATTCTCCGGCGTATCGAGCCGAGTGGCTCGGTCGCCCGCATCGTCACGGCGCAGAACAGCGTACTGTCCGCGCTCCTCCAGCCAGCGAGACTCATGCGCATGAGCGAGCAGGCGGCATTCGCGCTTGGTGAGGGCTACTCGCCCCGCCAACTGTTCGCGGACCTCCGGAACGGCCTTTTCGGCGACGTGGCAAGTAGCGGGTCAACCGACATCTACCGCCGTGCCCTGCAACGTGCGTACGTCGAGAATCTGAGCGGGAAGCTCAACCCGCCGGTCGCCGTCGCGAGCGCAAGCAGTGGCGCCGGCGGCGGTGCTGCTCGACCCGTCGCGCCGATACTCGATCCGAAGCTATCCGACCTGATCCCCGCCGTTCGCGGCGAGCTTCACGCTCTTGATGCCTTGCTCTCGGCGGCTCTGCCCAAGGCGAGCGATCGCGAGGTCACGGAACACATCATCGATTTGCGTCATCGAATCGCACTCGCGCTCAATCGCAGAAACGAGAACGGCGCGGATTGACCTGCTCCGACCCGCGACCCGTCGCCGCAATCGCATCGTCGCTGACTCGAGCCGCAGTCGCCATCGGCATCCTGCTCGTTCCAGGCGCTGGCGGCGCGCTCGCACAAGCCGCCTCCGCGTTGTCGCATCGACCTCCGCTCGACAGCATCGAACTGTTCCTGCGCGCAAAGATGCGGGAACGCCGGATTCCGGGACTTCAGATCGCCATCGTACAACACGGCCGGATCGCCATGCTCGGCGCCTACGGGATCAGCAATGTCGAGGATTCCGTTCCCACGACCAGACGGACGGTGTTTCCGATTGCGTCGATCACGAAGGCCTTCACGGGCGTTGCCCTGATGCAACTGGTCGAGAGCGGTACACTTGAACTCGATGCGCCGATTTCCACGTACGTCGATAGCCTGCCGACCTCCTGGCGAGACGTCACCGTGCGTCAACTCGCCACGCATATGTCCGGCCTTCCGGACATCTGGGATGCCAATTCACGGATGATTGCCGTGGATGCGGACGCGGCGTGGGCCAAGGTTCAGAGCTTGCCATTGCAGTCTGCGCCTGGCCAGCAGTTCAGCTACAACCAGACGAACTACGTGCTGCTTGGACGAGTGATCGAGCGGCTTGCCGGAGGACCGTTCACGCGGTTCATCAAGGAACGGCAGTTGGACGCTGCGGGAATGCAGCACACCATGTTCGGCGACATGCACGACGTCGTGCCGCACCTCGCCGGCAACTATTGGTACTTAAGGAACATTGGCGCAACAGAGCGCATCGCGAGCGAACTCAATATTTCCCCCCGCGATTGGCCGCCGTTTCTCTGGACGGCAGTGGGCCTGAATGCGTCCGCGGAGGATCTCGCGCATTGGATCATCGCCCTTCAGTCTGGTGGCCTGCTCAGAGACCCTGGGAGCCTCGCCAAACTTTGGACGCCGGGCGTGGCGAAAGACGGATCGACGCACGGCTTTGGGGGAGTGCTGAACGGGTATGCCTTGGGATGGCCTGTCGCGACGCGACCAGAACATCGCGCGGTCGCGCCGACGGGCGGTGGCCGAGCGGCACTGTTCATATATCCGGACGACGATCTGTCGATCGTGGTGTTGACGAATGTGTTTGGCGCGGCGCCGCAGTCGTTCATCGATGAAGTGGCCGCCTATTTCATTCCGGAAATGCACGCGGCCAACGGATTCGGCCTGTCACCGGCGGCGAAGACGCCGCGCAAGCAGTGATCCGGCGTGGTTTCGAGGCGGCGCCTGCGTAGGTGTCGCTGAAATAGCTGCAGGCGATGGTCTCGCCGTCCGGGGAGATGGCGGGATACCGCATCCACAGTAGGGCGCCAGGCGGGAGCGCAACAGAATGGGGCGAAACGAGCGCAGCCACGAGTGCGAACTGGATGGCGGCCGTGCGCAGTGCATCGAAAATGCCTCTGGTATTCGGGCTTATACGGGGGGAGGTTCTGCGTCTGCTGATTTCTCGACATAGATGGCAGGATTTTGGTTGGGTAGGCATGCCGAGACTGTCGAGCCTTTCGATGCGCTCGTCCTCGCCCGCCGCGCGGCGATGGGTTCGGTTGCGAGTCGCGCTGTGACTGCCGATACTCGCAAGGGCGCGACCCTTGCCCCTCCTCGCGGAACCCCGTGCACTCCTCAGGCCCGTGCACTGCCCATAAATGAGCGACCCAGTACAACCCGCCCCACAGGCGAACCGGGTACACCCAACCGTCGCCCTCGACTACCGGCTGCGGATAACGCTGTATCCGTGCTACCTGGTGCTCTACAGCGTGCACGTCTGGTCCCGCGGCGTGTCACCATGGGTGTGGGCGCTCTTCATCTGGGAGATGATCTTCTGGCCCCATGTGGCCTTCCACATCGCCAAGCGGAGCCGCAACAGCAAAGCTGCCGAGCTTCGCAATCTGCTCATCGATTCGTTCGTCATCGGCCTGACCGTGCCACTCACCGGGTACAGCCTCTGGCCCAACGCCGCGGGCGTGCTCGGAGTGACCGCCGGCAACATCGCCGTCGGCGGGCCACGCTTCGCGATCAAGGCGTGTGCCTTCTGGCTTGCCGGTGCCGTCACGGCCGGCCTCATTGTCGGCTTCAACACTGACCTGATGGGCGCGTCGCTCCTGACGCAAACCCTCAGCCTCATCGTCGTCTTCGCATTCCTCACCGTGTTCGCGCGACAGACGTTCGTGCAGAGCCAGAACGTCCAGCGCCGCAATCGCCAGATTCGCCTACAGAACGAGCAGATCGAAGAGAAGAGCGCCCAACTGGAAGAGCGGTCGCGCGACCTCGAGCAGGCCGTCGCCAAGGCGCAAGCCGCCAACACCGCCAAGAGCAACTTCCTCGCGAACATGAGTCACGAGTTGCGGACTCCGCTCAACTCGATCATCGGCTTCGCGAACATCCTGCTCCGCAATCGCGCCGGCACGCTGTCCCCGCAGGACGTCACGTACCTCACACGCATTAGCGCGAACGGCTCGCACCTGCTCACGCTCATCAACGGCGTGCTCGACCTCTCGAAGATCGACGCGCGGCAGATGCAGTTGGACCTCACAGCCGTGGACGTTGCCGAGTTGGTGCGCGAGACGCTGAGCGAGATGGAGCCCCAGGCCGAGGCTCGGCACGTGGAGTTGGTGGCGGTGTTGCCCGAGCTTGCACTGCTCACTACGGACCGCGCTCGGCTGAAGCAAATCATGCTGAACCTGGTGGGCAACGCCGTGAAGTTTGCCCCCGGTGGCAAGGTGATGCTGCGCGTCTCCCGCGACGCGGAGTCCGGCAAACCCGCGCGCATTGACGTGACCGACACCGGCGTGGGGATCGCACCCGACCGCCTGGCCGCGGTGTTCGACGCATTCCAGCAGGAAGACACCACCACCGCCCGCCAGTACGGCGGGACGGGGCTGGGTCTCACCATCACGCGCTCGCTCGCCCATCTCATGGGGTGGCAGGTGATGGCCACCAGCGAAGTGGGCGTGGGATCCACGTTCAGCGTGATCATCTCCTCGCGGGTGGTCGCGGATCCGCAACCCGATGATGCCGACGGCCCGCCCGCGATGCTCACCGGCCGCGAGCACGCGGAACGCGCCGAGCGCGTGGGGCGTATGGGCAGCCCGCTCCGCGTGCTCGTGATCGACGACGAGCTGGATGCCCGCACCATTCTGCGAAACCAGCTCGAGGAACTTGGTTGCGTTGTGGCCACGGCCAGTAGTGCCGATGAAGGCATCGCCCGCGCGCGCCACGAGAAACCGGATCTCATCACGCTGGACGTGATGATGCCGAAGAAGAACGGCTGGGACGCCCTCCGGGAGTTGAAGGGCACTGCCGAACTGCGCGATGTGCCGGTAGCGATCGTCAGCGTGGTCGCGCGCGAGTACGACCGTCGTGTCTTCGGTGGGGTGGACTTCATCGACAAGCCGGTCACGCGAGAGACGCTCGAAACCCTCATCGGGCAGGTGCGCGCCCGCTCGGGCGCCAGCCGGCCCGCCGCCTGACCAGCGCCTGAGCATTGCCTGTTCAGATTCCGGGCGAAGCGGACGAGAATCAATTTGGACCGATAATCCGGCAATCCGGTCCCCGCGTCGTCGTTTCGGAGTCTTACCGTGTCGCATCCGCTGCTGCAGTCATACAGCTACAGCCTGGTCGCGTTGTCCGTCGCGATCGGGGTCCTTGCCTCGCTGAACGCCCTCCATATCGCGGGACGCATTTACGCGGCCGAAGGCCGCGCGCGTGCGTTGTGGCTCGCCGGCGGCGCCGTGACCATGGGCATTGGCATCTGGAGCATGCATTTCGTTGGCATGCTCGCGCTCCAGCTTCCCATCCACGTCGAATACCGCCTGCCGCAGCTCATCGAATCGGTGGGCGTTGCCATTGGCGCGTCAGGCTTCGCCCTGTGGGTCGCGGCCAGGTCGCGTGTACACCACGCAACACTCCTGTCCGCCGCCACCGGCATGGGCATCGCCATTGCCGGCATGCACTACATCGGCATGGCCGGCATGGAGATGCACGCCACCATCGCGTACGATGCCACCCTGTACGCGCTCTCGGTGGGCATCGCCGTCACGGCGTCGTACGTGGCCCTGTTCATCGCACGCCGGTTGCGTGCCGAGGAAACACGGGGCGGCCAGTTGGCGCGCTTTGGCGCGGCATTGGTCATGGGCGCGGCCATCGCGGGCATGCACTACACCGGCATGGCTGCGGCAAACTTCCTGCCAATTCAAGGCACGCCGGCGCAACACACGGTCACCCTGCCCCCAGTGGTGCTCGCGACGCTCGTCACCATCGGCGGCGCGCTGCTCGGCGGGCTCGCCCTGTTGGCCGCCATGCTCGATCGCCTGCTCCGCCTACGCACTGCCGAGGCACAACTCCGGGCAGAGAAGGAGGCGGCCGAGGCGACCAGCCGCGCGAAGAGTGAATTCCTGTCGAACATGAGCCACGAGCTGCGCACGCCGCTCAATTCCATCATTGGCTTCAGCAACCTGCTGCTCAAGAACAAGGCGGACAACCTCCGCCCGCTGGACATGACCTATCTCAGCCGCATCTCCTCCAACGGCACGCACCTGCTTGGTGTCATCAACGGCGTCCTCGACCTCTCGAAGATCGAGGCCGGGCGCATGGACCTGGAGATGACCGATGTGGATGTTGATGTCGTGGTACACGAGACGCTGGATGAATTGGCCAGCCAGGTACAGGCCACCAACATCCTGCTCATCGCCGACGTGGCGGATCACATCGGCGCGCTGCACGCTGATCGTGCGCGCCTGAAGCAGATCATCATCAACCTGGTTGGCAACGCGCTCAAATTTACCGAGCGTGGCAGCGTCACCGTACGGGTCGTGTCGAATCCAGGTTCAACCGTACCTGTACGCCTCGACGTGATCGATACGGGCATCGGCATTCCCGACGACCGGCGCGAAGCGGTGTTCGAGGCGTTCAGGCAGGCCGACGCCACCACCACGCGCAAGTACGGCGGCACCGGTCTTGGCTTGACCATCACGCGCGCACTCGCGGAGCTGATGGGTTGGCGCATCAGCGTGGCAAGCGAAGTTGGTGTGGGTACTACCTTCAGCGTGCACCTGACGGCGGTGGATGGTGCGGAGGCAACCGTGGGTCACACGCTTTCCACGGTGACGGCGACCGAGGAGCAGGTGGCCGGAACGTCCAGCGACGACAAGCAGTTCGTGGTGTTGATCATCGATGACGAGGAGGATGCGCGGACGCTCCTCAAGTGCGAACTCGAGGAATCGGAGTGTCGCGTGGTTGCCGCGAGCAGCGCCGACGAAGGGATCGCCGTGGCCCGGCGGCTCAAGCCGGACCTCATCACGCTCGACATCATGATGCCGGGCAAGAACGGCTGGGAGGCGTTGCGCGAACTCAAGGCCGACGCCGAGCTGCGTCACATCCCCGTGGTGATCGTGAGCGTGGTCGCCAACGAGAGCGCGGAACGCGGGCATGGGGAAGCAGGGCGCATTGACAAGCCGGTCACGCGAGAGAA
>JBDUCM010000074.1:0-23993 GCA_040003455.1 bacterium
GGGCAGAACAACCGCGATGACCACAGAGGCCACTGAGGAACACAGAGGAAGAGCAAGTAACAGGCGTCGGCCAACCCTCCGTGCCATCTGTGTCCTCCGTGGTTCAAGTGATGTGCCTCAATTCGCATTCACTGAACAGGATTCGCACTAGACCGGAATCACGCACGTAGCGGTCCCATCGGCGGGCACCGTGAAATTGTCCGGCGTCTACATAGAATTACCCATACGATAGTCAGCGTTGGACGTGGGCAATTCGGTCGATGCGGTTGCCCTCGATCGCCACTATTCTGCGCCTCATCAGCAGTTCCAGATGAAACGCAGCCAGATGGGAGGAGCACGCATGCAGACCAACATCCGGGCCACCGAACGAATCCACACCGTTGTGGTCGGGGGCGGGCAGGCCGGACTGTCCGCTGGATATCACCTCGCCAGACGAGGCATTCCGTTCGTGATCCTCGAGAGCAGCGCGCGCGTTGGCGATGTGTGGCGAAACCGGTGGGATTCGTTGCGTCTCTTCACCCCGGCCTGGTTGGACAGTCTTCCCGGCATGCCGTTTCCCGCGCCGGGGCGCTCGTTTCCGACCAAGGACGAAATGGCGGACTACCTCGAAGCGTATGTTGCGCACTTCAAGCTGCCAGTGCGGACGGGGGCGCGCGTGGATCGTGTGTGGCGCAAGGACAACCGTTACTACGTGGATGTCGGCTCCATGCGCTATGAAGCGGACAACGTTGTTATCGCGATGGCAAGCTACCAGGCGCCGCGCGTCCCGGCGTACGCGCAGAAGCTCGACCCCGAAATCGTTCAGCTTCACTCAAAGGACTACCGGAACGACTCGCAGCTCAAGAGGGGAGGCGTGCTCGTGGTTGGCGCCGGGAATTCCGGCGCCGAGATCGCCATCGAGACCGTGCGCAAAGGACACGCGACGTGGCTTGCTGGACGCGATCCCGGCCAGATCCCATTTCGCATCGACAGCACCGTTGGCAAGTACGTCATGGCGCCGCTGGTGCTCCGGTTCGTCTTTCACCGCGTGCTCACCCTGGACACGCCCATGGGAAGAAAGGCTCACGCGAAGATGACGGCGGGCGGCGCGCCGCTGATCCGCCAGAAAGCAAAAGATCTCCTCAATGCCGGGATCGTTCGCGTCCCCAAGGTTACCGGCACGGTGCACGGGAGGCCGCTCCTCGAAGGCGGCGCGGTCCTGGACGTTGCCAACGTCATCTGGTGTACGGGCTTTGATCCGGGCTTTTCGTGGATCGACCTGCCGGTCTTCAACGAAAATGGCCGCCCCCGGCACGATCGTGGCGTGGTAGCAGGTGAGCCAGGTCTGTTTTTTGTTGGCCTTCACTTTCTCTATGCGCTGTCGTCAACCATGATCCACGGCGTGGAACGAGATGCCGACCGGATTGCGGGTCTCATCGCCAGGAACCCGTCCACGCAGCAGGCGGTGAAGCCTGCCGGACGAATGCTGGCAAACGCCGGTTGAGGCGGTGACCGCGTGCACCGTTCGCGAGTTCAACAGGTCAACATGTCCGTCGCCTACATTTTCGATGCTGAAGGCCCATTCGCCATCAGGGATACTGAGCTCGTCCAGCGGGCCCTCGCTGCCCGTGGGTTGAGGCGCTTTGACGTGGCCGTTCCGCTCGAGGCGGACGTGACCTGTCGAATTCCCGTCTACGCAGAAACACATCCCCGCGAGGAACTCATCGACCGCCTCGCGGCAACCATCGCCACGGATGATCAGGCGATGTTGGAGATTCGGAGAGGGCTTTCGTAGCCTGCCCGGTCCGGCGTCGGGAGACGTTTGGCACGACAGGCTTCATCAGACCGGCGCAACGAACCGCTGTTACCACAGAGGGCACAGAGGGACACAGAGGAAACCAGGTCCTCCGTGCCCCTCTGTGCCCTCTGTGGTTCAAATATCGCGGCTGTATTGTGCCTACGGCGGCGTCATCAACGCATTGAACAACAGCTTGTACGTCCCGTGCGCCTGGTCACGATGCTGCGCGCGAAAGCCAATCAACACCACCCGACCCTGACCGTAGGGCACCGACACCATGGCAGGCTTGCCGGCAAGCACTCCTTCGCCCAGGAGCCACCCACTCTGCAACACGTCCTTGTCGGCGAAGCGCGCCACCGTGCGGACAGTCTGTGCGCCTGCCGGGAGAATGTCATACGCCTGGCTTCCGGAGAGAAAAATGGCCAACGCCGAGGCAGGCATGCCGTATCCGAGCGGATTATCGGTGTCCACCGAGATTTTCAGCGTGGAACCGGGACACCAGAACTGCTTGAACGGGAGCCCGGCCACTACGTCTTTCACTGGCAACTGAAAGCGGTCGATCGCAAACGAACCGGCATCGGCGAAGGTGACCAGCGTGCCGCCAGCCTGCACGAACTCCTGGAGTGCCTTCACCCCCTCGTCGCCAAAACCGCTGCGAAACTCCGGCGGGTAGACCGATGCTCCGCCGCCGGCACCGCCGCCACCACCCCGGCCGCCAGCGCCGCCCGGCCCGCCGAGTACTGAGTTGCCGCCACCGCCGCGTTGATTGGCGCCGCCATTGCGGGCGCTGGTATCCACTCCAGGTGCCACCTCAGCCGCTGCCGGACGCGCGCCCCCGCGGCCTCCTCGTCCACCCGCGCCCCCTGGTGCCGCGGCTGTGCCGGCCGCAGCCGCCGGTGCGCCAACTCGGCCCACGAGCGTTGCGGCGTTGTCCGACGGAAGGATGATGACGTCGTATTTCGCGGCGAGCGCCCCGGCCTTCAACTCCGGATCGAAGAGAGACTTGTATGGAAGGTCGAACTGCTCGAACATGAGACGCGTCCATCCTTCATCAGCGTTGCCGCCGTTGTACCGCTGATACATCGCCACGCGCATGGGCTTGAGTGCGTGACTCACGCCGTTCGCGTCGGCCGAAAGGGGTGAGAAGTCCACGCCGGTCTGCTTCGCCACGCTCGAGACGACGTCGGCCGGAGCGCTCGCCACCACAAAGTCACCAGGCTTGAGCGAGCCACTGGCTTTGTCCACGCGACGGACGGCCACTCCCTTCGCGAACAGGAGGTTGGTGGCGCGAAACGCATCGTTCAGGTGGCCGTCGAGTACATAGCCGTTCGAACCGCTCGCGACCTTTCCGGCCGGGGCGTCGGCACTGGTCACCTTTGTCAGTGGTGCCGTGATCTTCGCGTCAGCCGGGTCAGCGCGGACACCCATGAACTCATCCATGGTATCCGTGGACATGTCGTACGGCCGGATGGGATTGCCGTCGTTGTCGCGCGTCCATGCATTGTCGGGATAGAAGGTGCGACCGAGCATCCATCGCACCACACCCATCTTCGGTTGTGCCATGGGCACCACGTACGTACCGGCAGCGTAGCTCTTGCCTTCGTGTGTGAACGGCGCGGATGCGCGCATGACCTCCACGCCCTGGCCGAGCAGCTTGTCGATCATCTTCATCGCAGTCAGTGGATCGTGCTGTTCGCTGAACGGGACGATGTATGCCGTTGGCGAGCCTGCAGCACCGCGCTCCGTCTGGTGCCTGGCCTTGAGGTACGCGTTGCGGAGGATGGTTTCCTTGTTGCGCGCCGCAAGATCGAGCGTGGCCCACGCGGAGATCTTCTGGCGATCCACGATGTCTCGCAGGTGCCACACGCCGCCCGGCCACGGGTTGGGAAAGTTTGTCTGTTCCTGGTAGGTGATCAGGTTGCGGGTGTTGCCTTGCAGTTGATCCTTGGTGAGCGTCATGGGCGACGCGAGCCGCGCGCTGGCGGACTCGGTGAGCATGCCGGCCACGTTGTGGAAGGGCGTGATCCAGTGGAACCCCATGTGACCCCAGCCCGAGTAGACGGCGTCGTTGATCACCCCCGACTCACCGTACTCCTCTTCCTTCGTGGCCATCTGCGCGCCGAACCACGACAGCTCTCGCCACACGATTGGATCGGCGAACGGACGCACCGGATCGGCGTAGGGCGGCAGGAAGATCCGCGCGCCGTTGCTGCCCATGTGGTGGTGATCCACGTAGGCCTGCGGCACCCATTCCCGAAACAGCAGCTTCGCCATGTACCGCGAGTCGGGCAGGTTCATCATGAACGCGTCGCGGTTGTTGTCGTGCCCGGCGTACTTCTGATACAGCGACGGCGGCGACGAACCCTCAGCCTCCGTCCCGAGCGTCTTGCGGTACCATTCCGTGACCATCACTTCGCCGTCCGGATTGAACGACGGAATGATGATGGAGATCACGTTGTCGAGGATGCGCTTCGCTTCGTCGTCGTTGCGCGAGAGCTGGTCGTACACGAGTTCCACGGCCATCTGGCTTCCGCCGATCTCCGTGGAATGCATGCTCATCGACTGGAGGATTACCGCCTTGCCGTTCTTCACGAGGCCATCGATGTCCGCCTCGGGAATGCCCCGCGGGTCGCTCAGCTTCGCGTTGATTCCGCGGTACTGCTCCAGCTTCGCGAGATTGGCCGGCGACGAAATGAACAGGGCGAGGAAGGGCCGTCCTTCCGACGTCTTGCCCATGTTCACCAGCTTCATGCGATTGCTGGTTTTGGCGAGCAGTTCGTAGTAGCGCACCATGTCGTCCCAATGCGCCATCTTGTTGTCGGCGCCCATCTGGAAGCCGAAGAACGATTCCGGTGTCTTGAGCGCCACGCGCGCAGGCTCCGATTTTCCGGGCTTGCCGATGATGGCTTGCGCAAGGGCGTTTGGCGCCGTGGTCACAGCCGCCGCACACACAGCCAGTGCGATGGTGAAGAGCCGACGTGCGGCCCAGGCACCGCGCGTGCGCGAAGCTGCGGGTACGAGGTGGGTTCGAGAGGGAACGCGGGTGGGCGACATGAGCATCTGGTGGGAGGGGCCAGTGATGCGGCGACAGTCGAAGCCAGAACGCACCCGGAGCGGTTTGCGTTGATTCGTTCGCCCTCTGGTCAGCGCGGACACAGGGGCTCGTCCACGCCGTCGTCGCCATGCGCGTGGGGAAGACGCCTCACGGCGCCATCGAACTCTTGTGTGGCTGCGGGTATTGTAACTGCGTTGCTTGCTCGCATTCAGCGACCCGGATAAGTTTACCCGGCTATAGTGCAGATGCCGGGCGCGCCGCTCGCGGCGCACGTCGTCATTCGACGACGAAATCAACAAGGGAGTGATCGCTCCGCGCGTTCATCCTGACTTCGACCCCAATCGGCCTCATGAAGCTCTCGCTCAACACGGCGCCTGCAAGTCTTGGCGCGCTCGCCGCTCCCTTGCTCGTGGTAGCCCTTGCCGGCGGAGAAGGACTCGACGCCGCGCTCACTCCACTCGACGCTGCACTTGGTGGTGCGCTGACCCGGTCCCTCGAGCGTCGCGATTTTCGCGGCGGCCGCGACGAGACGCTGCATCTGGTGGGCGCCGCAACCGGGCCTGGCCGAGTGCTCATGATCGGCCTCGGAACGCCGGTCGATCGAGCGTCAGCCCTCCGCCGCGCCGGTGCCCTGGCCGCTCGCCAGGCCGGGCGCATGGGTACAGGGTCGCTCAGCATGTATGCCGGCGCGCTGTCTTCCAGTGAGGCCGAGGCGTTGGCGGTGGGGTTGGCCGCGGGCGCGTGGGAATACACCGATACCAAGACGCCGGCACCAGAGGATGATCGTCGCGCCCCCCTTGTGACCGCCACCATCCACGGCGCCGACACGGCCTCGCTCGAACAAGGTGTGTCCAATGGATCGGCCATTGCCGAAGGGCACGCGTTGGCCCGCACGCTCGGCATGATGCCGGGCAACCTGTGCACTCCTGATTTTCTTGCCTCCACCGCGCGCGATATCGCCGCCCGTCACGGGCTCGGCATCACGGTGCTGGGCCGAACGGAGATGGAGGCGCTCAAGATGGGCAGTTTCCTGTGCGTGGCGCAGGGATCGCCGGAAGATCCGAAGCTCATCGCGCTCGAATACAATGGCGGCACCAAGGGTGCCGCGCCTGTTGTGCTGGTTGGCAAGGGCCTGTGCTTCGATTCCGGCGGTATTTCCATCAAGCCGGCGCAGGGCATGGAGTGGATGAAGTTCGACATGTGTGGTGCCGCTGGAGTGCTGGGCGCCATGGAGTCCATCGCGCGCCTTGGCCTCAAGGTCAATGTCGTGGGCCTGGTGGGTTCCACCACCAACATGCCCAGTGGCACGGCGGTGAAGCCGGGCGACGTGGTGCAAAGCATGTCGGGCAAGTTCATCGAGATCATCAACACGGATGCGGAAGGCCGCCTCGTTCTCGCGGATGTCCTCTCGTACGCCAACCGGTACAAGCCTGCGGCGGTGCTCGACGCCGCGACGCTCACGGGGGCGTGCGTCATCGCCCTTGGCCATACTGCCACCGCCGTGCTGGGCAACAACGGGGATCTCGTCCGAGAAGTGCTCGGTGCTGGAACACGAGCGGGGGAGCCGGGGTGGGAGCTACCCATGTGGGACGACTACAAGGAGCTCATCAAGTCCGATGTCGCCGACATCAAGAATTCCGGCGGCCGTCCGGCTGGTACCATCAGCGCCGCCCTCTTCCTGGCCGAATTCGCGGGAGACTACCCCTGGGTACATCTGGACATTGCCGGTACGGCGTACACGGAGTCGGATTTGACTGTCACTCCACGCGGCCCCACAGGCGTTCCGGTCGGAACGTTCGTGGAGTTTGTGCGCGGACGCGCCGGGTGATCCTGCGCCGGTTGCTGTGGAACGTCCTCCTCGGCCTCGGCGCGATTGCCGGGGCCGTTTTGCCCGCTAGCGCTCAAGTGCCGGTGCGGCCTCGCCCGGATACGCTCCCCCGCAAGGACACGATCAAGGTGCCCTTGCCGGCTCGCGTGGATACGTTGCTGCGCCCGGACTCGACGCACCTGAGCGTGGTGCCGCTGCCCGTGGTGGCCAAGAAGGATTCCGTGAAGCCGGATACCATCAAGGCGCCCCTCGCACACGCCGAAGCGCCGCTCAGTCTCGTGGTCGGGCCGCAACGCATCTACGATCGCACGGCGCTCTTCGCCACGGGCGCCCTTCGGCTGAGTGATTTGCTGGCGCGCGTGCCCGGCATTACAGAGTTCTCCACCGGAGTCATCGCGGCGCCGAGCGTCATGGCGTCGCAAGGTGACCTGCGTCGCATACGAATTTATCTGGACGGGTTGGAGCTGGATCCAATGGACCGGCGCGCGCGGGGTGTGGCGCCCGTGAACGATCTCGCGCTCCACGCGCTCGAAGAGGTGCGCATCGAACTCGGGGTGGAGGAGGTGCGTGTCTACGCGCGCAGTTGGCGCATCGACCGGACCATTCCGTACACGCGGGCCGACATCGCCACCGGCGACCTCAGTTCCAACATGTATCGCGCATTCTACGGCAAGCGATTCAACAACGGCGGCACCGTTCAGGTTGGGGCGGAAGAGTACACCACCCAGCCCGATCGCGCGCTTCCGTCCAGCGATGCTTTGAACATCATGGCACGCCTGGGCTTCCAGCGTGGCCCCTGGAACATCGACGGGTTCATGGAGCGCTCGCACTTGAACCGCGCGCAGTGGACGGGCACGGGCAACACGGAAGAGACCATCGACACGGTGCCTGGTCTACAGACACAACGGAACACTTCCTATCTGCGCCTGGCCAACGGCGACCCCGACGCCGGCCGGTGGATTCAGTTGATGGCGTCGGCGCAGCAGTACACCGGATCGGCGCGGTCCTCAACCGACCTCACCACAACGTTGCCCTCGGCGACGGACTCGGCATCGGCGCTCACGGACTCCATTTCGTACGAGAGCCAGTACCTGATCACGGGTGGCCTTACTCGCGGTCTGGTGCGCCTGAGCGGAGCGGAGCGCGTACGGGTATCCGGAGGACGCGTATCGCACGTTGCGTCGGGGAGGGCGTCGGGAACACGTGGCCCGCTTGCGCTCTCATTGTTCGGAGAAGGCCGAAGTGTGCTGGACCCGGGCCGAGCGGAAGGAACGCTCCGCTTTGCGCCATTCGACAAGCTCGTGCTGGTCGCGTCCGGCTCGCGAACGGGAAGTGGAACGTTCGATCGACTGCTGACCGAGCCACGGTCGGGGGCGGTACTGGATGTGAATGGTGCGTTCGATCCCACCATCGTGACGCTGATCAGCGACACCAGCGAGGTGCGCCGGTATCGTCTGGGATCGCGGACGAACCTGCGTGGGGAAGTGGGGCTGCGAGTGCGGGATCTGTGGGTGAGTGCGGGGTTGATGCGCCGGGGCGCCACCACTCTCCTCGGACCGGCAGAGTTCGACACCACCTACGCGCGGCGTGGGGCTGTCCGCCTGGAAGGAGAGGCTACCGCGAAGACGTTGAGCCTCCGCGGGCGTTTGTACCGTGGCATCCAGGCCGATATCTGGGCCATCCGGTGGGACGATTCCACCGGCTTTTATCGGCCTCAATATCAGACGCGTAGCGAGCTGTTCATCCAGACCAGCCTGCTGGACAAGTTTCCGCGGGGCAATTTCGGCCTGCTCACCTCGCTCACGCACGAGTATCGCTCCAATGCCCGGTTCCCGGTCAACGCCGATGAGTTCCGCGTGTCGCCCGGTTATCGGGCGTTGACGTTCAAGCTGGAAATCCGGGTGCAGACGGCCATCGTGTCGTATCAGTTCCGCAACCTGCTTCAGGAGAAATACTCTCAGGTGCCGGGTTACAACTTCCCGCGGCAGGCGCAGTTCTACGGTGTGCGGTGGGAGTTCTGGAATTGACAATCTTGTTGCTGTATCGTAACTTACGTCACTTGATATGATACGGAGCATGACGGGGTTCGGCGCAGCCGACGGGGAAGTGGGCGGGGTTCGCGTGAGCATAGAGGTCCGCTCAGTGAACCATCGGTTCTTCAGCCCGTCCATCAAGCTCCCGGGCTCGCTTCAGCGGTGGGAAGGCGATGTTCGGGATGCCATGCGGAAGCGCGTTACGCGAGGCCATGTAAGCCTGAGCGCGCGGTTCGAGCGGGACGACGTCACGGACGCGTCCGTCATCCCTGTGGATGAGGTCCGGTTTGCTGCATACGTCACGCAACTCCGCGCCCTCCAGGAGCGCTACGCATTGGCGGACGCCTTGGACATCGGGACCATCCTTCGCATGCCGGACGTGTTCGTTGTGGGCGCATCCCGCGATGAAATTGCCGCCGACGCCGCGCCGCAGTTGGTGGCCATTGTTGACCGAGCCGTCGAAGCGCTCCTGGCCATGCGGGCGGACGAAGGCGGCAGGCTGGTCTCGTATCTCGAGCAGCGGCTGGAGATGATCGAAGGAGCCCTGGATCGCATCGCCGTTCGCGCACCTGAGCGCGTTGTGGAGCAGCGTGACCGGCTGCGGAATGCGGTCCGCGAACTGGCTGAAGGGGTGGCCATCGACGAAACTCGGGTCGCGCAGGAGATCGCGCTGCTCGCCGATCGTCTGGATGTGCAGGAGGAGCTGTCCCGATTCAGAGCCCACATTGCGGCGTTTCGTGGCGCCCTCGCCTCGGCCCAGCCGGACGGTGTCGGCAAGCGATTGGGTTTCCTCCTTCAGGAAATGCTGCGCGAGGCGAACACCACGGGCAGCAAGGGCAACGACTCAGCCATCGTTGCCGATGTCCTGCTGGTGAAGGAAGAGCTGGAACGCATCCGCGAACAGGTGGAAAACCTCGAATGAGCGGCTTTCCAATCATCCTGAGTGCCCCAAGCGGGGGCGGGAAGACCACTATTGCCAAGGCGCTGCTGGCGCGCCGAGGCGACCTGGGCTATTCGGTTTCGTGCACCACCCGGACCCCCCGACCGGGCGAAATTTCGGGGCGTGACTATTATTTCATGTCCCGCGCGGAGTTCCTGGCCGAACGGGAGCGTGGTGCTTTCGCTGAATCAGCGGAAGTTCATGGCAACCTGTATGGCACACTCCGCCGAGAGGTGGAGCGGGTCGCAAGCGGTGGACAACACGTGGTCATGGACATCGATGTCCAGGGCGCCGCGCAATTCGTTCGTGCATTTCCGCAGTCCGTGACCATCTTTATCCTCCCGCCGTCGGCAGAGGTGCTGCTGGGACGTTTGCATTCCCGGCAGACCGAGACGCCGGCACAACTTGCGGCGCGCCTCCAGTCGGCGCTCCAGGAGTTGCAGCAGGTGGACGAGTACGAGTACGTGGTGGTGAACGACGACCTGGAGCGCGCTATTTCCAGCGTAGCGTCCATTGTCGACGCGGAGGTGGTGAGCCGCGAGCGGGTCAAGAATCTTCGTCAGCAGGTCGCGCTGCTCATCGAGCGGCTCGAGCAGGAAATCGAGAATACCACACCCTGACCAACGAGTCATGCGAGTTTTCACACCCGTCGAAATCGCCAAGCACGCCGCCAACAAGTACCTCGGCGTCCTCGTGGCAGCCAAGTACGCCCGCGCGCTCAATGAATTCCCCGGCGGCTCCGGATCGCGCGACAAGAAGCTGACCACGCGCTCACTCGAAGAGCTCTCGCGTGGCGACATCAACTATCGCGTCATCCCCCGTCGTCGCTCGGCCGAGTAGCACCACGCGGCCGGGCACGGTCGTGCCTGGCCTGCAGATCCGCCGATCGTGACCGCCAACGGACTTCGGCCCTACGAGGGACGCCGCGTCTTGCTCGGCGTGTCCGGCGGTATTGCGAGCTACAAGAGCGCGTGGCTCGCGCGCCTGCTCACCAAGGCAGGCGCTGAGGTTGATGTCATCCTCACGCGATCGGCCACGGAGTTCATCGGGACGGTCACCTTCGAGGCCCTCACGGGACGGCCCGTCCACACCGGCCTTTTCGACGCCGGCCGGTCGCTCGACCACATCAAGCTTGCCCGGTCCGCCGATGTCATCGTCATTGCCCCGGCAACGGCCGATCTCATGGCGCGCGCGGCAACGGGACAGGCCGACGATCTGATCACGGCCATCCTGCTCGCAGCGGACGCGCCGGTATTCATGGTGCCGGCCATGAATGATCGCATGTGGGCGCATGCCCAGACGCGCGCCAACGCCGCACACCTCCGTGGACTTGGGTATCAATTGCTCGAACCCGAACACGGGCCGCTTGCAGCGGGCGAGGGGAGTGGACCGGGCCGGATGCCCGAACCCGAAACCGTCTTCGCCTATATTGGTCGGCTGCTTGAAGCGGCGTCCGCGCTGCGGGGAAAACAGGTGCTGGTGACTGCCGGCCCCACCCGTGAGCAGATTGATCCCGTGCGATTCATCTCGAACTACAGCTCCGGCAAGATGGGCGTGGCCATTGCAGCGGCCGCATGGCGACGAGGAGCGGAGGTCACGCTCGTTGCGGGTCCGATCTCGGTGCCCATTCCCGTTGGCGTGCAGCATGTGGAAGTGCAGTCCACCACCGACATGCGCGACGCGGTCGCCGCTCGCATCGGCGCTGCCGACGTGCTGGTGATGAGCGCCGCGCCTGCGGACTATCAGCCAACCGACCCCGGCAGGAGCAAGTTGAAGAAGACCGGCTCCGCACGCTCGCTCGAGCTGACCGAAACCCCCGACATTCTCGTCAGCACCCGCGATGCGCGCCGGCCGGGCAGTGTCGTTGTCGGCTTCGCACTGGAAACGGACGACCTCCTCGTAAATGCCAAGCGGAAACTGGAGGCCAAGGATCTGGACATGGTCATCCTCAATGCCGCCAATGAGCCCGGGGCGGGCTTCGGCGTTGACACCAACCGCGTGACCATCGTGCAGCGCGGCGTGGCGGAGCCCGAGCAATTGCCCCTGATGGACAAACGGGACGTGGCGGATGCCATTCTCGATCGCGTGGAGGCGCTGGTGAATGGACGCTAACGACGCTCTCCGCCGGTATCTGGAACAGCGCCGGGAGCTGGGCGAAAGCGAATTAGTTCTGGATTCGCTCAGCGTTGACGAGGCCATGAAGCTGTTGGGCGCAGCCCAACGCTCGTCGCCAACACCGTCGTCGCGCAAAGCGCCTGCTCGCGAAGACGCTCCGGCCACCACTGACTGGCGCGCGGCGGTGCGCGCGGCCGGTGGAGCGCCAGAGGTGCGTCCGTCTGGCGCGGCGCCGACCGTCACCGTTGCAAGTGCGCCCCCCGTGCCGCCGTCCACTCCCGCTCCCGCGGCGGAAGAGACGCCCAAGTACACGCGCTATTCCATCGAGCAGCCGGCGTCCGCTGTGCCGTCACACGCGGCCTCGCCGCTCGAGGAGATCCCCACGGGACTCGTGGTTGGCGGAACCAATCGGGCCATCTTTGACGATCCCGCCTTCAAGCTGGACAGCCTCGCGGACATTGCGGCCACCATCGCGTCGTGTCGCCGGTGTCCGCTGTACGCCACGGCCACCAATCCCGTACCCGGCACCGGCAACCCGAATGCCGACTTCATGGTGGTGGGTGAAGCCCCGGGCGCCAACGAGGATGCGCAAGGGGTGCCGTTCGTGGGGCAGGCTGGTCAGTTGCTCACGAAGATTCTGGAGGCCATCAAGCTCCAGCGTGACGATGTGTTCATCGCGAACGTCCTCAAGCATCGCCCTCCGGGCAACCGGAATCCGCTGCCGGAAGAAGTGACGGCCTGTTCGCCGTACCTCGTTCGCCAGATCGAGCTGGTCAAGCCAAAGGTCATCCTCGCGCTGGGCACCTTCGCGGCGCAGACTCTACTCGAGACAAAGCTCACCATTGGAAAACTTCGCGGGCAGATTCACCGGTACTACGGTGTTCCGCTCGTTGTGACCTATCATCCTGCCGCGCTGCTCAGGAATCCCTCCTGGAAGCGTCCTACCTGGGAAGACGTTCAGCTTGCCCGACGAATACTCGATCGCACCGTCGCCCCCGGGGCGTGATCCATACCGCGACCGGCGCCCTCCCTACTCGGAGGATGCCGAGCAGGCCGTGCTCGCCGCGATGCTGATCGATCAGGACGCGGTCATGCGCGCGGTGGAAGTGGTGGACGACACCATGTTCTACGCCGAGAAGCATCGTCGCCTGTTTCGGGCAATGATGACGATCACCGAGCGCGGAAGCGTCGTCGACCCGCTCACGCTCGCGGACGAACTTGGACGCAAGGGCGAGCTCGATGGCGCCGGCGGCAAGGACTACATCGGCTTCCTCGTTGACGCGGTTCCCACGGCGGCCAACGTCGAGTATCACGCCAAGATCGTGAAGGAGAAGGCGCTGTTGCGGCGCCTCATCGAAGTCTCTACCGAGATCGTCGGCGAGGCCTTCAACGGCGGACAGACGGCCGACGAACTCCTCGACCTCGCCGAGCAGAAGATCTTCCAGGTGGCGCAGCAGCGCACGTCGGAAGGGTTCTCGCGCATCAAGGAACTGCTCTGGCCCACGATGGAGCGCATCGAGGCCATTCACGCCGGCGGCGAAGCGGTCACGGGCGTGGCCAGCGGCTTTGCTGATCTCGATGACATGACGTCGGGCTTCCAACCCTCCGACCTGATCATCATCGCGGCGCGTCCGTCCATGGGAAAGACGGCCTTCGTGCTGAACATGGCGCAGTACGCGGCCATCGAGAAAGGCAGCAAGGTGGCGTTCTTCTCGCTGGAAATGAGCAAGGAGTCGCTGGTGCAGCGCATGCTCACGTCCGAAGCGCGGATCGATGCCCAGAAGCTCCGCAAGGGCATGCTCCGCGACGACGATTTCCCGCGCCTCGCACGGGCGGCCGGCATTCTCACGCACGCCCCCATCTGGATTGACGACACGGCGGGCATCACGCTGCTGGAAATGCGTTCCAAGGCGCGTCGTCTCAAGGCGGAGCAGGGGCTCGACATGATCGTCGTGGACTACCTCCAGCTCATGTCGGGGCCCGCAAACAGCGAGAGTCGCCAGCAGGAAGTCTCGCAAATCTCCCGTGGTCTGAAAGCGCTGGCCAAGGAGTTGAGTGTTCCCGTGCTGGCGCTGTCGCAGCTATCGCGCGCACCCGAACAACGCGCCGGCGACAGCAAGCGTCCGCAGCTTTCGGATCTTCGCGAGTCGGGCGCCATCGAGCAGGACGCCGATCTCATCATGTTCATCTATCGGCCGGAAGTGTACGATGGCCCAACGGACAAGGATGGCAACTCGCTTGAGGGGCGTGCCGAAATCATCATCGGCAAGCAGCGCAACGGACCGATCGGCTTCGTGAACCTGTTCTTCCACAAGAACTACACACGATTCGAGAACTTCACCCAACGCGCTCCAGGACCTGGTGGCGGAGGCGGAGGAACGGAAGTCGGCCGCATCGGGCCAAGTGGACAGGAACGCCGAGTGGGTTGAGGCGCCGCTCGGCACTGAGTCCTCTGCCTCATCGCTCGCGCGCTTCCGTCCGCCCGCCTGCCGCCTCCGCACGGTCGTGCGATGTTGGTTGCGGCCAATTGATGCGAACGGGGCACGCCATGCGGGGCTCACCGCCGCTATTTTGCGAGCATGAGCTCGAAGGCTAAAACCATCTACCGTTGCACGGAATGCGGCGCGGACCACCCGAAGTGGGCCGGCCGTTGTGACGTGTGCGGCGCGTGGAACTCCCTCGCGGAAGAGATGATCGCCAAGTCCGCGCCCACGGGCGGCGCATCGCGGCGGGCGGGTGGAGCGCTGTCGCTCGCGGCGGGCGGCAGTGTTGCGCTCACGCCAAAGCTGCGGGAAGTCAACGGCTCCGAGGCGCGCCGCTGGAAGACCGGCATCGACGAGTTCGACTTCGTCCTCGGCGGCGGCATTGTTCCCGGTTCGATGATTCTCATTGGCGGTGAGCCTGGCATCGGCAAGTCCACGTTGTTGCTTCAGGTTGCGGCGAGGTTGCAGGGGGCCGGTCACGCCACGCTGTACGCGTCGGGCGAGGAGAGTGCGCTCCAGATCAAGCTGCGTGCGGACCGGTTGAGCGAAGACGCAGGCGAGGTGAGCCTGCTGAGCGAAACCAACCTCGAAACGGTGCTCACCACGGCGGCGTCCGTCGCGCCGCAGGTGCTCATCGTCGATTCCATCCAGACGGTTTTCACCAACGACCTCGAAGGCGCGCCGGGAAATGTCGGTCAGGTGCGCGAGTGCGCCGCGCGGCTCATGCGCTTTGCCAAGGAAAGCGGCACCGCCGTGTTCGTCGTGGGGCACGTCACCAAGGGCGGTGGCATCGCAGGGCCGAAGACGCTCGAGCACATCGTGGACACGGTGCTGTACTTCGAAGGCGAGAACTCCATCGACCACCGCGTGCTGCGCGCCACGAAAAACCGCTTCGGCAGCGTGGACGAAATCGGGGTATTCCGCATGGCGCAGGACGGACTCGTTCCCGTCGCCAATCCGTCGGAACTCTTCCTGGGCGACCGCTCCATGCACGCCTCCGGAAGCGCGGTCACCGCGTTGATGGAAGGTTCGCGGCCCATTCTCATCGAGATTCAGGCACTCGCGGCGAAGGCCGGCTTCGGAACACCGCAGCGCGTGGCTACCGGTTACGACGGCAGGCGGCTCGCGCTTCTCCTCGCGGTGCTCGACAAGCGGGCCGGCCTTTCGTTCGGCCAGCTCGACGTCTTTCTCAACGTGGTTGGCGGAGTACGTCTCCAGGAGCCCGCCGGTGATCTTGCCGTCGCCGTTGCGCTCGCATCGAGTGTGTACGACCGGTCGCTGTCGCATGACGCGGTCTTTGTGGGCGAGGTTGGACTGGGCGGAGAGATCCGGCCGGTCTCGCAGGCGGAGCGACGGTTGGCGGAGGCGGCGAACATGGGCATGACTACCGCGTATCTCGCGGAGCGCGCCGTACCGCAACGCGTGCCGAAGGGACTGCGCGCGATCGGCGTTCGCACCATCGCCGACTTGTTCGAACGGGTTTTCGCGTGACGGGATTCATCTCCACCACGCGCGACGTCGGCGTGATCATTGTTGCCGGCGGCAGCGGATCGCGCGTGGGCGGCGGCGAGTTGAAGCAGTTTCGCTGGGTGGCGGGCAAGCCCATGCTGCTCCACAGCGTGCAAACGTTCATGGCTCGGCCGGATGTGGGCATGGTCGTGTGCGTCTTGCCGCAGCGGTATGCGGGCGATCCACCGCCGTGGTTGTTCCAGTGCGACGTCGATCGGCTGCTGGTGTCGGTTGGTGGACGCACGAGAAGTGAAAGTGTGGCCAATGGACTGGACGACCTTCCGGACGAGGCGGAGATCGTGCTCGTGCACGATGCCGCACGACCGCTTGTCGATGCCGCTACCATCGAGCGCGTTGTGGCGTCCGTGCGCGATGGACATTGCACCAGCGCCGCACTCCCCGTGGTGGACACCTTGAAGGAAGTGAACGATGCTGGTGAAATTATTCGTACCGTGAGCCGAGACGGGTTGTGGCGTGCGCAGACGCCACAGGGCTTTCGCCGTCAATTGCTGGTTGACGTGCATCGCAAGGCGAGCGCGGAACGCATCGCATCCACTGACGACGCGGCCCTCTGCGAACGACTTGGCATTTCCGTTCGCGTGGTACGGGGAAGCGAACGCAACTTGAAGGTCACGGAAGAGATCGATTTTGCCCGCGTGGATGCGATGTTCGGGGTGCAGGAATGACGGGGAGTCCACTGGCCATTCCCTTCTGGTCCGACGTGGAGGTTGCCGCTGCCATTCGCCCCGCGCTGGAGCAAATGGAGATGCGTCGCGTGCTGGCGTACCCCACGGAGACCGTCTACGGATTTGGTGGGGGCATCGATCGTGATTCGGTCGACGCACTCGTACGGCTCAAGGGTCGTCCGAAGGGAAAGCCATTTCTCCTGCTCATTGCAGGCAGTGAAATGCTGGCGAAACTCGATCTCCGGTTGCCGAGTTGGGCAACGAATCTTGCGGCGCGCCATTGGCCGGGGCCGTTGACCCTTGTGCTGTCCGGCGGACAGAAGCGCGTTCCCGAGGCGTTGCGCGGACCCGAAGGCGGCATCGCGGTGCGATGGACGTCGCATCTCGGGTTGCAGCATCTCATCCGCGCGCACGGCGATGCCATCACCTCCACCAGTGCAAACCGGCCCGGGGTTCCGCCTGCCACCTCCACACGCGAGATTCGGGATCAGTGGGGTGACGCTGTAGCACGAGGCAGCTTGTGCGTGCTGGACGGCGGCACCTTGAAGCCTTCTCCGCCGTCAACGGTGGTGGATTGTACCGGGCGCGCCCCGCGCGTCATTCGGCCTGGCGCCATTCCGGCAGCGTTGCTGCGAGAGACGGCGCCGCGCCTCATTGGAGATGCGTGACGCCATGAAGCTCCTCTTCGTTTGCACCGGCAACACCTGTCGCAGCCCAATGGCGGAAGCCATCGCGCGCAAGATCGTGATCGAGCGCGGGCTCGTGGACGTGGACGTCGCGAGCGCCGGCACCAGTGCGTGGGATGGCGCCGCCGCATCCGACGGTGCACTGCTGGTTGGGCTCGAGCGGCGACTGGATCTGAGTGGCCATCGAGCCACGCAGCTCACGCGTGCACTCGTTGGAGCGAGTGACCTCATTTTCACGATGGGTCCGCATCACCTCGAACGCGTCGAAGCGCTTGGGGGCGGTGACAAGGCATATCTGCTGGCGAGCTATCCGCTGCGCGGATCCACCGGGCGAGCCATTGGCGATCCAATGGGTGGCGACCTTGATGTCTACCGAAGCGCGGCCGACGAACTCGAAACGGAGATCCGGCGCGTATTCGATCGACTACCTGTGGAGCCGGTTCCAGACGCAACGTGATCGACCCGCCATCCAGGCTCGTCCTGCTCGGTCACCCGGTCGCACATTCCATCTCGCCGAGGTTTCAGAACGCGGCGCTAGCGGCGGCAGGGATGTCCATCCGGTACGAAACAATGGATGTGCCGCCAAACGCACTCGCAACAACCATGGCGATGCTCGCCACGGAGCACGCGGCGGGCAACGCGACCATTCCGCACAAGGAAGCACTGGCCGCCCTCTGCAACCGCCTCTCGCCGCTCGCTCAGCGAGTAGGCGCCGCAAACGTGTTCTGGCACGAGGACGGAGCGCTCGTGGGCGACAACAGCGACGTAGGCGGCGCCGAAATGGTCATACGCGCATTCCTCGGCACCACTGACTCGGCGGACATCGTGTTGCTTGGTGCAGGGGGAAGCGCGGCCTCCGTCATCTGCGCCGCGGAACGCTGCGGGGTTCGAGAGGTGCGCATTGTCAATCGGAATGCCGAGCGCGCGGTTCAGCTGGCTGCGCGATTCCCAACGATTGCCAGGCCGGTGCACGTGCTCGAGACCGCGTTGTCTGGCGCGTCGCTCGTGGTGAACGCCACGCCAATCGGTTTGCACGACGACAGCATGCCGATGCTCGTCGAACTCCTCCCGCGCGATTGCAGTGTGTTCGATCTCGTCTATCGAACCAATGAAACGGCCTGGGTTCGTGCCGCACGCGACGCTGGTCATCACGCTGCTGACGGCGACGGGATGCTTCTGGAGCAGGGAGCCATCGCGTTCGAACGCTGGTTCGGAATTGCACCTGATCGCGGCGCCATGTGGAAGGCCATTCACTAACCGCCGGTCGCTGCGCGATCTGACGATGGCGCGTGCGGCCGAGTGGTCCTCAGGGTCCTGGGAGTACCGGCAACTTTGAGGGCATGGTATCCAGCCTTCGCAACCTGCCCCTCGCGTCGCGAATCGTCCCTCCACTTCGCGGGCTCGCGTCGGCGCTGCTCGATCTCGTCCTCCCGCCAGCATGTGCCATTTGCGGGATCGCGCGGTCGGCCGGTGAATGCGATCTCGTGTGCGGCGGTTGCTGGCTGCGCGCGCGCGAATTGCCGCGACCGAGGTGCAATCGATGCGGACATCCATACAATCCGGCACGTCAGCCATCGAGCTGTTCGTGGTGCGAGCTGTTGCCCCCGTATGTTCGCGCCGTCCGCTCCGCGTACGCGCTTCCCGGGGGTCAGGCCGGACACATCGTGCACGCGCTCAAATACCGAGGATGGCCCGGGGTCGCGCCCGGCATGGCCCGTCGCATGGCCTCCCTGCGGTTCCCGAGCGACGTGGAACGTGAGCGCGCAGCGCTGGTGCCCGTTCCCCTGTCTCGTTCACGTGAGCGCGAGCGTGGATACAATCAGAGCCTGGAACTTGCGCGTACGCTGGCCATCGCCTGGGATGTCCCAGTGCGCTCGGACCTTGTTGTGCGCACTCGCGCGACTGTGACGCAGACCCGATTGACACCGGGGGAACGACTACGCAACGTGTCTGGTGCGTTCCAGACCGTGGCGGAGCGCCAGTCGTTGCGTGGCCTGCACCTCGTGCTGGTGGACGATGTGGTGACCACGGCGGCGACTCTCAACGCCTGTGCTTCCGTGCTACATTCCGGAGGTGCACGCATTCTTAGCTATGTGACCTTCGGCCGGGCGCCCGCTCTCGGCGACCGGTGGTGACCACGGGAGACTGAAAGAGATGGCAATTCGCGTCGGAATCAACGGCTTCGGCCGTATTGGTCGTCAGGTACTTCGCGCCGCAAAGCAGGCGGGCGTGACGAACATCGAATTCGTGGCGGTCAATGACCTCACGGACACGAAGACACTCGCGCATCTGTTCAAGTACGATTCGGTGCATCGCGAGTTCAAGGGCGAGGTGTCGCACGACGCCAACTCCATCACGGTCGATGGGCATACCATCAAGATCCTTGCGGAGAAGGACCCCGCGAACCTCCCGTGGAAGGACCTTGGCGTTGACGTGGTGCTCGAATCCACCGGCCGCTTCACCGACGCGCCCAAAGCGCAGGCGCACATCACCGGTGGCGCGAAAAAGGTGCTCATCTCGGCGCCGGCCAAGGGTGAGGACATCACCATCGTGATGGGCGTGAATCACACCAAGTACGATCCCGCCGCACATCACATCATCAGCAACGCGTCGTGCACCACGAATTGCCTTGTGCCCATGGTCAAGGTCATTCGCGACAACTTCGGCTTCGTGCGCGGCTCAATGGTCACGGTGCACAGCTACACCAACGACCAGAACATCCTCGACCTGCCGCACAAGGACCTGCGCCGCGCCCGCGCGGCAGCGATCTCCATGATTCCCACCACGACCGGCGCCGCCAAGGCCACGTCGCTCGTGATCCCGGAGCTCAAGGGCAAGATCGATGGCATGTCCATTCGCGTCCCCACCCCTGACGTGTCCATGACGGACCTGGCGGTGGTTGTCGACAAGGCTGTGACCGTGGCTGAGGTCAACGCGGCATTCAAGGCTGCGTCCGAGAGCGGTGATCTCAAGGGCATCCTCAAGTACACGGAAGAGGAGCTCGTGTCGTCCGACTACATCGGCAACGCATTCTCCTGCATCCTCGACGCCAAGTGCACCATGGTTGTGGATGGGCTCCTGGTGAAGGTGTCCGGCTGGTACGACAACGAGTGGGGCTACGCCTCCCGTTGCGTCGACCTCATTCAGTACATCGGCAAGACGCTCTAGACCATGAACAAGCTCACCGTTCGCGCGCTTTCCGCGGAGCAACTCCGCGGAAAGCGCGCGCTCGTGCGCGTGGACTTCAACGTCCCGCTCAACGAGCAGGGTCACGTTACTGACGACACGCGCATTCGTGCCGCCATCCCCACCCTCGACTATCTCCTTGATCGCGGCGCGCGTGTAGTGCTGCTGTCGCATCTCGGGCGGCCGAAGGGAAAGCCGGACGCCAAGTACTCGCTCGATCCCGTAGCGCGTCGGCTCGTGGAGCTGATGCCTGCGCGGAAGGTGACGTTTGTGGAGTCCACCGACACGGACGAAGCGATCAAGGCCACCAGCCAGCTTCAGGACGGCGAGATTCTTCTCCTCGAGAATACACGCTTTCTGGGCGGCGAGGAGAAGAACGACGAACGACTCGCCCGCAGCCTCGCGGAGCTGGGTGACCTGTACGTGAACGACGCATTCGGTGCGGCGCACCGTGCGCATGCATCAACGGAAGGCGTCGCACATCATCTCAAGCCGGCGGTTGCCGGCCTGCTGATGGAGAAGGAACTCGCGTACTTGCATGGCGCGCTCGAAGAACCGAAGCGACCGTTCGTGGCCATCCTCGGCGGCTCCAAGATTTCGGGCAAGATCGACGTCATCGAGGCGCTCCTTCCCAAGGTGGACGCATTGCTCGTTGGCGGCGCGATGGCGTGCACGTTCTACAAGGCCATGGGCCTCGAGACCGGCACGTCACTCGTGGAGCCGGAGCGCGTTGACATGGCGGCGGAGCTTATCGAGAAGGCGGGTACCATTCTCATCCTCCCGCATGATGCCGTGGTTGCTCCCTCCATTCAGGACGGCGCGAAATCGAAGGCGGTGGGGCGTGAAAACATTCCCGCCGACATGGCGATGCTCGACATCGGCCCGCGCACGGCGGAGTCGTACGGGCGGGCGATTGCCAGCGCAAAGACAGTGCTCTGGAACGGGCCGATGGGCGTGTTCGAAACGCCGCCATTCGACAAGGGCACACGTGCGATTGCGGACGCGATGGCCAAGGCCACAGCCTCCGGCGCCACTACCATCGTGGGCGGCGGTGACTCGGCCGCTGCGGTGGAGCAGGCAGGCCTTTCCTCGAAGATGAGCCACGTTTCCACCGGTGGCGGCGCCTCGCTCGAGTTCCTTGAAGGCAAGACGCTACCCGGCGTCGACGTGCTCAACGATCGATAGAGGAGTCCCGTGCACCTGCGTCCCGTGCTCGCCGCGAACTGGAAGATGAACCTCGGTCCCACTGCGGCTCGCGCATTTGTGGAGGCGTTCACCGGTGCGTACGCCGCGCGGGAGGATCGCACCATCATTCTCTTTCCCTCTGCGATTGCCTTTGCGGCCGTGCACGCCGCGGCGAACCCTCGGCCCGATCTGCGCCTGGGCGTGCAGAATGTGCACGCGGAAGAGAAGGGTGCCTTCACCGGTGAGACGTCGGCTGCAATGGCTGCGGACGCTGGCGCCGGCTACGTGCTCGTGGGACACTCCGAGCGACGTCACGTGTTCGGAGAGACCGAAGCGGAGTCTGCCCGGAAATGCGCCAAGGTCGTGGAACATGGGCTCGTCCCCATTCTCTGTGTCGGGGAGAAGATCGAGCAGCGTGAGCGCGGCGAGACAGAATCCGTGGTGTTGCATCAACTTCGTACCGGACTCTCGGCACTCTCGCACGAAGCCATGCGAGCATCCATCGTGGCGTATGAGCCCGTGTGGGCCATTGGTACTGGGCGAACTGCTACCCCGGATGATGCCGCCGCCGTGCATCGTGTCATTCGCGCGGCGCTGCTGGATCTTGTGGGGGATGGTGGCGCAGACATTCCTATCCTGTACGGCGGGAGTGTCACCCCGGCTAACGCAGCCGCATTGCTTGCTGCTGATCAGGTTGATGGATTGTTGGTGGGCGGCGCCAGTCTTGACCCAGTGGGTTGGGGAGCGATCTGCTCGTCCTGAACGACCGGGTTTGCGTGTCGGGCTAGCGTCTGCTGAATCCGGAACGGCCTTGACTCGACCCCGTAACTCCCGTCATATTCAGGGGTTACTCCACTCATCGTTCCTCACAAAACCTGGCCTGCCGGAATGTTCACGTTTCTTCTCGTCCTGCTCGTCATCGACAGCATTGTGCTGATCGCTGCCGTCCTGCTCCAGTCCGGAAAGGGCAACGGTCTCGCGGCCAGCTTCGGCGGCGTGAGCAGCTCGGCTGACTCGCTGCTTGGCACCCGCCAGGCGGGCAACCTGCTTACGCGGGCAAGCTGGTGGGGCGGGGCACTCTTCCTGTTCCTTTCCTTCGTGCTCTCGCTCGCGTCCACGCGCCAGCGCGCGCCGAAGTCGGTGCTGGACCAGGCATTCTCGCAGCCGCCCGCTCCTGTGAGCGCACCGGCAGCGCAGCAAGGCGCCCCGGCTGGTGGTGTCAACCTGACGCCCGCAACGCCGGCGGCCACTACGCCTGCCACCACCGCGCCTGCCACCACCGCGCCCGCTGGTTCGGCTCCGGCATCGCCGGCTCCAAAGAAGCCATAGTCACGGTGTCCCAACGCGCCGCAGCGCCAGGGTTCCTCCTCCTCGAGGACGGAACCCTGTTTCGTGGTGTGCTCCACGGCACCCTCGCTACCACCGTCGCCGAAGTCGTCTTCACCACGAACATGAGCGGTTATCAGGAGGTCTTCACTGACCCCTCCTACCGCGGCCAGATCGTGGTCATGACCGCGCCGATGATCGGCAACTATGGCGTGAATCCCTCCGACCCGGAATCAGGGTCGCCACAGGTGGCCGGTGTCGTTGTGCGCGAGCTGTCGCGCGCGTACTCCAACTGGCGTGCCGAAGGCAGTCTCGATGCCTATCTCGAGGCGGCGCAGATTCCGTTACTGGAAGGAGTCGACACGCGTCGTCTCACCCGACACCTCCGCACCGTCGGTGTCATGCGCGGGGCCATTTCCCTCGGCGAGGCCCCCTCTACCGAGGTGCAGGCCGCACTCGACGCGTGCGAATCGATGGAAGGACTCGACCTGGCATCTCGCGTCACCACGGGCGAGCCGTACGCCTGGGGCAATCCTGAGGCGCCCCATCACATCGTTGCCTTCGACTACGGCATCAAACGCAACATCCTGCGCCTGTTCGACGACGCCGGATGTCACGTCACCGTGGTTCCGGCGCAGACCACCGCAGAGGAAGTCCTGGCGCTCGAGCCCAACGGCGTGTTCCTCTCGAATGGCCCGGGCGATCCGGACGCCATTGCCTACGCTCCGGACACCATCCGGGCGCTGGCAGAGCGCGAGGTGCCGATCTTCGGCATCTGCCTGGGACACCAACTGCTGGCGCTCACCTTCGGGGCATCCACGGCGAAGATGTCGTATGGGCATCGCGGTGGAAATCATCCGGTTCGCGAACTGGAGACGGGTCGGATCCTCATCACCTCCCAGAATCACGGTTTTGCCGTGCAGGGAACAGAAGAGGCCATTCCTGGCGCGCCTGCGCTCGAGGTCACTCACGTGAACCTCAACGACGGCACCGTAGAGGGCCTCCGGCACCGCGAGCTGCCCATATTCGCCGTCCAGTACCACCCCGAGGCGGCGCCGGGACCCCACGACGCGCGCCCCCTGTTCGGACAGTTCATGGAAACGGTGCGAAAATCAGGGGGTTGAAGTGCTTTAAGCTCTTGACACACAAGAGTTAACGCGGATAAGTTCGATCAGCTTGTACCC
>JBDUCM010000011.1:0-64143 GCA_040003455.1 bacterium
GAGCACGAACGCCACGTTTGGAAATCTGATCTCCCTTGACGGTGTGCACCCGTCAGGGGCCGCTCACCTGCTCATCGCAAACGAGATTATCGCCATCATCAACACCAAGTACGGGACAACGCTCAAGCCCGCACAATAGCAGCCTGTACCGCTAGCGGATCGCACTGAACACATTGACGGGCCGCAGGAGACAATGGTCTTCCTGCGGCCCGTCTTTTCAGGCCAATGCCAGGGCGGCGTTCACCATCGGACGGCGCAGTTCGAATTGGGGGCACGGTAGATTGACCAGCCGACCGTCTGCCTTATTGACGCATCCCCGCCAACATTGATCTGCGGCAGAAGCGGCTCTCGATCAGTTCTCCACATGGCGAGGCGTCCACGTTATCCATTCCGAACAGGGTTGGCGTCGACCCTCGCACAGAGCGCTGCCTCAAGCTCGCACTGCCAGCCAATCACGTTTCCCACACGACGGCCATCAAGGCTGCATTTTTGTGATATGGCCCTACATGATTGCCATATATGCACTTAATTAACTTGTGCTCAACTACTGCACGACATTGCGGAGTAAGCAGAGCGCAACAATAGTCGGTTCAGGCGGATGGCGCGCCAGAACCGCGCCGATACCCCGCCGGCTCGCCACCGCACCGCCATGCGACTCACATCGCCATCCCGGCCGAGCGCGTGGTTGAGTTCCGAATACGTCCACTGCCATTAGGACGGACTCTACCAACAGGACACAACGGCGATTGCGTCGCCATACGAAAGAGGGCGCGCCGACTCGGCGCGCCCTCCTGTCCATCTAAGCTGACGTCCGACTCATTCCGGAACGGCGCGGGCAAATATCCGCCTTGAATTCTGCTAGCGACTGCTCCCACCGCCGGACTGAGAGGAACCACCGGGGCGCCCACCGCCGCCACCTGGACGGCCGGCACCCGAACGACCCGAGCCACCCCGACGACGACCTGCGCCTCCCCCGGCCGATGCCCCGCCCCCGCCAGGGCCCGATCGCGCGGGAGCACCAGAGCCGGCCGGACGGGCGGGCCGACCACCACCAGCGACGGGCGCGCCCCTGCTGCCCGCCGGACTACCACCCGCTCCGTGCGCCGCCCGACGCTCCGCCTTCTCCTTGGCCCGCTTCCGCTCATCTGCCTTCCGAGCGCGGATCTCCGCGATACGCTCCGCGATCGGGACCTCAAAGCGCTGCTTGGGCTTGGTAGAGTAGTCGAACCCCGACACCACCACGCGTGGGAGCCGCTTGGTGATGGCCCGCTCGATGGCCGACAGGTCCGATTCTTCTTCCGGCGACACAAACGTGAAGGCGTCGCCTGTCGCGTCCGCTCGCGCCGTTCGGCCCACCCGGTGGATGTAGTCCTCGGGAAGGTGGGGAACGTCGAAGTTCACGACGTGTTCCAGCTGCTCAACGTCAATTCCGCGCGCCACGATGTCGGTGGCAACAAGGCAACGATACCGGCCGGACTTGAACCCCTCGAGCGCCTCTGTCCGCTGCGCCTGCGACCGGTTGCCGTGGATCTTGGCGTTGGCAACCCCTTCCGACGTCAGGTAATCGGCGAGACGGTTGGCGCGATGCTTGGTCCGCGTGAAGACGATCACATTCCCGATATCGCCCCGACGCATGAGCTCCACAAACAGGGCGGGCTTGAGCTCCTGACTTACCGCGTACACAGCCTGCCTGATGCCGATGGCCGGCGCCGACTTCCGCTCGAGGTTGATCGTTGCCGGATTGACCAGCAGCTCCTTTGTGAGTGCCACGATGGGATTGGGCATCGTAGCCGAGAAGAACAGAGTCTGCCGTTTTGTGGGGAGATGCTTCAGTACACGCTTGATGTCCGGGAGGAACCCCATGTCGAGCATGCGGTCAGCCTCGTCCAGTACCAGGATCTCGAGCCCCGCCAGCTTGGCGTATGGCTGCTTGAAGTGGTCGAGCAACCGGCCTGGTGTGGCAATGATCACGTCCACGCCACTGCGGAAGGCGTGTTCTTGCGGGCCAAGGCCCACGCCGCCAAACACGGCAGCACCCGACAGGGGGGTGTGGACGGCCAGCTGCTTCAGGTGCTCCTCGATCTGGGCGGCCAACTCCCGCGTGGGTGTCAGGACCAGGGCCCTCGTGGTTCCGCGCGGCTTGCCCATGAGCCGATGGAGAATGGGCAGGAGAAACGCCGCCGTCTTGCCGCTGCCCGTCATCGCGCAGGCGAGCAGATCCCGACCTTCCAGGGCGGGCGGAATGGCCTGCTCCTGAATGGGAGTCGCGCGCGTGAAGCCCAACTCCTTCGTACCGCGGAGGAGATCGGGGTGCAGCTTGAACGAAGCGAACGGCATTGGACAGGACCTGTAGCGGGGTGGGGAGGACAGACCGTAAGCTAGTCTCCGCGTGAGGGTCATGGCACTGACGACAAACCCAACCCTTCCGTGCGAACCTGTGTCCACCAGTGTGCAATGCCCGACTCCCACAACATGGCATCGGCGAGAGCAGCAACGTCGTGACCGATCAGCAGCTCGTGGCCCGATGTATCGCCGGCGACCGCTTGGCGGAGCGCGCGTTGTATGACGCGCACGTGGAACGCGTCTATCGGCTTGCCTATCGGCTGGCTGGCGACGCCGACCTGGCGCAGGACTTCACGCAGGAGACTTTCATTCGTGCCTTCGACAGACTCGGACAATATCGCGGCGACGCCTCCCTCGCGACCTGGCTGCATACCATCGCCACGAGCGTCTCGCTCAACGGCATGCGGTCGGTTACGCGCCTCCGCACACGCTCTACGCCCATTGACGATGTCCCCGAGTTGCCCGCCACGACTGTACGCGCCGCGCCGCACGACCTTCGCGAGCGCCTTCATGCGTCCATTGACGCGCTGTCGGTCAAACTCCGGCCGGTGTTCGTGATGCACGACGTCGAGGGCTTCACGCACGAAGAAATCGGCAACACACTTGGCATCCCCGTCGGGACCTCCAAGGCACGCCTGTTCGACGCGCGGGCCAAGCTCCGCGCGGCGCTCGCGATGTTCGCAGGAGACGCGACCACATGATGGACGACAACTTCGACGACCTGTTGCGGGATGCCGCGCAGACCTACAACCAGCCGCCCGAAATACCGCGCGAAGCGATGTGGGCAGCCATCGAGCGAGGGCGCGCCGAACGCGCCGTACTGCCCATCGCTACCGCGCGCCGCGCGCCGCGCTGGCTGACTGCTGCCGCCGGCGTTGCCGCCGTACTGCTCGTCGGCTTCGCCATTGGACGCATGTCCCGTGGTCCGGTTGCGAGTCCGGCCACAGTAGCCTCCGCTACTCCCGATGCCCCGCGCGCTGTGCCGCTTTCATCGTCCCCGGCACCCACTTCCGTGACGCCCGAGTCGTCTACGCGCGAAGTGGAAGCGACGCCGAGTGCTCGCCGGCTGGCGAGTATCCGTGAAAGCCGGGCCGCCGGCTTGCGCCTCCGGACCGATCGCGCCAACAGCGCCGAGCAACTGGGCGATCAAGCGTCGTACCGGATGGCAGTCGTTGAACACCTCGCACGAACGGAAGTCATGCTCGCCGGTTTCCGGTCCCAGGTCAGGTCGAACGCCGACGCGCGTGTAGACGCGCAGTTCGCCTCGCTGTCCCGCGATCTCCTCGCTACCACGCGCCTCCTGCTCGCCACGCGCCGCGGCGACGATCCAGCGATCACGCGGCTCCTCCAGGATCTGGAGCTGGTACTCATGCAACTGTCGCAATACGCCACGGACGGCCGACGATCCGATCTGGATGCGATCGAGCAATCGATGGAGAAGCACAACGTCATGCCCAAGCTTCGCTCCACCATTCCCGCCGGGTTCTCCTCGACGTCGGGCACCTGAGATACACGATCACATGCGCATTTCATCTCTGCTGTCTGCCCTGCTCTTCGCATCCGGCGCCGCCGCCGGCGTTCAGGGCCAACAACCCGCGTCATCCGCTGGTGTCGGCGTGTCCCGAGGCTCGGGAAAGAGCGCGTCGGCGGGCGAATCACGATCCGTCGACGATGCCGTCGTCATGGCAAAGACGATCTACGGGCAGGATGCCTGGTCCAAGGCAGCGGCGTACGGCGTGAAGGACGGCTACCCCGCGGCAGTCTCGATCGGCACCTCGTACGGAACCGCTTCCACAATGAATAATGACGCGAGGGCGGCGCTCACGGATGCGGCAACGGCGGGATGGGTCGCCTCGGCAATGGACCGCAACGCGAGCGATTTTGGCGAAGGCACGCAATACCGGTCACCGGTGCCCGCTCCCGTCTTTCCGCCGCTCTCGGCCAGTCATTCCGCCGACCCCGCGGACTCGCTCTACCGCCTGGCGCGCGCGGCCCTGGACGATGGCGACTTCCGGCGCGCCGCAACGCTCTTTGCGACGGTCGCAGACAAGTATCCAGATTCGACCATCGCATCCGACGCACTCTACTACCGCGCCTATGCGCTGTATCGGAGCGGCACGTCATCACGGGAACTGGATGAGGCGGTCCGCGCGATCGACCGCCAGGCGGTCCGATATCCCAAGGCGGGTACGCTGAGCGACGCGAAGCAGCTGCGCGCGAGCATTCTCGCCGAACAAGCGAAGCGAGGCGACAGCCGCGCGGGACAGGAAATCGCGCAAGGCGCCAACACGCTCAAGAACCAGAACGGCTGCCCCACGGACGACGACGAGATGCGCCTCGCCGCGTTGGCTGGCATCATCCAGATCGATCCCGACCAGGTGTTGCCCGTGCTCCAGAAGGTGCTGGCGCGCAAGGACGAGTGCTCGGTGAAGCTGCGCCAGCGCGCCGTGCTCATGGTGGCGCAGACAAAGGAAGAGGAGCGGGCGGACATTCTCCTGAGCGCCGCACGCACCGATCCGAGCATCGAGGTGCGGCGCGACGCCGTCATCAACCTGGCACGCGTCAACACGGAGCGCGCCGCCAAGGCGCTCGACTCCATCCTCGTGAATGCCACGGATCCGGAAATTCGCGAGCGTGCGCTCTCGGCCCTGTCACAGCACACCAGCCCGACCGCGCGAATTGCGCTGCGGCACTTTGCCGAACAGACAACCGTGTCCACGGAAATGCGTGTGCGCGCGGTGAGCTACATGGCGAATGGCCGCAAGAACGGCGACGAGAGCGAATACTTCCACACGCTCTTCAACAAGACCGCGAGCCCGGATATCCGCGAGGCGATCATCCGCGCCATCGCGAACCAGAGGACTCCCGATCGCACGTCATGGCTGTTGGGCGTAGCCCGCGACAAGAACTACGAGATTGACGTCCGCAAGCAGGCGCTGTTCTACGCAGGGCAGACCAATCCGGACCTCAAGGATCTGCTTCCACTGTACGACGAATTTGCCGGACAGGTGGAGATGCAGGACCAGATGCTTTACGTGTACCAGCAGCGCAAGGAGACGGAAGCCACCGACAAGCTGCTGCAGATTGCAAAGACGGAGAAGAACCCCGAACTGCGCAAGTCGGTCATCCGGTGGCTCGGTACGAGGAAGGATCCGCGAGTAAAGCAGTTCCTGATTGACCTGATCAGCCAGTGAGGCATCACATGCGTTCCGCATTCCGATTCGCACTCGCGGCACTTGTCCTTCCGTCGCTTGTCTCCGCGCAACAGGACCTGCGCGCACGACTGCGCGCCGCCGGCACGCGCACCGTCGCGTTCTCGGCAAGAGCGCGTCCCGAGGTGTGCGGCGACGGCATTCGGTCCTATAGCGATGGCTTGAGCGGACCGCGCTCTCGCATTTACGATGGCATGCTCCTCACGCACGAACCATGGGACACGCGAATAGCGCCATGCGAGCACGGATTGGTGCGCGTGACCGTTCGCGTTGTGGAGGGGACCCCGTCCTGGCTGCGTACGGCTGCCGGCCCTTTGCCCGTGCTTGGCGACACGGTCATGGACATCGGCATCGTCTCGGCCGCGAGCGCCGGCGAATTTCTGCGGGCACTTGTACGCGGCGGCGAGGGTCGCGTGGCGGTTGATGCGATATCGCCCCTCGTGTTGATCGACAGCATCCCGCGCTGGGAAATACTGGCTGCTGCGGCCGCCGATTCGAGCAGGATTCAGCGATATCGCCGCCGGGCGAGCGATCTGCTCGCCCGCGGCGCCGCGAGCACGCTTGGCTTCGAAGGCGCAGGCGACGAGGATGACGCCGCCTCGCTGCGGAGAGAGGCGGTCTACGCTATTGCACGATCGAAGGACAAGAACATCGATCCTGTGCCGCAATTGCTCGATATTGCCAGGACCAACACGCATCGCGACGCACGCGTGGCTGCGATGTACCAACTCGGCCAGCTCGACGACTCACGTGCCCTGGCCTTCTTTGCCACAATGCTCAAGCCTGGCAGCCGATAGTCGTGCGTGAGGCATTTTCCGTGGACCTACAGCATTACTGCGACATCGTATAGCGCATGCGTCCAGGCCGTGATGCCAAACCCGCGCGTGAGATACAACGCACTGAACGCCAGTCCGGCAATGGCGCGAAAGACAAACGATTCCAGGCGGAACGGCTCGCCGAGCGGGCCAACGTAGTGGAACGCCGAAAAGAGCAGCGCGCCAAATATCGTGGCAACGACACCTGAAAACAGGCGGCCAAATCCGAGGAAGCGGAATCCCGTAGCGAACGCCGAGACGATTACCACGCGAAAGAGAAGTTCTTCGTACAGGCCGGCGCCAAGCGAGAGGGTAATTTTTGCAACGGCCGTACCGCCGACGTCACCGCCCGCAGACAGCGACCGGAGAGGCCCCAGGACGCGCATGGTCAGTGTACCGACCACGATGCCGAACAGCAGCGCGAGCACGCCGGATTCCACGGCCATGGCAGCGAAGGTACGTACACGCAGGGGACCTGTGCCCCGATCCCGGCGAATGAGCCATAGGGACAGGCCAATGACCACCGCCATGAACACCAGCGGTCCACGTGGCCCGAGCATCCAGATGAAAAGGTCGGTGAGGACGACGTCCGCGCCGTTGCGCACCACACCCCCCGAAACGCGCACAGGGGACATCGCTTCAAAGAATTCGTACGCGAGCAGCAGCGGCAGCGCGAACAACAGGCTGTAGCGATGCGAGCGGCTCAGCTCCCAATAGCCGCGCGATTCCCCGCGGGCCCCGGTCGTCATTGACGGGGAGCGGTGGTCTTCCAGAAATCGATACCGCCTGCCTGCTGACCGACGTCGATGGTCGCGACTTTCTGGAGCGCACGGAGGTCAATCACGTCGACAGCGCCCGGCTCGGAGCCGACGCCTTCCTGCGTGACAAAGGCATAGCGATCGTCGGACGACACCGCGACCCCGGACGCCACTCGGCGTGATGTGACTACCCGTGCCAACTCCTTGCCGCTGGCAATATCGATGATGGACGCCGACTTGCCGCGCTTGTTGGTGGTGATGAGGTACTTCCCGTCATGGGTGGCGGCGAGGTTGTACACCCCCTCACCGGCAGGAATGCGACGCGTCATTGCCCAGGAGGCCACGTCAATCTCGACGATGTCACTGCTTTTGTTGCAGGCGACGAATATTTTCGCGCCATCGGACGACGGTTGCACCCACGTTGGCGAGCAACTTACGTCGCCCGCCTTGGGCGGCTCCATGCCATGGCCACCCATGTCGTGCATGGCGTGATCATCACCGGCCTTGCGCGTGGGTAGCGCGCCAATCATCCCCATTTCCTTCCCTTTCGTCAGGAGGAAATGGCGCGACACGCCAAAGGTGCGGGTGTCGATCTCCACCGCCATGTCATCCATCATGCAGCCGGAGTACTGCTTCGTGCCCGCGGCATTGATGCGTGAACCATGGGGCATGGTGCACGTGGGCACTCGCGCCACCTCCACCATCTCATCTGTGGCCACGATGGACATGTCCGACGGTACCATCTCACCGTGCAGGTTGAAGTTCACCACATAGATGAACTCACCATCCGGCGTGACCTGCGCGGTTGCGGGGAAATTCCCCAGCATCACTCGACCTGCGAGGGAGTCGTTCTTCGTGGAGTACTTCCAGAGGAAGCCGTACGGCGTGCCGTGTGCTGTGGAGACGTAGTACCATTTGCCATCGGGAGACATCGCGACCCCGTGTGGACCGTCCACATCCGTGGGCATGAACCCCACCGTCGCGACGCGTTCGGCCTTGATGCCGGATGGTCCGAACCGGATGAGGGCCACCTGGTCGTTTCCCTCGGAGGCGGCGAACATCCAGTAGTCCTTGTCTGGTGCGGATGGCCGAAGCACGACGGCAGCCGCCGCCGGCACCGCGGCGGCAATTGGTGTTGGCGCTGGCGATGTCGGCCGTAAGGGCGCCGACTGTGCACATGCGCCAGCGAGACCAACCACGAAGAGCGACGAAATTGATGTGCGTGCGGACATGACCGGGATCGAAGGAGCGTGTAGTGCTTTTTGACTCGGAACTACGTCGCAAGTTGCCCAGATCGACTTGGTGCAGGCAAGCGGGGTTTCAGATTTCACAATCGAACAAATATGCGCGCGCCCGCTTGCGCACAGGAACACTACGCATCAAAATAGGTAAGAGATTCTGCACGCCCATGAGTTGAACCCGAAACGAAGGAGGTGATCAATTGTCTAGTCAGCCTCGGACCAGCAAGATCACCGTAATCCGTTAACCTTTAACGGCTTACGCGGATCGGTGGTCTTTCGGTCCGACATCACCTGTCGCACGGTTTCCTGTAGGGCGGGAATCGGCCCCGGTGCGAGAGCGGCGGAAGCTTTTGAGCTTCCGCCGCTCTTGTCGTTGCTGCATCGCCTCGCGTGGACCAGTACGGATACTACGCCTGCCCCGTACTCCCAAAGCCGCCTGCGCGCTCTGTGGTCCGGGAAACAAGTCCCTCCTCAAAGGGCAGCGCAGCGTAGGTGGCGAACACAACCTGGGCAATCCGCTCGCCATGTACAATTCGCCGTGGTACCGGCGCATCGTTCCGGACGATGACCATCCACTCCTCGGCATAGTCGGCGTCTACCGTACCCGGCGCGTTCGGAACCGTCAGGGCGTTCTTGAATGCCTGACCAGACCGGGGACGAACCTGCGCTTCAATCCCCTCTGGAAGCCGGGTACGAAAGCCGAGTGGAATGAGCGCCATTTCCGCCGGCGCAAGCGTCACCCCCCAGATCCCCTCCTCATTGGTGGCGTCGCGTTCGCACTGCTCCAGTCCGTTCGAGAACTTTACGGTCCGCGCGCTCAGATAGGCTCGAACGTCGCACCCCGCCGAGCCCGCAGTTGCGCGAACTGGTAGTACGGCATCAGGGTGAAGGCGCTCAATGATGATGCCAGTAGAACTGGCCGACGGAAGCGGTGATTCGTGGGGCATGTGCTCGGCAAGAGTGTGAGAGTAAGGAGCGGCAAGTTAACGTCATTTCGCTGCAAACATCTTGCGGCATCCTCCAGCAGCGTTCGTAACCTTTGTTTCCTCGACGCGTATACCTTCACAGGTCGGCGTCAGCCGATTTCCTCCGACTTCAAGGAGTCCCACTACATGATCGCTCGTATCGCGCGCCTGTCCGTGGCGCTTCTCGTTGCTGCACCGCTGGCTGCTCCGTCCTTCGCGCAGGGGGTGCAATACGCGGCGGGCACGACGAAATACCGCATCACCAGCACCACATCGAGTAGCCAGACCAGCCCGATGGGCAGTGCCACGGTGGAACTCGGCCTTCAGGAGGTCCTGACTGTCAACCTGCTCAAGACCAGCCAGGACACGATGACGGCCACAGTGACGCTGGATTCCATCACGCTGAAGAGTTCCGGTCCGACTCCCGACGTGAGCAAGCTCCATGGCGGAAAGTTTGTCGCGACGTTGAACAACACCGGGAAGTTCTTCACCGGCAAGTCGCCCGATGGCGTGGATCCGCAGCTTGCATCGTTGCTCGACGGGATCCTGCACTTTCTTCCACAGTTCCGCGGCGACCTCGCTGCCGGCAAGAGCTGGTCGGACACGACCAGCGGCAAGGTTCCCCAGCAGGGACTTGAAATGGACCGCACTGCGATCAGCAACTACAAGGTCTCGGGCGACACCACCATCGGCAGCGACAAGGCATTCAAGGTGCAACGCATCACGTCCGTCAAGGCGGCTGGCAGCGGCAGTATGCAAGGCACGCCGGTGGCCATGGAGTCGGTCGTAACCAGCACGGGGATGTTCTTCCTCACCCCGGCGGGCGTCTACCTTGGCGGCAATTCCAATGACGACGTGAGCGTCAAGATTTCCATCCTGGCGCAGAACGCCGAAGTGAACATCAAGCAGAGCGCAAAGACGCAGATTCAGGCCATACGATAGGCTTGGCACATCAATGCGAAAAGGCGGGCGCGATCATGGAGATCGCGCCCGCCTTCGTTTTGCCTGGTTGCCTGCGACTCTACTCGGCGCCCCGCGCGCCCACCGCGCCAAGCCAGTGTGCCAATCTCGTGGATAGCAGAGGCAAGTGCGGCTCGTGCGCCCGGTCCGTTGCAGCGGCAGGTAGCGCACTGGTCACCGTGGTACTCGGCATTGGTGGCGTGGTGGTATCGCGCATGGCCGCCCACAACGGAAGGGCAACGCACTGCTTGAACGGCCTGCCTGAGCAGCTCGACAGCGCGCTGAGCTCAACGTGTCGCTGCACCTTGGCTGGGTACGCGCGGCAGTCGCGCGTGTTGGAGCCTGTCACGCACCCGTTGTAGCTCAACAACGCATCCCTGGTGAGATCACCCGCATCCAGGGTGTCCGCGGTGCGGCGCGCGAATAGACGAAGGATGTAGACGCCGTAGCGGACGTTGGTCTCGTCGTTGCGAAGGTCGTTGCCGAGCACCGGCCCCAGGTTGCGAGTCCAAAGGTGCGGCATCACCTGCATCAGCCCTTGGGCACCCACGTTTGAGCGCGCATTTGACTGAAACCGATCGTTCTCCGTGAGCATCACGCCAAGGACCAGTGCCGGCGGAAGTCGACGATGGTAGGCCTCCCGCACAGCTACGCGGGCGATGGAGTCGGCGCGATCGCCGGCAATCCTGCCCGTGCGCCGTAGGTCCGCGGCAAAGGCCTCCACGTCCTTCTGGAATTGCGGATGCCGCATGGCGAGTGGCTCCGGAAGGCTGAGCCAGGGCGCGCGGATCGTGGCAGAGTCCAGATATGCTCCCGCCAGCACTCGACCGGCAACGGGTGCCTGACCCAGGAATACGGGCCGCACCTGGGATGCCGTGAACACGACCGTGACTGCCGCGATGGCGGCAACACCGATTTGACGTACGATGGGGACGATACGAATACGAGCCTCCGGGCGGGCAGAACTTCAGGCCGAGGCAGGCGCATAACTCAGCGCCAAGAGCTACCCATGGAGAGTAGCGCTAGCGGCTGGCCCAAACAACCTCAGCAGCGCTATTCGCCGACTTGCGAGCTGGACCGTCCACCGCGGCACTGTTCTTCCGTTGCTATATACAACCCCTACTCCGCACAACGCCGCCCTTGAGCGATGCACCCGCGCCCCTCCCCGCCGAAGGAGTTCTGTCCGAAGGCGGGAATCAGAGTTGGAACGCGCTCCCCCGCCGGAACAGGCGAAGGAAGCGTCGCGGCGCATACCCCCTCTGGTTGAAGTACCTGGGACTGTGCGTTGGCTTGGCAGCAGTCCTCACGGCCACGCAGCTGGCTGTCCATGCGGTGCGTGCTGACCCGCGGGACGCCCGTGTATTTGCAGAACGGGAGGTGCGACTCAGTGCACTTCGCCCCGCCGAACGAGTCGTTGCAGAGGTCAGTGTCTGGCAGCGCCCACCGATTGACTATTTCCGTGCGACGCGCGGCCTGCTCGTGCTCACCGAATCGCAAGGCGACTCGATCCGCCCTGTGGGCGGACGTCTCATCTACCTTGGGCTCCAGCCGCGCGATCCGCTCAGCCCCGCTGATGCGCCGCCCACCTTCGATCAGCGCGATTGGGCCATCGACACCCTCGTGCAGCTCGAACCGACGCGCACGTTCTTTCTCCTGGCACGAGCACTCCGGATTGCCGCCCCCCGCGACGGTCTCACACTCGGCGTGCCCTCTCCTGCGGCTGGGGCAGCGGACTCACTGCTGGCGCTGGTTCACAAGAAATACAGCGTACTACGTGCGATCGGGTGGCAGCGACGCGAGTTGCGACGCGCGCGCGACCGCGCGCGCCAACTTCAGGTGCACGCGGGGCGGCGGGAGTGGTATCACACGGTTCGGCGCGGCGAAGCCTTGGCCTCTGTGGCAAAGCTCTATGGCACAACCCCCGAAGCGATCAGGTCCCTGAACGGCGTATCCGGCGATCGAATCAAGATTGGCCAGGCGCTCAAGGTGAAAGCCTGGACCAGGCAACCGATGCCCTTCCCCGCCGGCATCGTGCCCGATTCGACGCCAAACAATAGACCGTAGGGCTACTGAACGATCAGGCGAGCCTGTCCATCCAGCACGACGCGCAGGACGAAAGCCGTCCCGGTCGTGGCAAGACCGGCGATCTTGAGCCCATCCACGCTTCCGGACACCGTTACCCCAGGCGCCAAGGGCCTGTTGAGCTGCGTTGTAAGCTGACGGCGAAGTGAGTCGAGCTGCGTGCTCACGTCCAGACGACCATGCCCCGTGGCCTGGTCCAATGCACGCTTGATTCGGTAGGAGCCGAGCGTGGCCTTGAAGCGGCTCATCTTGCTGTCGCTTGCCAGGGTGTATTGAAGATTGTTCACGAGTACCCGCCTGGTCGCGGTGTCGTACGCCACTCGCCCCAGCGCAAAGAGATCGCCATTCACCGTCCCGCGCACACTCACGCGCACAACCGCGGTGTCACCCACCCCCCAGATCTTCACGCTGTCCACCGTGAGATCTGCTCCCGGCACCTCGCCGCGCATGATCTGGGACACCCTCGCACTGATGTCGGCAAAGGGCAGCTCGATGTCCACCGGAACGTGAATGCCGTTTGCCGTTGCCGGTGCCAACCCCAGCGGGGCGAGGCGACCCGTTCCACGACCGGGACGCGCTCCAATGGACGCGCGCGGCCGCGCGGTAATTACCACGGCGGTCGTGATCGCGTCCCCTCGGCCAAGCGGACGAGCCAAGGCAACGTTCTCCGGCGTCATGCTGAGCCACGCCGTGCTCGCGGAATCGAGGGCGACAGGTTGCTGCATGACGCGCCACAAGGAATCCGCCGCGGCCCGAAGATCTGCCATGGCAGGCAAAGCACTATCGAGCTGTTGACGTAGCTTCTCGAGCTGGCCGTCCACGATGTGTCGCATCAACGGAGTCGCGTCCACCTTGAGCAGCGTGACCTCGCATGGATCCGGAAGCGTCGCGGCAAGTGCCGTGTTGCGAGACCCAAGCCGCCAATCGTTGCGCCAGTAGAGCGACGTGGCGGCTTTCAGCTCCGCGCGCTTCATCGGTTCAGGCGCGTATCCACAACTCGCAAATCCGCCAACCCGGGGCACGGCGACGCGCCCGCGATACTGGAGTCGCGCGATCAACTCCACGCGATCGCCATTCATGCGCATCTCCAGCGAGTCGCGCCGATAGACGTACTGATGACAAACCGCACCACCCAGGGCAACGCACTGTGCCTGCGTCAGCGAATCGTTTGCAGGAAATTGCGCGGAGAGCAGGCTTCGCAGCTTGCCGAGTGAAATTGAAATCGGCAGGACGATGACCGCAGGCTGCGCAGGTGGGAGCGCCGAACCGGCACGCGCTTCGAGATTTGGGGCTGGTACTTCAAGGTGGCCGCCACAGCCGAATGCGAGCGCCATGGCAACAACGTACGTCGAGCGCGAGCCCAGCCGAATCATGCCGACAATACGATTCCTCGGCATTCCCCAAAGCCGATGCGACGGAACCCCTGGCGCTCACAGAATCCGCGCATGATGACCTCGTCGCCGTCCTCGAGAAACCGCCGAGTCTCTCCGGTTGGGAGCGTGAGGGGCTCGGTCCCGCGCCAAGTGCGTTCGAGCAGGCAGCCGCGTGACTCCTTCGAGTCACCGCTGACGGTGCCACTCGCAAGCAAATCGCCAGCCTGCAGGTTGCAGCCGTTGCTTGCGTGATGGGTCACGAGCTGGGCCACGGTCCAGTACATCGACGTGAAACTGCCAATGCTCACGCGCATTGGTGGCATGTCTCGCTGTCGCATTTGCGAGGACGACAGCAGCACTTCCAGTCCGATATCCAGGCCACCGTGGCGCTGATTCTCCGCGTCGAAGAGATACGGCAATGGTGCCGGGTCACCGTCGGCGCGGGCGAATGCGGAAACCCGAAACGGTGCAAGCGCATCCAGAGACACGACCCACGACGAAACAGTGGTCGCGAAGTTCTTGGCCAGGAATGGACCGAGCGGTTGATATTCCCAAGCTTGCATGTCGCGGGCCGACCAGTCGTTTACCAGGCACAAGCCGGCGATGTGCGCCTCAGCATCCCCAATGCCAATTGGGGTGCCCATCGCGTTGCCAACCCCAATGAACGCACCGACCTCGAGTTCATAGTCCATGCGTCGCGTCGCGCCAAATGTCGGCGCCGTTGCAGCGTCGTCCTTCGTCTGCCCTGAGGGACGGCGGACGGGCGTTCCGTTCGGCACCAGGCTCGACGCGCGCCCATGATAGCCGATGGGCACCCATTTGTAGTTGGGCAGCAAGGCGTTGTCGGGGCGAAACATGCTACCCACGTTGGTGGCGTGGTGAATGGACGCGTAGAAATCGGTATAGTCGCCCACGCGAGCGGGGACCAACAACTCCGCGTCCTTCATCGGCACGAGCAACCGGTCGTGCATTCGACAGGCGCGCTGGCCAAGCTCGGTGTCAGCGGCCAGCAAATGGCTGGCACGGCTCCGCAACGCCCGCTGGACTTCGCGTCCTGACGCGAAGAGCGCATTCAGGACACCCTCCGCAGCGCACCGTTCAATCACTCGCGCAAGCGTGTCGGTCAGGAGCCCTTCGGTGGCGGCGGCCACCAGATCGAGGATCTGATCGCCAATCGCCATGCCCGGTCGCGCCCCGCGTCCAATCGCCCGAAAAATACCGAGCGGAAGGTTCTGGATCGGAAAGTCCGTGGATGGCGCCATCGCGGACTGGACCCAGCTCGCGAGATCGGCGCGATGTGTTTCGTCCGGCAGGGTACTCACAACAGCCCCAGCTCGTCGAGGTCGTGCATGGGTTCGCGGAATGAGCAGGATCCGAATGCAATCGCGAACCACGAGCGGGCGTCGGAGATGCGCGCCATCGTCAGTGATTGCGATCGCCAGGTCACCGCCCCCGCGCTGAAGCGGAATGCCTGCGCATCTCGCTCTTCGAGGACGCGCACCAGCTCGTCGTCGCTCATTCCGGCCCGCGCGAAGGCGGCGGCGATGAACATGTTGAGGAAACCGAACATCGTGCCAAGAGGCGCGTCGTCCGCATAGCTCAGCCGGTGCTCGGCACGCAGCGGATGATGCAGCCCTGCGGTGGCTTTGAGCGACACGCCATGGCGCGCACAGAGCGACAAAAATCGCGCGACCTGCGGAGCGGTGGGGAACGCATCGCTGGTGACACCGCCCGTGCGAATCTTCGCACGCACACCGTTGTCCTTGATGGCGGCGATCAGTCTATCGGGGTCGTCGGTGACCGGAATTTCGACGTACACGTTGGATCGGGCCGAGAGCGCCGACGCTGCGCGCCCAATGCTGTCGGCAGAGGTGGCCCGTACTTCCACGGAATCCACGATGAATCGTCCTGCCTCGGCCTGGTTCCAGGCGTCAATGTCAGCGGCATCGTGCAGACAATCGTCCCCCACGAGCGCGCTTATGGCCCAAACACCGTCCGGCGGCAGCGGTAGCGCTGCCGCCGCATCCGCGAGTTCCCGCAGCCGGGCAACGGGAACCACAATACGACCAAGCGCCCACCGGTCATCGGAACGGCGATAGTGGTCATAGTTGGTGACCACTTCAGACATTGGAAGTGCCGCCGGCGGGAAGAGACCCGCGTAGTCGATCAGCCCTGTGAGCAGGGAACGCAGCGACGCGGAAGGCACGCGATCAGTCTTTGGTCTTTTTCGGAGCGAGAATGGACCCGCGGCACTTCGCTGCGCCGCACCGGCATGCGTAGAACGTCTCGTCTTCGTCGGTGTGTTCGTCCGTACGCTCGTACTGATAGTCGTACAGCAGTTCCTCGCCCGCCTTGATGGCGCGGCGCGCCTCGATGAAGATCCGTTTCCGGTCCTCGATTGCCTCGCAATTGCCGTCGCACGAGTGATTGAGAAACCTCGCTTCGTTGCCCTGCACCGCGCCGTCGATCACCACCTTTTCATCTACCGTGAAGAGGAAGGTGTGGTGGCGGCCCATCTTCGTATCGTCGTACCGCTTGTCCGCGGTGCGCCACGAGATGCGCTGACCCAGATACTCCACAATGCGTGTGCCCTTCTTGATCGGGCGCGCCGCGAATGCCCCTGTACCCTGAATGGCGGACGTGCGAAGCTCGAGATACGGATTCGGTTCTTCCTTCCAGGGATAGCGGGCGTTGATACCACGCTTGGCCGTGGAGCGGGTGGTACCTGCCTTTCGGACCGGTGTCGTGCGAGCGGATTTCGACGTGCCTGTCGTACCCTTCTTGGTCTTCTTCGTAGCCATCAGGTGAGTCCGGGCCGTGTCTTGAGGTACGCGTCGGCGGCATGGCGGAGGGCCAGCAGCGCGGATGCTTCCAGTTCATACTCCATCTGCATGGCCGTGAGTTTATCGGCGCTTCGCTTGCTCGAGAGGCTCTTCGCCAGCTCGTCAACGCTCGCGTGACGGCGCTGATACTCCCGACTGGCATGCCAGAGCGCGTTGGCCTTGTGCCACCAGGCCTCGTCCACCTTCGGGTGCTCGCTCCCCGCGGCATCATTGTACGCCGCCGCGAGTTCCGCGAGGGATCCATCGCACATCTTGCAGAGCGCATCCAGATGGGCGTGCTCCAGTTCTGGTTCTTCAGTGTCGGAGCGCTTGGCGGACCGGTCGTGCTGGCGACAGCACTCGATTGCACCGCGGTACAGGGCGTCGGCGCGAGCGCGTACAACCAGCATGGGGTCCTTCGACTCCTGCAGTGGGGCGTCGCTCTTGCTCTTGGATGCGTTGGGCATGACGGCTCATTCGATGGGGCATCAGCCGCGCGGTCGCACGGCCGCCATGAAAGATGCCGACGCACGCAGTCAACTCCAAGGGGGCCGACCCCTCGAAAGCACGATCGCTACAGTCCGCGTGGTGGTCCGAATTGCGGAATAGGTGGCGCGTTCGTCTTTCTTCGGACGGTCACGTAGCCTAACGTTCTACATACCACCGAGTCGAACTGGCCAATTGCCACCCGGACCTCGCTTGTCCTGGCGACTTGTCCCCCGTCCTCCACGGCCTGCCAGCATGCGCCTTCGTTCACTTGCCGCCCTCGTGATGATTGCGGCGTCCGCGAATTGCGGTTCCGATAGCGGCACCGGCACCACCCCAACCATCGCCGCGATCGTCATCGCCAACGTCCTCACGGCCGTGAATCCAGGGAATACACTGCAGCTCGTAGTCTTCGCCTTCGGCCCCTCGGGCGAACTGCTCATCAGTCCCGGCGCGTTCAACTGGACGTCGAGCTCGACATCCGTCGCGACGGTGAGCCAGACTGGGGTGGTGACGGCGGTTGCCGCGGGCACCACCACCATCAGCGCATCGCTGGGCGGCGCGACGGGAACAATGGATATCGTGGTCTCAGCGAAGACGGCGGCCACGAAGGACACCGTGTCCACGTTGCCGGTCGCCTTCGTACCCAACATCACCACGATCGCGTTGGGGCAGTCCGTCACCTGGGTGTTTGGCGGCGGCATCGCACACAACGTGATCTTCAAGACCGGAAATCCTCCGGGCTCGCCACCGGACATCCAGAACGCCACGAACCTCGTGTTCGTTCGGACCTTCAATAGCCGCGGAACGTTTACCTATGACTGCACCGTACATCCCGGCATGTCGGGACAGGTTCTGGTCCAGTAGCGCTTCGCTACTCGCCTAGCGCGTGACGCCACGCATAGTTGGGGTCCAGGCGGGAAAGATGAGCGCCAGGTTTGCATTGCCCAGGCGATTTTGCACGATCTCCGCCAGGATGTCCCGGTAGTCAATGGTCACCACGAGATCCTGCCCCGACTCGAGGTTTTCCTTCGCGAGGCCCGGCCAGTTGTTCACCATCACTCGGCCTCCGGCGATGTTCTTTCCCATCGCGAACAAGGCCGTGCCGCGCCCGTGGTCCGTCCCGTTGCTGCCATTCTCGCGCGCGTTGCGCCCGAACTCCGAGAACGCCACTGCGGTCACGCCAGTGACCGTAGCCGTCGCAATCACGTCGGCATAGAAGGCGGCGAGACTGTTCGAGAAATCCTGCATCGTCTTGAACATCGAGCCGGCCAGTGGGTCTTGCGCGGAGTGGGTATCCCATCCGCCGATGTCCACCTGCGCCGCCTCGATCCCGACATCCGCCTTGATCAGTGCAGCAACTGACTTGAGCGCATTGCCAAACGACGACGCGGGATACACCGCACCGTTGGCAGGCTTGTACGTGGAGAACCCAACAGACGCGAGCAGGGCGACGGTGTTCGTCGCGTCAAGCGCGGCCGAGTGAATCGGCTCCGTTGCCCCAGCGTAGTCGTTCGCGAGAAATCCGAGACGAGCGGCCTGTGTACCTGCCGAACCGCCGATGGAAAAGCTCGCAGGATTGGCTATGGGTAGGGTCTTTGGCGCGCCAACGAGGGTCTTCTGAAGGCCGGATGACAGCCCCAGCGCACGCAGGGGCGCGGTGGATCGCACAGGTGGTGTGCTCGCGAGATGCCTGCCGAGCCATCCGGTCACCAGATTCGGGTCGTTTGGCTTACCCACTTCCATGTACCGCTGCGCGTCGAAGTGCGAGCGCGAGTTGTTGAACTGCCCGGTCGCATGCACGACCAGCAGGTCCTTCGCAACATACGCGGGCATCAGCCCCGCCATCGCCTGGGGAAAGGCGAAGAAATTGTCGAGCGCAATGCCCTTTGTGGAAGCAGATGCGTCGGGGCGCGGAACGGCAATCGTCGTGCGCCCCGTGTAGTAGCTCGGATCGCCAAAGGGCACGCAGAGGGACAGGCCATCCGCACCGCCCCGCATGAACACGGAAAGGATCACATCGCGCGTTGACGCGAAGGTTTCCGCGAGTACCACCTTGGGAAGCCACGCCGGGAAATACGCCGCAGTCACCGCGGCCATCGACCCGGCCGCCGCGGTACCGACGAACTGCCGTCGCGACAGCTCACGGTATTCGCTACAGCCTGTGTCGTCGTCCTGATGGTCGGTCGTCATAAAGCGCGCCTCAGTACCACTGGAATGAATTGGCACTCATCGCGAGGGCCATTGTTTCACGCACGCGCGCCACGTTGTAGGTGCCACCCTTGAGGTAGGCCGTCAACGAGGCTTTGAGAGCAGGATCGATTTCCGATCCGAACAGGCGCGCATCAATGATCGCGATAGTCGCATCAGCCGTATTGCCTTTCATGAAGCCAGCGGTATCGATGATGACCTCGCCCGCACTCAATGCCGTGAAAAACGACGAATAGGTCCAGCGGGGGAGGATATTTCCGGCCCAGTACTCCACCTTGTCCGGGTAGCCATCCGGCGTGTCCCACAGGAATAACGGCTGCCCAACGTTGGTGAGCTGCGCGTTGATGGTGGCGACGTTGGTAACGGCCGGAGCCGACGTGCGCAGGGAAGATGCGAGATAGTGGAAGGGCCGCTTGAGCTTCATCGGCGCCGATGCAACCCATGCCGAATCAAGCGTCGCCCGAATCATGGACTTGATATCACCGCCGGTTGCCGTGTATACAGCGGCGACGCTGGCAATCTGCGCGGCCGTTGGATCGTACGTCACGAACCAGCGCAGCATTTTCGTGGCGATGAACGTTGCGGTGCTCGGGTGCGCCAACAGCACGTCCAGCATCTTCTCCCCTTCCTTCACGCCGGCTGCACCCTGCGAGGGCGAGCCCGCGGGGATTGTGGTGCCAAGGACCGTCTTGGCGCCCCAATCGTGGATGGCCGGATTGAACGCGAAATCACCACGGCCGGCGATCGTCCATCCGGTCAGCACTCGCGACAGCTCCGCGACGTCGGTCTGCGTATATCCACCGCTCACGCCGAGCGTGTGCAGCTCCATGATCTCGCGTGCGTAGTTCTGGTTGGGCGCGGTATTGCGGCTCTGGTTCTGATCGAGGTACGCCATCATCGCCCCGCTCTTGGCGCTCGCGTACAGCAACGTGCGAAAGCTGCCAAGTGCGTTCTTGCGAATGACGTCTCGATCATCCACGGCCTTGAGGTAGCCGACCTTGCTGATGGCGATGTTGAAATGGTCGCTCCAGAACTCCACCATGCGCTCATACAACTGCCGCGACGAGAACGCCGCCCGATAGAGCGTTGCCTGCTGCAGCTGATTCTGCAGCGTGCCGGAATTCGCCGCGAAGAGCTGATCCGTGGACTGTGACAGCAACGGATACTTCGCTGCCACGAACGCATCCGTCGCCGAATCGTCCAGGTGTGCATAGTCGAGCTGGCGCTCCACGAAACCGCGAAAGCCGTACTTCCTGGCCGCCTGCACGTCGGCATCCGTCACACCAAACGTCACACGCCGCAGAAGACGCGTGGTGTCACTCGCCCATTCCTGCGGCGCGACGGGCGTCTCGTTCGGAATGTTCGGCGTGAGCGGAATCGGCACCGGTTTTGGATGCCTCGGCGTCTGCGCCGACACGCGCCTCGGCATCATCGTCGCCACGAGCGCGGCGGCGCCCGCCCCGAGCCACGTTCGGCGAGACGGCCGGTCGCCAGGGGTCGCTACTTCGTCACGCGCGCCCGCATCTGCGTGTTGGCGCTCGGTCAGGTCGGTGGGGACGTGCGTCATGGTCGGTCAGCGATTAGCGTACGCGTACACGATCGTCAGCCCGAAGGGAGGTGCCCCATTCGACGTGCGCGTGGGGCGTCCGTTAATGATCGTCCTTCGACGGCCGCACGCAAGTGATTGATGTCACAGGGGCTGCAAACCGACCTCAGACGGCTGGATTACCCGATTACCACCCGCTCGCCACGCCCCCGGGCTGCAATGGGCCAGCTCGTTTCTATTTGCGCGTCCCGCATTCCGTAGACAATGTCGTTCAGATGAACGACGATGCAGACGTGATTGGGAATGACCCGGACTCGCTCGCCCACGATTGGCTTCCAGTCTGACTTCGAGAGGTCGAGCACGCCGTGCTCCTCCGACATCCGCGCCACGACCACTTCAGGATGCTCCAGCAGTTCGCCGAACCCGTCGCTGTCTATCCCCCGGACTGGTTCGCGCCCAAGAGACTTGGTGCCGGCGTCGATCACTGCCTGGCCCGGGACAGCCGTTGACACCACCGTAGCGAGGACGGCGAGCGCACAGTCGTCGATCGAGCAGGCGCCGATGACCGCCGTGGTGCGGTCGTTGTAGATGTAAGTACCGGGCCGAAATTCCGTGACGCCGGCGATCTCGTGGGTACGCCAGAGCGTGGGGGTGGAGCCTCCGCTCACCACTTGTGGGGTAAGCCCCGCTTCTCCAAACCGCCGCAGGGCGTTTCCCAGTGTCTCGTTCAACTCCGCCAGCTTGACGTCCTGGTCCCCCACGGGTTCGCGCACGTGTCCTGGATAGAAGGCGATGCCGGCAAACTCGAGTGATTTCTCACCCTCCACCTGCCTCGCGAGCGTGATGGCGGCATCCACCACCGGAACGCCCACGCGGTGCATACCGAGGTCCAGCTCGACGAGAACGCGGATCCTCCGGCTGGTCACGGATGCGGCGCGAGCGAGTTCTCCCACGGCCTCCACGGAGTCGAGCGCAACGGTGAGCTTCACGTGTTCTGGCAATGCGGCCAATCGCGCCGCGCGAAGGGGTCCCACAGGTGGATAGGCGACCAGAAGGTCGTTCGCTACCGCTGACATCACCTCCGCCTCGTGCGGCGTTGCGCACGTGAGCCCCACCGCACCAAGCGCCAATTGCCGCCGAGCGCCGAACAGGGATTTGTGGGTCTTCACGTGGGGCCGTAGGGCCAGCGCGTGTTGGTCGGCATACGTGGCGGCACGCGAGAGATTGCGCTCCATGCGGGCCAGGTCAACCACAAGTGCAGGTGTCTCCAATGCATCGAGGCGCATCGGTGGGTTGCTCATGTCTGGTGCTCGGCAAAGGTGCGTTGAATGATGGCCTGCGCCTCGGTCTGGATGCGATGAAGATGCGCGTCGTCCACGAAGCTTTCCGCGTACAACTTGTAGACGTCCTCGGTGCCCGACGGTCGCGCCGCAAACCACCCCCGCTCCGTCACTACTTTGAGCCCGCCTATGGGCGCACCGTTGCCTGGCGCCGTGGTGAGCAGATTCACGATATGGTCGCCGGCCAGTTCATCGGCAGTGATGTCGCTGGGGGCGAGTCGTGAGAGTGCAGACTTCTGGTCAGGTGTTGCGGGGGCATCGATGCGCTCATAGACAGGCGCGCCGGCATCACGCGCAAGGTCCGCGTACACCTCACCAGGGTCCCGCCCCATCACAGCGGTCATTTCGGCTGCGAGCAAGCCGGCAATGATGCCGTCCTTGTCGGTGGTCCACACTGTTCCGTCGCGACGAAGGAATGAGGCACCCGCACTCTCCTCTCCGACGAACCCGAGCGAGCCTGAGGCCAGTCCGTCAACGAACCACTTGAACCCCACCGGCACTTCCATGAGCGGTCGGCCCAGCTTCGCGGCGACGCGGTCAATCATGCTGCTGCTTACCACTGTCTTGCCAATGCCCGCTCTGGCCTGCCATGCCGGACGATGCGAAAAGAGATACAGGCTGCAGACGGCGAGGTAATGATTCGGGTTCAGAAGCCCGCTCAGGCGCGTGACAATTCCGTGCCGGTCATGGTCCGTGTCGCACGCCCACGCCACGTCAAAGGCATCGCGCAGCGACAACAACCGTTGCATCGCGTAGGGTGATGAACAGTCCATGCGAATGCGGCCGTCCCAGTCCACACTCACGAAGCGAAAGGTGGGATCGACGTCCGTGCTCAGGACGTTGAGGGACAACTTGTAGCGATCCGAGATTTCCCCCCAATACGCAACGCCGGCGCCCCCAAGGGGGTCGACTCCGAGCGTGAGCGATGCCGCCCGAATGGCCTCCATGTCGATCACGTTCCCGAGATCCCGGACATAGGCGGCGAGAAAGTCATGCCGATGCGTGGTACTTGCCGCGCGGGCCCGGGCAAGCGACATCCGCTTTACCCCGGCGAGATCGTTGGCCAGAAGCTCATTCGCCCTGTCCTGAATCCAGCCCGTGGCGCTCCCATCGGCGGGCCCCCCACTGGGAGGATTGTATTTGAAGCCACCGTCCTCGGGCGGGTTGTGCGACGGCGTGACGACGATGCCGTCGGCAAAGCCAGCAACGCGACCGCGGTTGTAGGTGAGGATTGCGTGCGAGAGCGCAGGGGTTGGCGTAAAACCATTGCGCGAGTCGATCATGACATCCACACCATTGGCCGCGAGCACTTCCAGCGCGCTTGCGAACGCCGGCTCCGACAGCGCGTGTGTGTCAATGGCAAGGAAGAGTGGCCCGTCAATACCGTGATGCTTCCTGTAAAGGCAGATCGCCTGCGTGATGGCCAGGATATGTCGTTCGTTGAACGAACGACGCAACGACGATCCACGATGCCCCGAAGTACCAAAGCTCACACGTTCGGCTCGCTCGGCATGATCCGGTATCTCTGTGTAGTACGCGGAGACGAGCTGCGGTATGTTCGCGAGACTCGACGGCTCCGGTAGGTGTCCGGCGCGGGGATCGACGTTCATGGTTGGTTGAGCAGGGCTCGAGGTGATGTGGCCGACCGGTGCTGCATTACGCTCGTCGCCGCCGATGCGCGGGCGCAACGATGCGTTCGGCAAGCGCGAGCACACCGTCGACCAGCAATGCCAATACCGCCGCAGGAAGCGCACCCGAGAGCACCAGCCGGGAATCTGCCAGCGACAGCCCAGCGACGATTGGCTCGCCAAGCCCTCCCGCGCCGATGAACGCTGCCAGGGTTGCCGTACCGACTGTAATCACCGCGGCGGTCCGTATCCCGGACATGATCGCCGGCGCCGCGAGAGGAAGGCGAACCTGAAGCAAACGCTGCCGCGCAGTCATACCCAGGGCTTCGGCTGCCTCCACAGCATCGGGGTCCGCGTCGCGCACGCCACTGTACGTGCCGCGTACAATGGGAAACAGTGCATACAACCAGAGCGCAACAAGCGCAGGAACTACGCCGACGCCGAGCGCCGGGATCATGAAGGCGAGCAGGGCGATGCTGGGTACCGTCTGGATAGCACCCAGACCGCGGATGACCGGCTCGGCAATGACGCGCGATCGCTCGAGTGCGAGGCCCAGTGGTACCGCCACGAGCACTGCGGCAAGGAGGGCCACAAGCACGAGCTCCAGATGGCGTAGCGTGAGGCCAGTGATGGTGGAGCGTTGCGCCCACATGTATTCGGGAAAGGTGGCGCGTGTGTCATTGGCGACAACCGGCTGTGTTCTCCGCGACGCGACGAGGCCAAGGGAGCGCAGCGTCAATGCGGCAACGTCATGCACCGATTCACCGTCCACCTCCACACGACGATTCAACGCCCGCATCAGCGCCTCATCGAGCCGGCCACTCAGGAGCCCAAGGATGCCAATGACGTCAGGTCGCGTCCGCGCCAACCGCGGACTCACTACGGCAGCGGCTTCATACGGCGGGAAGAAATGGCGATCATCCACGAGGGTCAGCAAGTCGTAACGCGCAAGCAACCCATCGGTTGAATAGCCGTCAACAACGTCCACGGCGCCGCTCACGAGCGCCTGGTATTTCACGGCCGGCGCGAGCGGACGCACGGTGCGTGGCTCCAGTCGATACACGCGGGCGAGACCGTGCAGGCCATCCGCACGGCCGATGAAGTCCGCGGTGAATCCAGCGCTCAATGACCGCCCTTCACGCGCGAGATCCGTAAGCGTATGCAGATGCAGGCGGGCTGCCGTTTGGCGCGTGACAGCGATGGCGTATGTGTTCTGGAAGCCGAGCGGCGGAAGCCAGTGCACTCCAAATACTTCCGCGGAGCGCTGCGCCACGTACGCATACACGCGCCGCGGGTCTGCTGCAAGCGAGTCGGTGAGCGAGTCATGCAGCACGGCAAGGAGGCCGGTGCCGGTGTACTCCGGATAGACATCGATGGCATCTGCTCGAAGCGCCGCGAACGCAATCTCTGTTGCGCCCAGTCCCGGTTTGCGATCAACAGCAATCCCGCGTGACTCGAGGAGTTGCGCAAACATCTCACAGAGCAAGTACGACTCTCCAAATGGCTTCGAGGCCACCACGATGGCGGTCCGCGGCGCCAGTACGGCCGGCGTCTCCTGTGCGCGCACAGACATGCCCGAAACCATAAATACGACAAGTCCCATCGCGTGAATCCACCGGCGCGTTCCGATCACGATGGCACCAGGCTCGACGCCGCCGAGATGGCGCGCGACACCAGCGCTTCAACGTAGGCGGTTTCCGGAGCGTGCATGAGGTCGACGAACGTTCCCCGCTGCTCGACCCGGCCTTCCTTCAACACGATGATCTGGTCCGCCAATCGGGCCGCTTCGGCGAGATCGTGCGTCACCAGTAACGTGGTTACTGGCAGGTCCGAGCGAAGGCGCTCGAAGGCGCCCTGCACGTCGGCGCGCGTGATTGCGTCGAGGGCGCCGAATGGTTCGTCGAGCAGGAGCACGCCCGGCGTGGCCGCGAGCGCGCGCGCAAGCGCCACCCGTTGCCGCTGACCACCAGACAGTTCATGAGGGAACCGGTTACCGTATCGATCCGGGTCCAGGCCCACGAGCGACATCGCACGGCGAGCCGCCTCGATCGCGTCGGCGTTGCCGAGAAGTGCAGGCACCAACGCCGCGTTGCGAAGCACTCGCCAATGTGGGAGGAGGCCGCCGTGCTGTGGCACGTACCCTACGCGGCGGCGCAGCTGTGCGACGTCGAACGAGCGAACGTCCGCGCCTCCGATGCTGATGTCGCCAGTCCGCGGCGACACCAGTCGATTGACGCACCGGAGCAGTGTCGTCTTCCCGGAACCACTTTCGCCAATCAGCGCTGCGCACGAGCCGGCGGGAACGTCGATCGACACGTCGCGTAGGGCGATCGTATCGCGGAAGTGCACGTTCACCGCGCGCGCGGAAAACGACAATGGCGCGCCAGTTTCAAAGAGTGCGGTGGCTGTCATGCCGGACAACGTACGGGCGACCACCGGAACGGCAATGCCCGCCTGCGCCCTGCCTTAGCTAGACCCTCGTTCTCCTTCGCGACCCACCCTGGCCTTCTCGCGTGCACCCGCATCGATGGGCATGGCAGCGCCACTCCCCAACGATCGTCCGGTGCCATTCTCCGACAGCACGCGCGTGACGAACCGCTGCCCTTCACCAATGCGCTCGACCTCCACGGCGATGGAGTCCACCGCCTGATCCAGGCGATTGAGGCGATCCGACAACTCCTGTGGGAACGAGACCACCGCATCCTTGCCACGACGCCAGATCCGCCGTGCGAACGCCAGCGAAATGGGCAGCAACACCACTACGATGAACAGGCCCATCAGGACGAACGCTTCGGGGGGCGGCCCATTGCGGTCGCTGTTCACGCGAGGAGGCGGTTCGACAACGGCGCCGGGTACGCCCGCCGCCTTGGCAACCACCTGGTCCGCAGTGCCGATCTGGTTCTGCACATCGAGGATTCGCTTGTCCAGGTCCGCGATGCGCGCCTCGACGCCAACCTTGTCAGCGCCGGACAAGGAATTTTCCCGAACCTGTTCACTGAGGGAGTGCCGCTTGTCCTCGAGGGTCTCGAGCTGGTTCCTCAGTTCCGTGCGTGCGGCTTCCGCGGCCTTGTAGATGGCGACCGGACTGATACCCGCGCCCGTGACAATTACCTGCGAGCCAGGGGGAACGGTAGCGGGAGGTGGGACGCTTGGTGCTTGCATCACGACGGAGGCTTTGAGTGGGACCCAACGGATGGAAGGGAGACGTAGTGCCCACTACGGTCGGCCGCCAGCATCCGTTTCAACGATGCGGCGCTGGCCCCAAGTCTAGAAGGATGCGCGCAGTCCGCCAGTGAGCGTCCGGCCAGCGCGGATCGTCACGTTGTCCGGTTCGCCAAGCTGGCCGCCAAGGAGGTTGTCCCCGCTCATCAGCAACGATACGCCGCGAGCAAGGTCACGCGACACGCTGAGCCGAATGTGCGTATCCCCATCATACTTCATCCAGTAGGACCGAAGGTGCGCGCCGGTGAACAGATTTGCATCGCCGTCGTACTGGAGCCAATGGGACCGCGCCTGGGAACCGGTGATTTCGTGCGGGACCGACGACCGCCTGCTGTTGGTGTCGATGTACGCCTGTGCCAGCCGCTGGCGGTCGTAGTTCACCCAGTCAAAGGCACGTGTGGCGCTCACGCTCGCGAACCAGTTGCCGCCGGAATACGACGCCATGAGGCTTCCGGTCATTGATGGGACGGCCAGCATGCGATCGCCCGGTCGGAGGTCGCCATTGTACCCGGCGGCGAGTGTACGCACGCGGCTGTCCACCGACGTGAACGAGCTCGCAAAGCCGAACGCACCCTGCGTCGAATTCGCCTGAAGCTCCCATCCGCGATTGGTGATTTCACCAACGTTCTGCGGCACGTAACGCACGCGCTGGTCCGTTCCGCCGGTTGTGTCGGCCGCAACCATCACGTTCTGGATGAGACCTGTGGCACGCTGGTCAAATCGAGTCACTTGCACCGTGAGCGCTTGACCGAAGTACACCTCGGCGCCAGCCTCGAGCCCTGACTGGACCTCGGGGTCAAGCGCGGGGGTGACGAGGCTGCCTCCCCATACGTTCGCGTAGCCTTCTGCTGCCGAGCGTGCAGGGCTCTGCGGCGGGCGAATGCCCTTGCCGTACGCGGCGCGCAGCTTCACCTCGGCGCCGCCAACGTTGTGCACGCCCGCGACCCCAAGCATCGGGAGAACTGGATATTTGTTGTCGCCTGTGAACGCGTCGTTGCGCTCGACGCGAAGGCCGGCGGTCAGAAACAGCGCATCGCGCCACGAGGTGCTGAGCTGCGACAACAGGCCCGTGTTGTGATTCCAGGTTTCCACGCTTCTGTCAACGACGGTCGCTTCCGCCACCCCTGATGACGGCGGCACCTTCATGGCAACGCCGGAGAGCTGACGGAGGACCGAGTGCTCGAGACCAAAGGTGAGCGTCGTCTGCGAATCCCCATCGGCGCCGAAACGGGCCACGCTGGTCTCGCGCAGCGTATAACGCGTTCCATTGCCCCGAGCGTTGCGAAGCGCCGTGTCTACCGCAGTGGAAATGGGGCCGACGACGTCGGCCACGTTGCTCAACCGATAGCCATCAATGCCGGAGGTGAACGAATGCGTCCACCGTCCTTCCGTGGTGAACGCGGCGCCGGTGGCGAGCGTGTACTCACGCATGGACTGCGGCAAGGCAGTTGCTGCGGTTGGTGAGGCGGTCGTGCTTCCGGTGGATCCGCCAAGAGGGTTCCCGACCGGCGTCAGGCCAAAGAGCAACGGGTTCTGTCCGCCTCCCGACGTTTTGTCAAAAAAGCGGGCCGACGAAGTGAAGGTGGCGTTGGACGTCACGAGCCGTCCGTCGCCGCTCGCGGCGAGCTGTCTCGTTTCTGATGACGGAAACAGCGCACCGGTCTGGCCGTACGTCGCCGCCAAGCCGGCGGAGCGCACGTTTGTTCCCGCGCGAACGTTCAAGCGCTGCTCATGTGTGGGCACGAGGTTGTTGGAATACGCACTCGAAGCAGCCCCCTCGGAACTATGAAACTGCACCAGGGGCGCTCCGACCGTGCCCGCATCGTGCCGAGTCAGGATGTTGATCACGCCGCTAATGGCGTCGGATCCGTAGAGCGCAGAGCCCTGGGGCCCCCGGATGACTTCCACACGATCGATCACATCGGGATTGAGCTGCGTGACCAGCAATGGATTCGCGACCTCGACCCCATCCATGTAGATCTTGGGGTAGCTCGTGCCGAACGAACTGGCGCCCCGAATGCTGCCATATTGGGCAACCATCGCCGAAGGCGACTGGCTCCAGGACCACATCCCGGGAACCCTCGCATCGAGGATCTCCGCAAGGGATCCCTGCGACTCGCGGCGGAGCTGTTCACCGTCAATGATTTCCATTCCCATGACCAGCGGCCGGCGTGGCGCAGCCACGGCACTGCCGGTGACCACCACCCGGTCGAGAACGCTCATGCCATGTGCCGCACTTTCCATTGAGGCCATGGGAGCCGTCGGCGACAGGACAACGCGCCCGGCGATGACCACGGCCTGCGCATTTGCCCCGCGCAGCAGTGCCGCCAGCAGTTCGCCAACCGGTTGCTTGTCGGCCACCAGGCAAACCCGCCGGTCTACCGGAACGAGTTCGGCTGAATAGGCGAGCTGGATGCCCGAAAGCGCGGTGATGCGGTCGAGTGCATCTCGCAACGAGACATCTCGCACGTGGAGGCTGACTCGCGTGTCCAAAGGTGCCACCCAACCACCGGGTGGCACCTGCGCCTGCGCACGATCCTCGCACGCACGCTGCGCGCTCGCGCTCGCTGGCAGGGCCAAGACGAACGCGAGCACATAAGCCCTGCGCTGAACCGACGGAACGAATAGCATCAGATTCCCGACAGGTTATACCCCTTGGCACCTCACGGCCGTCACTTCCGCAACCCCTCACTCGCTGCCCGGACGTGCAGGGTGTCACCCTTGACCTGAAGGGTCCCGCCCAACACGGCGGCGACAATGGACCCCATGTCCTTGGCTGCACACCGCTCACAGGTGGCCGTAACCGACTTGTTCGCGAGTGCGCTGTCCACGACCAGCACTACACCATACCAGCGCCGAAGATCGGCCGTGACCTGGGCAATGGACGCATCGCGGAGCACAAGCCGGCCGCTCGTCCAGGCGTCGTCGTCGGCAGTGGCACCCGCCCGCTCCACGCGCAGTGAGCCACTTGTCCCCACCTGCGCCCGATCTCCCGCCTTCAGCGTGACTGTCTCACTGCCACCTGTGGGCAGCACCGCAACGGAACCCGATGCTACGACAATGCGCGCTCCGTCGGCGGCGTCACTATGAACGGAAAATACGGTGCCGACATCCCGAAACGAGGCTGCGGATGTCTGGACGATAAAGGGATGCGATCCGTCGTGCACCACGTCGAAGCGGGCCTCGCCCCTGAGCGTCACCACACGCGTGCCGTCTGCGAAACCATTGGCCAGCGTGAGATCGCTGCCGGGTCCGAGCAGCACACGACTGCCATCCGGAAGGCGCGCTGAATCGAGCGCGCCGGCGGCTGTGACATAGTGCGTCTGAATGTTTGCCGAAGCCAGGGATGCCGCGGAGGGGCCGCTGAGGGTGCGCCACAGGAGACCAACGCCCGCCACGACCAAAACGGCCGCAGCCGCCCGGAGGCGCGCATCCTGCCACCGTCTCCGATATGCAGCCAGCACGACCACGCCGGGCACGGACGACTCTCGACTCGCAGTCCCTTCACGGCGAGCCCGCACCGCAAGCAGGGCGGACTCCACCTCGCCAGCCGTGGGCGGCACGATGTGCCGCCCGTGCTGCGACTCATCCAGGGCGGAAACCAGCGCGGCGCGGACAGGATCGGCCGCGAGCTGCTGCCGCACACGGATTGACTCCTCGGACGAACTCTCGCCGGCTACGAAGCGAGCAATCGCTTCCCAGTCGGCGTTCTCGGAGGTGTCGTGGAAGTGGTCCTGATCAGCCATATTCCTCAGACACCGGTGTGACGACGTACCCCATGCGGGCGATTGCGGCGATGTACAGGGCAACGAGTGCGACGCGTGCGCCGCGCGTTACATTGTGCATTGACGCAGTCTCGACCGACCAACGATAAAGCACACGTGGACGAATCGGAACTCCTGGCGCGACTGCGTGAGGGTAACGACAGCGCTTTCGACACCATCTTCCGGGAACAATACCCGGGATTGGTGGTCGTCGCCACGCGCCTGCTTGGCGAGCGCGCGCTCGCCGAGGAGATCGCCCAGGATGTCCTGCTCGAGTTGTGGCGCCGCCGGGAGACGCTGGTGCTCACCGGGCCTATCCGTGCCTACCTCCAGCAAGCCACACGCAATCGCGCCCTCAACCGGCTGCGACAGGCTCGGACCGCCCAGCGCGGAGAGGTCTACATCCGCGGGCCATCGGAATCGCCGCCGGCGGATTCGCACGCCATTGCGAGCGAGCTTTCGGTCGCTGTGTCCAAGGCGATCGCGTCCCTCTCCGAACCGCAGCGCGAGGTCTTCGAAATGAACCGCCATCGGGGCCTCACCTATGGCGAGATTGCCGAGCTGCTCGGCATCTCGGTGAAGAGCGTCGAGGCGCGCATGGGGCGCGCCTTGAAGCAGTTGCGCGAAGAGCTTGCCGGGTGGTTGCCCGGTTGATGTAAATCGCGTGGGGTCCCTCCTGCCTCACGTGTCTCCGAGTTGTGCAGCACGCAGACACCGCGGGAACATCGTCCCGCCGGGCCGCAGCCACGATCCTCTGGAGTGATATCGATGAATCGAACCGTTCGCATCATCATTCTCGGTAGCGCCGCGGTGCTCACGACGGCATGCGCCGACAAGATCACGAGTGCACTGGACGGCAGCGTGCTCGCGTCGGCGTTTACTACGTCACCGCTCGGCTTCGAATCCATGTCGAGCAGCTTCTCGAACGCCGGCGGCCTGGCCGGCGTCGCCTTCATGCCGGACCATGGCCGTGGCGGCGGACGTGGGCCGAATGGCCTGCCCGGTGGTTTTGATTTCATGGGCGGCGGTTTTGGCGACGACTTCCTTGGAGGACCCCTTGGTGGAGGTCGCCCGTTCGAGCACGGCGGACCGCCGTCGACCGTTTCCTCGTGCGTCTATGCGGCGAGCACGGGCGTGGTGACCTGCGGCCCGGTGACCCACGACGGTCTCACCATCGCCAGCACGGTGGTGTACAAGACCGCGGCGGGCGTTGCCCAGGCGGCGCGCGACAGCAACACCAACTCCGTCACGACGCACGTTGACGTGTCCGGCAGCCTCACTCGGCGCGACAACATCGTCACCACCGTCAAGCATTCGAGCGACCAGGCCGTGGCCGGCCTCGCCTCCACCAGCACCCAACGGACAGTCAACGGAACGTCGGCCGGAACCGAGTCCACCACCGGCAAGGATTCCGTTGGCACCTTTGCCGTGACGCGCGTGATCGGAGATACCACGAGCGGCATCGTCATTCCTCTCGCAAGCGGCAAGCCCAGCTATCCGACAGCAGGTTCAGTGATCCGTTCGATGCAAGCCACGGTCACGTATGCCGGAAAGTCACCAACCACGAGCGCGCGGCGCGAAGTGGTCACCTATGACGGTTCCGCGACGGCGAAGCTCGTGATCACGCAGGATGGCACGACCAAGACATGCACGGTTCCGTTGCCCCACGGCAGGCCGACCTGCTCGTAGTGGTTCGCGCCACCGTGGCTCCCTTGCAGGGTGTAGTGGCCGTGCATTGCGTGGGCGGCGACGCGTAGAACGTGCGTACGGCGAGGCGCCTCGTGGCCGGTTGTTCAACCGCCGTGCGAGGCGCTTTGCAGTGGGTGGCCATCGGAGATCAGGGCGTGCGTGTGGTGTGGTGGCGTGTGCGCGCGACGGTCGCGGTCGTGGTCACGGCTTGCTGCTGCGTGGGGACCGCGATGCGTCGCGTGGTTGGCGCATGCGACAAGGTGCGTGCGATCAGGAGGGGCGTTCGCGAGACAACGCTGATCGTGCGTGGTGCATGTGCGCACGTGCTCTCGCCAAGCGACGCGGTGCGCAACCGCTGCCCGACCGTGGGCCGCGCGAGGCATCGCGTGCGTCACGCGGCGCTCGGCGTGGCGGAGGTTTGTCCGGACGTGGCCCGCGGGTGCGAGAGGGTGCGCACCAAGCGGCGGCGCGTGGTCGAGAAACGGTGAGGCGTGCGTGAAACACGCGCCAGCGTGCGTGGGAATTGACACAGCGTGCGTGCCAAATTGCACAGCGTGCGCGCCAATTGACACAGCGTGCAAGTCGGCTGCGCGACGGGAAAGTCGATGCCTCGCGAGGAACTCGGTGGCTGGCCGGGTGAAGCGCGCGGCGGCGAGAGAGTAGTCGGCGTTCCACCGGGGGAACGCGCCCGCGCGACACGAGAAGTCGGACAACGGCGGGATAAAGTGAGCTCCGACGAGAGAAATGGCGGAGGCACATACATATGAAGTGCGCCACGACGGCATCGATGTCGGCGGACCGCCTGGACAAGCGCGTGGCGCGGCGTGGGAAGGCCCCGGTGCTCGCTGTGAATCGCCTGGTGCGGCGACTGAACTCGGCGGCGCGAGGCAAATAGTCGGTGCCGGCCCGGAGGTAGTGGCTGGCCGCGCGAGGAAAGCGCGCACGGCAAGGTTGGTAGTCGAGCCGGCGGGCGGATAAGGGCGCGTTGCGGGCAAGGAAGTCGACGGCGCGGACAAAGAAGTCGACGTTCCGGACAAAGAAGTCGCCGGCGCGACAAGAGAAGTCGACGGTGCGGCGTTAGACGTCCCCGGTTCGCGCAAAGGTGTGCGTGGTTCGCGCGGAGATGCGCGCGGTGCAGTCGCTGCCTTCCAGGGTATGCCGCTTGCGCCGCACGTACTGGCTGTCGCTCTCTGTGAAACGGGACGGGTCGAACGTACGCGCACCCCACCGGAACGCGCACGCCCGACCCATGTCGATACATCCCACTGGTCCCCGCTCGAGCCAACGGTCGCTCTCCCGGTTTCCGCCATGAAGACACGCTCTATCGGCGGCACCCTCTATCGCGCCTGAGAAACAACCGGACAGGAACGGAAGACGCCGGATATCCCGCCAATTCGCCTCTACTAGAACGGAGTCACCTGGAACGAGAATCCGCCTGCCCCTTTTACAACCGTGGCACGCACACCGGGCTTGAGAAAGGTGCGGTCCGCACGATTGTCCGGATGGTCGCGACTGTACATCACCACCTTCTGTCCAGCGAAGACGCCGAGGAACATGCCCATCACGATGTCACTGCCCCAATGCTCGTCGAGGTACATTCGCGCCAGCGACGGAGCGACCGCAGCCGTGTAGAGAAGGGGTGTGATCACACGCCGTGTGGGTGTGTCCCGAAACCGCATCTCCTGTGCAAGGGAGCTTGCCACCGCCATGCTCGCCATCGCGTGCATGGAAGGGAACGAGCGATAGTTGAAGCTCGTGAAGCCATGCAGGAATTCGAAATCGTATGGGTCGCCGTCGCGCTTCTCGCCGAGATCATCGACGACGTAGGGACGGGCGCGCCCGAGAACCCCCCGGACAACCTGGATGGTCATCGCGGCCGAGGCCACCGACTCGGTGCCGTGCAGGGCTACTGCCGCCATGCCGTCATCGTGACGGAGACGAGCGATCCCCCACAGCGTGCCGCCAGTGATCATCAACACGGTCTCGGTGACGCGGCTTGCCCGGTTTGCGGCACTCGTAAGACCGGGATGCCTGACGTGCAGTCCCGAGTCGCTGAACGCCCGCGCCACCGGGGTGTCAAGTCGGCTCAGCGCTGCGGCGGCCACCGTGGAACCGGCGATGAGCGCGATGTCCCGAGAGGTGAAGACCACGCCCGAAGCAGGGGGCGTAACCGGTGTGGCTTGGGCAGATACGGTCGAGCAAGAAGCGGCGAGGAGGAATGCCGCGAGTGGGCGGCTGGTCGCGCGCCAAAAGCGGGATCGGTCCCTACGCATTCGCCTCCGAACGCGAGTGCTCGGACCTGAACGCAGGTTGCCTCATATCTCCCGCAACGCTGTTGTAGAGCGCCGCCGACACCACGGCAATCAGCAACCCGACGCTCCAGCCACCAAGAACATCGGTAGTCCAGTGCACGTCGAGGTACACCCGGCTCACCCCAACCAGCAAGGGCACGAGCACGCTCACCGCGAAGGCCACAGCGCCGCTCACCTGGCCTTCCCTCCAGAACACGTAGGCGAGGGTGAGTGCAATGGCGGCCGACGTCGTGGCGTGCGCTGACGGAAAAGAGCTGGTACCTTCCAGCAACCCGGCGACGGACGGCCGCGTACGACGAAAGACATCCTTGACCCCCAGGTACGTCCCGACCGCCGCTGCCGGCGCGAGAAGGACGGCCGATGCAACATGACGCCGACCGTTGCGCCAGAGCAGCAAGGAGCCCAGGATGGCATAGCCCACCATCGGCGATACCGAGCCGAGCGTGGTGATCCAATAGAAGGCGGAGTACAGGAAGGTCGACTGATGCGCCAACACCCACGACTGCACGAACCGGTCAAGGCCGGCGGTTTCGTGATGGAAGACGTCTTCGCCCACTTTCGCGCATGCGATGAGGGCCACGATCCCGAAGAGCACGACCAGGGACCATTCCCGCGCCTGCCGCCGGACATCGGATTCTTCTGTCGTTCCCATGAACGCTGCCAACGCATGAATCGGGCGCAATCGCGCGGTACGAGGGATGCACTGTCGAGTTGGCTGCCCCCAGGCGGGCAATCACGATCGGCACAGGACGGGAGGATGCCCTGAGGATCTCCGGGAGGCGGGACCGTACGTGGACAGCACTGGCCCTCATGGCATGCATCGGCGCGGCCGCGGCGTGCACGCGTGAGGCTGCGCCGGCACGTGCAGTGGAACCGCCCGATGTTGGCGCACCTGCCCCCTCGCCGGCAGTGCTATCGCGCTTCAGCGTCCCCCTCGAATACGATTTTTCCGCAGTGCTCGGCCTGGTGGAGAAGAACGTCCCCACCCGGTTCGGCTCCATCGACAGTGTCCGCCAGATAGGCACCGACAGCCGAAAGCACTACGCGTTTGAAGCGGTGCGCGGACCCTTCACCGCATTCGCCGACGGCAACCTGCTCCACCTGCGTGCCACGTTGGAGTACAAGGCGCGCGGCTACTACAAGCCGGTCATCGGGCCCACCATCGCCGCCGGTTGCGGCAACGACGCCGAACGCCCCCGCATCGTGGTGGAGCTTGCAACCCCGCTCAGCCTCTCGAGCACGTATCACCTCGTGTCGCATGCGCGGATTGTCAGTGTGCAACCGGCGTCGACGTTGCCGCGCGACCGATGCGATGTCAGCATCCTTCATCACGACGTGACTGACCGCGTGGTCGAAGCCGCTCGCGGTGGACTCGAGGGGCAACTGGCGAATATCGACAAGAAGGTGGGGGAGGTAGACCTCACCTCGCACGTTACCGAATGGTGGGGCTTACTCTCCCGGCCCATCAAGCTCGCTGATCGCGTGTGGTTGCTGCTCGGACCGGAACGGCTCCGCGCGGGCAAGGTCCGCGGCCGCAGCAAGATCCTGACGGTGCCGGTAAGCCTGGACGCACGGCCGCGCATCGTCACCAGCGAAACGGAGCCAAGCGATCCCACACTTCCGTTGCCGGTACTGGCACGCGACTCGGCGTCAGATGGATTCCATGTGGTGCTCGACGCGCTCGTGGACTACGCCACGGCTTCGCGCGCGATGAACATGGCTGCGGGACGGAAGTCGATCGTCCAGGCGGGGCACACCATCATTCTCAAGAGTATTGCGGTGCTGCCGGACACAGGGGGCCGGCTTGCGGTCTCAGTCTCATTCGGCGGCGACGCGACGGGCATGCTCAAGCTCGTGGGTACGCCGAGGTACGATCGCCTGCACGATCTTGTCACGGTGCCGGACCTGGACTTCGACGTGCAATCCAACAGCAAGCTGATTCAGACGTACGCGTGGCTCAAGTCGGATGCCCTGCGCACGGAACTCCGGAAGAAGGCACGCGTGCCTGCCGCACCTGCACTGGACCGTGGACGCGCGTTGCTGCTCGAGGGGCTCAACCGAAAGATCGGCGATGCCGTCACGCTGTCCGCCACGGTGGACTCGATTGGCGTGCGCGGATTGTTCGTGACTCGCGATGGGCTCCTCCTGCGAGGGGAGGCGACGGGCCGCGCAGGAGTGTCCGTGCAGCAACGATAGCCCGGATGGCTACGCCACACCAAAGCGGTACACCGTCCGCGATCGGTATGGCGCACCAGGTCGCACGATGATTGGCGGGAACGCCGGCTGATTTGGCGCATCCGGAAAGTGTTGCGTCTCGAGTGCGACAGCGCACCGTGCGGAGTACACGGCGCCGCCTTTTCCGACAGGGCCTCCAGTGATGCCATTCCCCGAATAGAACTGAATGCCCGGCTCCGTCGTTTCCACTTCCATGGTGCGGCCGCTTCTGGGCTCGTGCAGGCGCGCGGCGACCCCCGCCACCATGGCTGCCCCAGCATCGAGAACCCAGTTGTGATCGTAGCCGTTGCCCAGTCGAAGTTGGTCGTCGGGCGTGTCGATCACTGCTCCGACCGGTCGTGCGGTCGTGAAGTCGAAGGGCGTACCACGCACCGACTGGAGGTCCCCCGTAGGGATCAGCCGTGAGTCCACCGGGGTGAAGCGCGACGCGGCGAGCAACAACTCGTGTTCCATTGCGCTCCCCGCATTGTGCCCCGCGAGATTGAAATACGTGTGCTGGGTAACATTCACTGGTGTGGCGGCATCGGTCGTCGCCTCGTACTCCAGGCAGAGTTCGTTGGCCTCAGTGAGCGAGTAGGTGACGCGGACGTCGAGGGTACCCGGATAGCCCTGCTCGCCAACAGCGCTGGTATGGGTGAGGACGACTCCTTGCCCACAGTGGTCGGCGAACGGCCGCGCGTGCCAGAGTGCGCGATGAAAACCGCCCGGGCCGCCATGGAGATGGTTCACGCCCTCGTTGGCCGGCAGTTGGTAGTTGCGGCCATCCAGGGTGAAGCGGGCGTTCGCGATCCGGTTTGCGACCCGGCCTACCAGCGCGCCGAAGTATCGCGGATCGTGAAGGTAGTCTTCCAGCGAATCGTAGCCCGGGGTGACGTCGGCCATTACGCCATGGCGATCGGGCACGCAGATAGACCGGATGATTCCGCCCAGGTTGAGGCATGACACCTCCATGCCCGAGGCATTCCGCAACACGAACGAATCGACACGAGCACCATCCGGCGTGAGGCCGAACGGCGCGCGCTCCACCGAGCGCAGTTGGCTACCACCGCGCATGAATCGTGGCGCGAATGAAACGATCGTACATCGCACGAACCTCGGCCATCGTCGTGGCGGGCAACGCCGCGAGGCCGGCGGCGCGCACGTTGTCATCGATCTGCCCCACATTCTTGGCGCCGGGAATGGCCGCGGTCACCTCGGGAAACATGAGGATCCACCGGAGGGCAAGCTGGGCCATGGTGGCACCATCGGGTACCAAGGGCCGCAGGGCATCCACGGCCGCCAGTCCAGTGACGTAGTCCACGCCGCTGAATGTCTCTCCCTGGTCGAAGGCCTCCCCGTGGCGATTGAACACGCGGTGATCCGTGGACGCAAAGGTGGAATCGGCGCGAAGCCTCCCGCTCAACATCCCGCTCGCGAGCGGAACGCGAGCCAGAATGCCGACATGCCGCGAGCGCGCGGCGGCAAGGAACTCCTCTGCTGGCTTGAGCCGGAACATGTTGAAGATGATCTGCACGGACTGCACGCCGTCGTGGAGAATGGCGCGCAGCGCTTCATCAACCCGCTCCACGCTCACACCATGGAACTGGAGCTTTCCAGCAGTAACGAGGTCATCGAGGATACCGAACACCTCCGGCATGTCGTACACCTCGCTCGGCGGGCAGTGGAGCTGTAGCAGGTCGAGTGAATCCGTACCGATGTTCCGGAGGCTGCGCTCCACGAAGGCGGTGAGGTTCTCGCGATTGTATCCCGAAGCCAACTGCCTGGGGAGACGGCGCCCGGCCTTCGTCGCGACGATGATGCGCTCACTGCGTTCCTTGAGCAGTTGGCCCACCAACCGCTCCGAATGCCCGTCGCCGTAGACATCGGCGGTATCGATGAAGTTGACGCCAAGGTCCACGGCCCGATGCAATGTGCGCATGGATTCCGCATCGTCGGTATCGCCCCAGACGTCGCCGCCAATGCCCCACGCGCCGAAGCTGATTTCCGATATGCCCCAGCCGGTACGTCCCAGTTGTCGATACTGCATGGTGGTGGTGGTCATGGCGCCGGCGTGAACGCGTAGAGGCCGAACAGGCTGCCGACGAATCCGCCGGCGACTTTCGTGCTGAGAATGGTGCCGTCGGCATCGGCGAGGAGTTCGGTCCACTCCCCTGCCCTGGTGCCGTAAGAGAAGTCATACTTCGCGCCACGCGCGGTGATCTTGAGAAACACCGGCGCATTGGTCGCGAGGTGCAGCGGCGCGCTGGCGACGATGGCGCGCGCCGCGCGCCGCCGCTGCCCGCCCGCGCGCTTCTCCACCTGTATCACCAGTTGCCCGCCGACGCGCGCGACGGCGAGAAAGTAGTAGTACTCGTCGTTCTGGAACGCGACGAGGCCGGCCTTCTCTCCGTCTCGCGATGGCGCGTACGTCATCTCGGTGGAGGCGCTGGCCTGCGTGTTCTGTAGCCTGCGGCCCAGGAAGGATGGCTGTCCGTTGGGTGAAAAGTCGGCGGAACGCGCGTGCAACATGAGCGACCCGTTGCGGATGTCGTACCACCTCTCGCGCGGCGTACGAATGAAGAGCCATGCGCTCGACAACGACGCGTCGTTGAACTCGTCGCGATAGCGCACGTTGCCGCTCAATGGCAACGCATTCGCCGACTGCAACGGTAGCGCGGGCCGTTTCACCGCGTACGGCACGAGTTCCTTGCCTGCCGTCACCACCGGCCAACCACCCTCCCACCGTACGGGCATCATGAAAGTCTCTCGGCCCGTGTTGTACATGTCGCCCTCGTACGGACGGGTGCCAAGAAACACTGACCACCAGTCTCCGCTCCCGGTCTGCACGAAGTCCGCGTGGCCCGTTGACGTAACGGGAAATGGTCGTGACGGATCGAGGTGGCGTTGCGTAAGACTCGGATTCGTCGGCCCTGGCAGGTAGGGCCCCCACGGGCTGTCGCTGCGAAAGACGACTTCAGAATGCTGGTCGCCGGTGCCACCTTCGGCGCAGATCAGGTAGTACTTGCCGTCCTTCCGGAAGATGTGCGGCCCTTCGATCCAGATGGGCTTCGTGGAAAGGTCCACACCCCCGTTCACGATCAGCTTGCGCGGACCGACCATCTTCCCGGCCGCGACGTCGAACTCCTGCATCCAGATGGCGCGATGACCGTTCCATTGCGGCGGGTCGATCGTTTCTCCGTTGTTCACGACGTACGCCTTGCCGTCGTCGTCGAAGAAGAACGACGGATCGATCCCATCCACGGAGGGCAGCCAGACGGGGTCGGTCCATGGTCCCGCGGGGTTGGTGGCCGTGACGAAGAAATTCCCGCCCTTGTCCACCAGCGTCGTGATCATGAAGTACGTGCCGGCGTGGTACCGGATGACCGGCGCGTAGATTCCGCGCGAGATGCCTGCGCTATCGAGGTTCAACTGCGAGGGGCGGTCGAGCACGTTCCCGATCTGGGCCCAGTGCACGAGGTCCTTGCTGTGAAAGATCGGAACGCCGGGAAAGTAGGCGAAGCTCGAATTGACGAGATAGTAGTTCTCGCCCACTCGCTCAATGCTCGGATCAGGATAGAACCCGCCCAGTACGGGGTTCGCGAATTGGTCCGGGCCGGCGGGATTGCGCGCGAAGACCGAATCGCTTCCCTCGTACGCGAACCAATGAAAGCGCGGATCGGGGGTGGCAGGACCGGCGGACGTCCGATGGAGTGCGCATCCAGCGAGGAGAAATGGAAGGCCGCACAACAGCAAGCGAGACACGCGCGTCATGGATTGCTGACCGCTTTCGTCGAGTGGAAGCTCTCCGGCGGGCCGAGGTAGCTGGGCTTCACGCCCCCCGCGTCCACGACCAGCTTCTGGAGGACGACACCAGGATCCACCATCCAGAACTTCAGCACATGATGGCCTGCATGCGCCAACTGGTGCTTCGAGAGAGTCAGGTTGATGTTGTCACCAACCCACGTTTCCCAGGTCTTGCTGCTGCTGTCCGCAGTGATATTGATGACTTGCGGCGCATCGTCATCGAACGACACTGCGTATCGCAGTCCGTGCGATGCGCCGCCGAAGTTGAGTGTGGGCGAGAGGTATGCCCGCACACTCACCGCGCCACTGTCGAACAGGAACATGCTGTACTCGAGCCGTGGTGAATTTCCACCCGCAGTCTGACTGGTTGCCGTCACGGGCGACGGCGTCATCCCTGAAAGCGTCCGGCCCAGATCGGGAATACGTAGCCACTGCGACGGCGTCGCCGAGACGGATCGAGTGAAATGCTCCGCTTCCATGGACACGTAGCCGTTGCTCTCCACGAAACCCGCCAGCGCTTCTCGCTTGAGCGTCGGGTTCCTCACAATGGCTTGCACCACCACCTTGCGTCCCTCCGGACCAACGACCGTAACCGGAACCTTGCTCATGCCGACCGGCGCCTTGGTCCAATCGATGCTCACCGCAAGTCGTTGCTCCTTGTCCACCGTGCCCGTCGCTGGTGTCACCAGAACCCAGGGCTCACCGGTGAGAACGGTGTAGTCGAAGGGGGTCTGACCCTTGTTGTACACCTCGAGCGAGTAGCTCTGCCGTGCGTACGGATCGAACTCCGGAAGTGCGGGCTCACGAAACTGCGGACGCTGGCCAGGCACGAACGCCGGCGGGCCGGAAGGCTGCCCTTCGTACGCAACGCCCATGTCCGCGGGCTGCGGCACCTGGATGACGTCCACGCGCGGCATCACGTTGCGGGCCGGCTCCTGCCAGTAGGTGTAGCCGATGTGCGTCTGATCCATCATGTGCGACCATTTTCCGCCCGCCAGCGACTTGTTGTAGTAGTTCGCGATCTCGGCGTCGTGATCGAACAACTTGCGCGCGCGATCCGCGAGGTCGTTGGTGCTCGCGCGCTGCTGCTGTGCATACAGGTGATTCTTCGCGACAGTGATGTACAGATCGTTCAGGTTGGCTGCCGCCAACACGGGGTGCAGTACGAGCTGGTAGTACGCGTCACCCAACGCCGGGGCAATCTGCTTCGACAACGCCTCGGCCTTCGCGAGGAGCCGCCCATAATCGGCCATCACGATTTCCGCTTCGCGGTAGTTGGCGAGGCTGTAGGTCTCCGGCACCAGGAGTTCCGGCTTCCGCCTGCCGGCGTACTTGAGGTACAACGTGACGACGTCGGCGATCTCCGCAGCATGCGCTGCACCAAATTGTTGCTCCGCCCACCTGCGTGTGTACTCGGGTAGCCGTTCGGCGGGCCATTTCGCCGGATCCCACGCATAGTCAAGAAAGAACTGAATCGGAAATTCCATCGGCTTCAGGTCGCCGACGTTCACGATCCATATGCGGTTCGCGCCGTACTCGTTGGCGAGATGCATCTGCTCCCACACACGCGCGATGGGATTGGTGTTGATCCATTTGTAGTTGCGCGGCCCACCGACGTAGTCGAAGTGGTAGTACACACCGAACCCGCCCGGTCGTGTCCGTTCCCTGGCCTCCGGCAGACGGCGAATGTTCCCCCAATTGTCGTCCGAAAACAGCAGCGTCACATCATCCGGCACACGCATGCCCTTGTCGTAGTAGTCCTGCACTTCCTTGTAGAGGGCCCACAGCGTGGGCGTCCGTGACGGATCCTTCCCCGTCACCTCGCCGAGGATTTTCCGCTGGTCGGCAACCACCTTTTCCAGCAACGAGATATTGCTCTCGCCATTGGTGGTCATGGGGCGATCGCCGTCCCCGCGCATGCCGAGCGTCACGATGTTTTCCCGCGACCCCATGCGCTCGATACCCTTGCGCCAGAAATCGCGAAGGACCGTGTCGTTCACGCCGTAGTCCCACGCGCCCGTGCCGTAGCGCTTCCATTCCTGCTGCGCCCGTGTCATCGGCTCGTGATGGGACGTCCCCATCACGATGCCATATTCGTCGGCGAGCTTCGCGTTGAGCGAATCGTCGTCGACGAACGCATTGCCCCACATGGCGGGCCACAGATAGTTGCCTTTCATGCGGAGAATCAGTTCGAACATTTTCGAATACATCTGATGATTGACGCCGCCGAACTTCTCCCGTGTCCAACCCGAGAACGCGGGCGCCTCGTCATTGATGAAGATGCCGCGATATTTCACCGCGGGCTCGCCCTGGGTAAGCCGCGCGAGCGGAACCTGGAGATCCTTCCGCTGCTGCGGCGTGACGTCGGCCCACCAATACCATGGTGATACGCCGATCAACGAGGACACGTCGTAGACACCGTAGATCGTACCGCGCTTGTCGCTGCCAGCAATGACGAGCGCCTGGTCGATGCCGGGCGCGGGGTTGTCGACGACCTGGCGGACGTACGATTCCCACTTGCCGGCAACCCCCGACACGCTGAGCTTGCCGGATTGCACCAGCCGGTCCACGACGGGGCTCTTCCCGAGCGTCCCGATGATGACGATGTGTCTCCCGTTTGGCAGGGAGTCCGTCGACAGGCGTGGCTCCAGGCCCGTAACCTTGCCGATGTCCATGCGCAGATCGGCGACAGCCCGGGCGACCCCGGCAAAGTCACTGCCGCTTACGTAGAGCGGCACAGGTTGGCCGGCGGTGGCGAGCGGGAACTGGCCCGCGAGTGAAAGATCAGGCACCACTGCGGCGTTCTCGATCACCGCGTTGGTCTCCAGCAGCACGACCCGGTCGTCGGCCGGCGCATTCATGGGCCAGCTTGCAACGTAGATGACGCCAGCGCCGTGGCCCACGCCGTACCGCGCAGTCGCGTCCACCGGATCCAGGTGCTGGATCCTCGCGACACTCCGTGTTGGAATCGAACGCAGCGTGGAGACATCGCCGAGACGGATATTGTCGAGATACACCCACACCTGGCTGGGGGTCACGAAGCTGTCGGGCCCGCGCGACTGCAACCAGGACGACCGCATGGCCTCCACGACATCGTATGCGGTTTCGTAGTGCAGGTCCTGCAACTGTTCGCGTGTGAGCACGCTGCGATCCACCGCCTCTGCAGATCGCGTGCGCCGGGCGGCACAGGCCACCAGGACCGCGAAGCTCAGGAGAAGACCGATACGCCAGCGAGAGGGCCGCATGAGACGTTGGGCTGAGAGACGGTGACGGAATGGGGCGCACGGGATGACGATGTCTGTACGAGGATCACCCCTGCGGCGTGTCCGACTCCATAGCGCGCGGTGGCCTCCGGGCCGCTCAGGTGGCTCACACTCACCACGTCGCGAATAGAAATCCGCTTCAGTTCGTCCACGCCGCCGAGCTTCACGTCGTCCATGTAGACAATCGGCGTTCCACCGGAGAGTGAATCGGCGCGCGTCGCCTTCGCCGTGAATGAGGTCGGCCCCCGGTCGCGCAGCCAGACGGATCGGACGGCCTCGATTGCCTCGTAGACATTCTCGGCGTGCAGCTCCTTGAGGTCCGCCTGGGTCAGGACGTTCCGGTTGATCCGGGGCGTCTCGACGGTCGCGCCCTGCGCGACGAGCGGCGCGGGCATGGCCAGGACGGCGACCATCAGGCTTTGCCAATAGATGCGCCGCCGTGCCTGCGGGTGCCTCAGTGTTGATGGGAAGTGCCGCATGATACGACTCATGTTACGGGGTGATCGTCCGGATTCCATCGCTCGATGGCGGCCCGGACTCCTTCGAGGTGCGTGCGCATACGCTCCACCGCGAGCGTCTCGTCGCGCTGTTCGATGGCGTCCAGGATTCCGAGGTGTTCCTGGTGATCGCGTTCTCGCGAGCCGAAGATGTCGAGAATCAGCCGCTGCTCGTTGGTGAACAGCGCGTGCAATGCGCCGAGGATCTGTGCCAGCACCGTGTTGCCCGACGAGCGCGCCACCTGGTAGTGGAACCCCATGTTCAGCGAATTCAACTTTTCGTCATTGCCCAGGCTCTCGCCCGCCAGTTCGAGTTGCCGACGCATCTCGCGCACGTCCTCCGGGGTCGCATGGCTCACCGCGTCCGACGCCGACTGCATTTCGAGGGGCGTACGCGCACGAATGAGATCGATGAGCAGCTTCTTCGTGAGCGTGCCGGAATAGTCGGGGCTCGCCAGAACAAGCAATTCCTCGCTGCGACTGACGTATACTCCCGATCCGTGTCGAATCTCGACGACGCCCATGGCCTCGAGCTTCTTGAGCGCTTCGCGAATGGTGGGATGCCCCACGCCAAACCGGCGAGCCATTTCCATGATCGGCGGCAACCGGTCGCCCCGGCTGAAGTCGCCCCCCTGAATGGACCCGCGAATCTGTCTCGCGAGTCGGTCGGAAAGGCTCTGGCGTTCCATCGGCTCAAACGCATGCTTCATGGCGACGTCCTGGTAGGTGACCTGGCGTGAGTTGCTGTCGATCTGGCGTCCGGTACGATCACGAACGCCAACTTGGCAAAGTTACTCGAAGATCGACATCTGCGACTCACCGCTTGCCCGATAGCGCGACCACCATGTCGAACGCAGGCTTTGGCTTGAGCTGGCGGTCGAAGAGCAACGGGTAGCTGGTGCGTCCTCGCACCGGCCATCCGTTCAACCACGAATCACCATCGGTCACACCCCAGAACGTGATCCGGTCGATCACGTCCTGATGCTTGAGGTACACGCCGAACATCTCGGCGTATCGGCGAGCCAGCGCCTTCTGCGCGGAGTCGGGAAGGCCAGCCGCATAGGGATTGGAGCCGGCCTGTGCCTGACCTCTCGTCGCCACATCGGCCCCCCCGTTCTGTGTGACGCGCGGGAGGATATCCACATCGAGTTCGGTGACATTCACGTGGACACCGGTGCCCGCGAGGGCCGTGAACATCGAGTCCATGAGTGGCACGGACGGCCAGTCCATCTTGTTGTGCTCCTGGGAGCCGATCGCCTTGATCTGTACGCCGGCGGCCTTCAGCCGATTGATGAGCCTGACCGCCCCGTCGCGCTTGGCCGGATTCTCCAGCGAGTAGTCATTGTAGTACAGCTCGGCCGCCGGATCCGCTTCGTGCGCGTATTGAAAGGCCTTTTCGATGAAGTCGTCGCCGATGATTTTCTGCCACGCTGAGGGGCGCATCGTGCCATCCTCGTTGAGCGCCTCGTTCACCACATCCCAGCCCTTCACTCGACCTTTGTAGTGGCCAACCACGGTCGATATGTGATCGTGCATCCGCGCCAGAAGGGCCTCGCGTGCCAACGGGTGGCCCGCCGAGTCCTGAAAAACCCAGGGAGGTGTCTGGCTGTGCCACACGAGTGTATGGCCAATCACGAACATCCCGTTCTGCGCGCCGAACTCCACGTAGGCGTCACCGGGGGCAAAGTTGTACGTCGCCGGCCGCGGGTGCACAATTTCCCATTTGAGCACGTTCTCCGGAGAGATCGTGTTGAATTGCGCCTTCACCAGTGCGACCGACGACACAGCGCGCCCGGAAAACTGCTCCTCGTTCAACGCGACGCCCACGAGGAACGCATCCTTGAAGGCACTCTTGAGCGCGATTGGTGAGCCGGACGCGGCACTCCCCTGCGGAAGGCCCCCAGGGTGCGCGCATCCCACCGCGAGCATCACTCCAGCAAGGGCTACGCGAGACGATGACCTGAATTGACGAGTCATGATGTGTCCTATGCCGTCGCGATGGCGGAGTGCCGGCGTCGCTCTGCAAGTTCGTCCTGAATCTGCAGGTTGAGCTTCTTGGTGATCTTGTAGAAGAACAGGCAGCCCACCACGATGGTCAGGAAGATTGCCGGGTAGATGCTGATGGTCATGCGAATGCCGAGGAGTGCCGAAGGGGTCTGCGCCACATTCGCCTTGTAGCCGTAGCCCGCCAGGAGCCAACCGGCGATGGCGCCGCCCAGGCTCAGTCCGGTCTTCAGCGCGAACAGGATCGTGGCGAAAATCACGCCGGTTGTGCGTCGGCTCGTCTTCCACTCGGCGTAGTCTGCCACGTCGGCAAACATCGCCCAGATGAGGGGAATGGTCGGCGCGTAGCAGAGCGCGCGCGCCCACTCGAGCAGAAAGGTCGCTCCAATGGCATCGGCGGGCAGCATGATGAATCCCGCCATGAGGATGGTCGCCAGCGAGAAGCCGACGATGGCCACGGCCCGCTTGCCGAACTTCATGGACAGATAGACCGACGACACCACACCGACCACGGTGACGATCTTGCTCGAGATGTTGAAGAGGCTGAACCCCACCGACGACACGTTGCTGCGATCCGCATTCAGCACGAGTCCGAGCTTGTCGAGCAGCGAATTCCACACGCCACCCGTGCTCGTCATTGCCATGCCGTGGTTCTGGAGGAACGCGAACAGCGCATCCTTGTCCACGTAGTACTGGAAGAAGTAGAACGTGGTGCCACCCTGCATTGCGACGAAGACGAAGTGCGCGAGCGTCAGCACGAACATCGCAATCCATGGCCCGTTCGTGAGCAGGCTGCGAAAGTCGCCTTTCGCGTCCGACGACTGCTTCGGCTCTGGTACGATACGCTCTTTCGTTGTGGCAAAGGTGATGATGAAGCACACCACGCACACACAGGCCCACAGCGTCATCGTCAGTTGCCAGCCCTTGGCGCTGTCGCCGTGTCCGAACTTGGCGACGAGGGGGAGTGTGAACCCGCCGACAATCAACTGTGCGAGCATGGCCGCCACGAAGCGATAGGACGACAGGGACGTCCGTTCGTTCACGTCACCGGTCATCACGCCGCTCATCGCCGAGTAGGGCGTGTTGTTCATCGAGTAGAGCGTCATGAGCAGGATGTTCGTCAGACACGCCCATACCAGCTTCCCCATGGGCGGGAAGTCAGGCACGGTGTACGCCAGCACCATGACAATTCCCCACGGAATAGCGGTCCATAGCACCCACGGGCGAAACTTCCCCCACCGCGTATTGGTGCGGTCGGCCAGCACGCCCATCATCGGATCGAAGAACGCATCCCAGAGGCGCCCTACCAGAAGCATCGTTCCGGCCGCGGCAGCAGTGATCCCCAGCGTATCCGTGTAGAAGTTCAGCTGGAACAGGATCATCGTCATGAAGACGAAGTTGGCCGCCGCGTCTCCGAGGCTGTAGCCGGCCTTCTCCGCGAACGAGAGCTTTGCTGTTTCCTGGGACATGCGTTCCTGGGTAAGCGAGAGTGCGTACTGCTGTGTGTGGTGTGTGCGGTGTCTGTGCGGCCTACGCGTTGACGCGCAGCATGACCGTCGTCAGGTCTGCGTCGCGCGAGGACGTGCCAACCATGATCGCGAACGCACCCGGCTCGACCACGTACGCCATGCGCACGTCGTGAAAGGCGAGCGACTCCGGCGTGATGGGCAACTCCACGGTGGTTGCCTCCCCCGCCCCGAGTCGCACTTTCCTGAACGCCTTCAACTCCTTTACCGGCCGCGTCACTGAACTCACCAGATCCCGAACGTACACTTGCACTACTTCCGAGCCTGCCCTCTGCCCGGTGTTCATCACATCCACCAACACGGACGTCGAGTCTTTGCGCCCGATCGCCGACGCCGCCAGCCGGACGTTCGACAAGGCGAACGTGGTGTAGCTCAAGCCATACCCAAAGGCGAACAGTGGCGTCGTGTCGTCCCAGAGATATCCGCGCCGCGCCGATGGCTTGTGGTTGTAGAACGCGGGAATGTGCCCCGCTGACCGCGGAAACGAGATGGGCAGCTTGCCGCCGGGATTCACGTCGCCGAACAGCACCCGGGCCACTGCGTGTCCACATTCCTGGCCGAGGTACCAGCACTCGAGAATGGCCTGGACACTGTCGTTCACCTGATTGATCGCGAGTGGACGTCCATTGAACAGGACGACAATCACCGGCTTGCCAGTTGCGACCATTGCGCGCACGAGCTCATCCTGACGTCCCGCGAGATCGAGGCTCGTGCGGTCGCCCAGATGCTGCCGGCTCCATGCTTCGCGTGACGTCTGCTCGTTGCCGCCAATGGCCAACACGATCACGTCTGCTCGTTCTGCCACTGTCACCGCTTCGGCGATCTGCCGACGATCGTCGTCCGGATCGCTGGCGTTCACGGCATCCTGCATCCAGGAGCCGCCGACAGTGATCTTGCACCCTTCGCTATACAGCACAGTCGCCGCGTCGCCCACCCGGGCCTTGATGCCAGCAAGCACGGACACCGTGTGATCCGGCACGCCGCTGTATCCTCCCAGCAGCTCGCGATCGGCATTGGGGCCGATCACCGCGATCGTCTGCTTCTTCGTGGGATCGAGCGGCAACACGGGAACGCCACTCACGGATGTCGCTGGTTCGTTCTTCAACAGCGTAATGACGTCGCAAGCGGCTTCTAGCGCGAGTGCCTGGCTTGCGGCCGAACCAACGATGGCCTCAGCCACGTCCGGCTCCACATAGGGATCATCGAAGAGCCCGAACTTGAACTTCCACAGCAGCATCGGGGCGACGAGATCATCGAGGTCGCGCTCAGCCAGTCGGCCGGCCGCTACAAGTTCCTCGAGGTACAGGTAACAGTCCGGCTCCGGCAGCTCCGAATTCACACCGGCGCGTACGGCGAGCAACGCCGATTCCGCCTTGTCCGCTGCGACGTTGTGGCCATGCGTGTCGGGACGATTGCCGAGCTCCCAGATGGCATAGTAGTCGGAGACAGTGAAGCCGCTGAACCCCCACTCCGTACGGAGCACGTCGCGCAGCAGCCATTCATTCGCGTGCGACGGAACGCCGTCAACCTCGTTGTACGACGGCATCACGCTGATGGCGCCTGCTTCCTGGATGGCTGCCTTGAACGGGGGCAGGAAGACCTCGCGCAATTCGCGCATCGAGACGTTTGCCGGCGCGCAGTTCTGTCCACCTTCCGGCTGGCCGTGGGCGACGAAATGCTTGAGTGTGGCCATCACGCGCGTCTTGTCGCGGAAGGTAGCGTCACCCTGGAATCCCCGTACCGCGGCCACGCCCATGCGCGTGACGAGATGCGGATCTTCGCCAAACGTTTCCTCTACCCGTCCCCATCTGGGTTCGCGCGCCACGTCCACGACCGGCGTAAGCGCTTGATGCACACCGCGGCTCCGCGCCTCGGCGGCAGTCATTGCGTACAGTCGCTCCACGAGACCGGGATCGAAGGTCGACGCAAGTCCGATTGGCTGGGCAAAGCTTGTCCCACCGATCGCCGCGTGCCCGTGCAGACATTCGTCGTGAAACACAACGGGGATGCCGAGCCGGCTTTCTTCGATAAAGAAGCGCTGGATGTCGTTGGTGAGCGTCGCCTGCTGTCGGGCATTCCGACCCTTCTCGGGTTCGTGGCCGCTGCCGCCCGCATCACTTGGGCGGCCCACTTGACCGATGCCGTTGCCGTGCGCAAACGCGCGACGTGCCTTCTCGACGTCGAAGTTTCCGCCGTCGTCGACGAGGGTGTCCGCCTTCTGCTGCCACACGCACATCATCTGCGCCGCCTTCTCGGCAACAGTCATGCGAGCGAGGAGATCCTGCACACGCTCGGTCGGCGACAGCCCTGCGTCTTGGTATGGCAGCATTCCCGCGTCAGTCTCCCAATCAAAAGATCAACCTCCGGTTGCGTACCGCCGCAGCCGGAGGTTGCCAACGGTGCCGACAGCTGTCGGCACCGCTACACCGGCACGAAATCAGTATCCCGGATTCTGCGGATACTTCGGGCCGACCACCACCCCGTCGATCTGCGACTGCGGGATCGGTCGCAGGATGTGCTTCGCCTGAAGGTTCGCCTTCGCCTTGGGGTTGTACTTGCCGACTCGCGCAAGGAAGAAATTCACGCCCGGCCGCGTCATGTCATACCAGCGGCTCATTTCGCCTGCGAGTTCGCGCTCGCGCTCATCCATGATGAAGTCGAGGTTGATCTGGCCGGCCGTCACCTGGAAGGCCGGATCGGCCTTGTGTGCCGGACTCGCGGCCCGCGTGCGCAGGACGTTGATCATCTGAGCCGCCTCGGTCGTGTTGCCAAGGCCGAGGTCCGCTTCCGCAGCGATGAGATAGACCTCTCCAAGACGGGAGACAACCTGCACCTTGCCGCCGTTCTGGTCGTTGAAGCCACCGATGCGCAGGTTGTCCTGGAACTTCTTCAGTACCGGGTAACGATCCCACCCGATGTAGCCGTTGTTCTCGCCGAAGTTGTCTCCGCAGTATACGGACGGGTCGGCGAGGCCAGCCGGGCATGTGGTGCGAATGGTGTACTTGCTCGCTTTTCGCTTGAGCGAATCCACGGCGTAGTTCGCATACACGATCGTCGTGTCGCCGGCGTTGACCACCGCGTTGCTCGTGCACGCCACGAATTGCGGAGAGGTATTCGCGGGCAACTGCGTGGTCGGGCAAGCACCGGCCGGGTTCTTCTGGCCACCCGTGGTTGCATACCAGACCGTCTGGTAGCTGCCGTCGAAACGCGTGTCCACGACGTCCGTGCCACCGGGGGTGGTTCCGAGATATCGCGTGTTCCATACGGCAAGGCCATACTGCGTTGGCTTGAGGCGGCGGAACGGGCGTCCGTTGTTCAGGTCGCGGGCAATACCGACACCGGAACTCGCGTTGTCGTACTGGCTGCCGTACACCAGGTGCAGGTAGTTGTACTGTGGCGTGCCGTCAACGTCGTTGTTCTGCTGCGTGAACGAGAACTGCACGGTGAAGATGAACTCCTTGCGGTTCTGCACGTAGCCGGTGTTATCGCAGTAGCCGCCCCGTCCCGGATCGCCGGCGCGCGCGACACACCACAGATCGGCGTACGCCGGCTCGAGTGCGTAGGTGCCCGACGCGATCACTGCCTTCGCATCGGCGAGCGCCGCGGTGAAGTCTGCCTGGCCGCCACCGTAGGACTGGTAGGCGCGGGTCAGGTACACCTTCGATCGTAGCGTCTGGGCTGCGCCCTTCGTGGCGCGTCCGAAATCATTCTGCACGGCCGGCAGCAGATTGACGGCAGTATCGAGATCGGCAATGATCGCCTTGTACACATCAACGGCCGGCTGCCGGGTGGCCTCGAGGACGACGCCCTGGTTTTCGTGCAGCGACAGGGTGACGTCACCGAAGGTCGTGACCAGCGTGAAGTACTCCATGGCGCGAAGGAAGTGCGCTTCGCCGAGCAACGTGTTCTTCGTCGTTGTGGTGATACCTGGGGTATTTGGGCCGCGATCGAGTGCCGCGTTGAGCGTGTTGATCATCTGGTACGCCGGATTCCATGTATTCTGGAGTTCCGCCGCCTGGCTGTTCAACTGCCCGTCGTAGGCATCAAAGTGAGTATTGTTGGAGCCCGACTGGTCTCCGGACATCCAGGTATCGGTGCCAACCTGGGTGAGGGACAACTCCTGCTCCTTGCCGTAGTAGCCGCGCAGCTGCGCGTAGCTGGAGATGATGGCGGAGTTGAGGCCGTCCGGCGTTGCGTAGTACTGGCTACTCACGCCCGTCACGAGCTTCTCGTCGAGATTTACACAGCTGCTGACACCGGCGCCAAGGAGGGCCACTGTCACCGCAGGAAGAATTATACGCTTCATTGGTGTCTCATTCCTCAGGGAAGATGGCTCGCCTACCAGACGATGTTGGTGCCAAGCAGCAGCGTGCGAACGGTCGGGGCCGAGCCACCGACTTCCGGGTCATTGCCCGCATAGTTCGTGTGGATGTACGGATCCTGCGCGGTTCCGTAGATGCGCAGGCTGCCCGCGCCGATCCGGGCTGCCAGATTCTTGTCCGCCGTGTAGCCCAGCGTGATGTTACGGATGCGCCAGTGCGACCCGTCGATGAACGTCAGCGTGTTCTGGTACTGCCACGCGTTGCCGGAATTCGGCAGTTGCGGCGCCGGATTCGCATTCGTGGGGTTCGTCGGCGTCCAGTAGTCCTGCACGATGTTGCCATTTCTGCCGTTCATGCCGCGCGGCGTGCCGTCGATGAACGTGTAGTGCCACTTCGCCGTGAGCAGCGCGCCGAGATCGAAGCCACGATAGGTGACCCGGTTGGAGAGGCTTCCGGTCCAATCCGGATATGACGTGCCGATGATGCTGCGGTCATTCGCGTCGATCTTGCCGTCGCCGTTGATATCGGCCACGCGCGGCTGCCCAACCTTGAACGTGGAGCCGGTGGCATTGAACTGCTTCATCAACGCGGTGTCGGCGTACTGCCAGATGCCCTGCGACTTGTAGTCGTAGAATACCTGGTGTTGCGGGTCGTTCTGGATGTTGATGGGCGAGCCCACGAACCAGACATTCGCCACGTTGGACGGGGTGCCGCTCTGGAGCGCCGTGATCTCGTTCTTCTGGTGCGTCCAGTTGATGTCACTGTTCCAGTGCACGCCATGCCAGTTGTCGAGATTCACCGTGGAGAACCCGATCTCGATACCGGTATTGCGCGTGGATCCCACGTTCAACAGCGTGCTGGTGAAACCGGAACTTACCGGCAATGCCTGCTGGAGCAGCAAGTCGTGCGTGTTTGCGCGATATGCGTCGATGCTGCCTGAGACGCGATTGCTGAAGATGCCGTATTCGAGCCCAATGTCCGACTGGTCCGTCTTTTCCCACGCGAGGTTCGGGTTCGGGATCGCGCCTGGCCGATAGCCGCGCACGGCAGTGGAACCGAACGAATACACGCGCGGCGCCAGCAAGCCCTGCGTGGCATACGGGTTGATCGAGGTGTTGCCGGTGGTGCCGTAGCTCCCGCGCAGCTTCAATGAATTCACGAAGGTGAAGCGACGCATGAATGCCTCGTCGCCGATCTGCCAGGCCGCACCAAACGAGGGGAAGAACGCCCACTTGTGGCCGGCGGCAAGGCGGCTCGATCCATCGCTACGGCCCGTAGCCGAGAAGGAGTAGCGATCCAGGAGCGTGTAGTTCAGACGGCCCATGTAGGACTGCAGCGACCACTCGGAGATGTTGCTCAACTGCTGGCCCTGCGTGCCCGAGCCGAGGTCGTACCAGAGTTGCGTGTTGTACGGAAGATTCGAGGCGTACAGTGAATCGCGATTGGCGCGATCGTGCTGGATGCTGTAGAGGCCCGTCACCTCGACGTGCTGCTTGCTGCCGAGGTCGCGCGAGACGGTGAGGAGATTGTCGAGCGTGTAGGCGAAGTCATAGCTGTTGCGCTGGAACGCCTGTGGTGGCGCGCCCTGATTCTGGCTGTTCGCGCCAGGGTTGGCGCAGGGGCCATGCGTCCACGGGTCGTTGTAGCAGCCCTCGAACACGTTGGTGAAGTCAGGTCCGAAGTTCATGCGATACATCGCACCTTCGAACAAGTTGAGTTCCGCAAAGGCAGAGGCGAAAACGCGATTGGTCTGACGCTGGCGAACGAACGACTGGTTCTCGAGCAGCGGGTTGATGTTCAGCTGGTCGTCGTCCGGGCGTGGATCAAAGAGGCCCGTGGAGTCGGGATTGGTGTAGTTGAATGGGGAGCCGTAAGGCGCCATCGCCGCGGCGTATCCGAACGCGCCGCCACCTTCGCCGATGTCCTGGTAGACACGAGAGCCGTTGGCGCTCATGCCCACATGCAAGCGGCCCGCGTTGTGATCCACGGACGCGAAGGCGGCTCCGCGTGCATATCCCTGTCCGGGGATCAGACCACCCTGGCCGAAGTAGTTGCCGGAGAGGGAATACCGCGTGTCGGGGCTGGAACCAGTGAGGCTGCCCTGGAGGCTCTTCTGCTGCGAGTTCTTCAGAACCGTGTGCAGCCAATCCGTCTCGAGTCCCTTGTTGAAGGCATAGAGCTTCTTCGACACGCCGTTCACGAATGACTGGCCGGCAAGCACCTTGACGAGGCTCGTGTCACCGTTGAGGGCGCCGCCGTTGTAGAGGGCACCGTCCTGCAACATCTTCGTGTACTGCGCCATGTTCATCATCTGCATGATCTTCACGGCGCTCTGGTTGCCGTAGTAGCTATCCATGCTGTACTGCGAGTGCATCGACCCATCCTGCGGCCCCTTCTTTGTCGTCACGAGAATGACGCCGTTGGCGCCGCGGCTGCCGTAGATGGCCGTGGCCGCAGCGTCCTTCAGTACGTCGATCGACTCGATGACCTGTGGGTTGAAGTCCGTGATGCTGCCGGAGATCGGAATGCCGTCCACGACGTAGAGCGGCTCGTTGCTCGCGGTGAGCGAGCGAACGCCGCGAATGCGGACCTGCATCGCCGTGCCCGGCTCGTTGTTGCCGGCAACGATCTCCACGCCCGGTACGCGGCCCTGGAGGGCCTTCATCGGATCGCTCGTCGGCACGTCCTTGATCTGTTCCGCTTGCACGGTGGCGACGGCGCCGGTGACCGCGCGGCGGTCCTGCGTACCGTAGCCCACGACGACGACCGGATTCAGGACCGCTGGTGCAGACACGAGGCTGAAGGTCACGGTGGCCGATTGTCCGGCCGTGACGACTACCGACATTGTTCCGGAGGCGAATCCGATCCCGCGCGCGAGCACGGTGCGAGTGCCTGCGGGGACATCGGCGATGGTGAAGCGGCCGCCTGTGTCCGACACCGCGCCCCGTGACGTTCCATTCACGGTGACCTGGATACCCGTCAGTGCACGTCCGTCTACGGAACTCACCCTGCCGACGATGCGGCCGCCGGCTTGCGCCTGGGCCGTGCTGGCGACTGCGAACAAGGTGAGGATCGCTAGGAGAATCCTGCGTCCCATCAGTCTTTCCTCCGGATGGCGTGAAGTTCGTACGACATGATCAGCGCATATTTTGTTTTCTTGACTAACTAACTACGTCGCATTCAAACGAGAACAAACCGCTTTAGCTGAGGGAACTGCCGTGTAGGTGGGCGCGAAACGCGAGCACAGCTGCCTTCGTGAAAACACGGCCGGACAAAGCGATCAGGAGATAAGATGACAATCGCAGACCCGAAGGTACAACTGTCCTTTTGTATGTCAACAGAATTATTTCGGTGAACGCAGGGCGTCGGTATGAAATAGACCTTACCCGGACTCGCTGACCCACGGAGTTCGAAGGGCGTCACATCGTCCCACGGACACGCGATGGGCCGCGCGACCCGCCCGCCCAGGGTCGCCACCCGCGCCACAAGGTGATAAGATGACCGCGCCGGAGCATGCGCTCCTGAACGACTTCGTCTTCCAAGCGAATTAATCACCGCCGCACAACGGCTGCGGCGCCAGTGGTCAGTCCAACGCGTCCAACCAGATCAACCATGGTCGAGAGATGATGAAGCCATTGATTCCCGCGAGAGCACTCTGCGCGGGCGCCCTCGCGTTCATGTCCGCATTGGCGATGACGCCATCGCGCGCGCGCGCGCAGCAGGCACCGACCGCGCCCGTCGACACCAAGTCGTGGACAGCACAGGACGACCACAGGAACATGATGGACCAGTTGGGCATCAGGGCATTGCGACCCGGCCCCAGCGGCAACGACACCGCTGCCAATCATGCGAACTACGACGAAGCCCTGGCCAATCCCTACCCGCGCTTGCCCGACGTACTAGTGCTCAGGAACGGAAAGAAGGTTGCGACGCCAGCGCTCTGGGCACAGCGTCGCGCCGAGATCGTGGAGGACTTCGAGCGCGAGGTGCTCGGACGGGTTCCCGCGAGCATGCCGAAGGTCGCGTGGACGGTGGCGGGCATCGACAGCGGCACAGTTGCGGGCCACCGCGTCATCGGTCGGCAGCTCACTGGACACGTCGACAACTCGGCGTATCCGGCCATCAGCGTGGACATCTCGATGACCCTGGTGCTGCCCGCTGATGCGAAGGGGCCGGTACCCGTCATGATCCTGTTCGGCGGACGCCCGCTTGCGCAGGCCGTCGGTCATCCCGCTCCCCCACCGCCACCAGGCACGCGCGCCTTCACCTTTCCCCCGCCTGCTCCCGGCAGCGATGCCCCAGCGCCCGAGCAACTCATCGTGGACGGATGGGGTTTCGCGTACGTCAATCCAGGCAGCATCCAGGCCGACAACGGCGCCGGCCTCACCAAGGGCATCATCGGACTCGTCAACAAGGGACAGCCGCGGAAGCCCGATGATTGGGGTGCGCTTCGCGCCTGGGGGTGGGGCGCAGGCCGTGCGCTGGACTATCTCGAGACGGACAAGGCTGTCAATGCGAAGGAAGTGGGCATCGAGGGCGTGTCTCGATACGGCAAGGCGGCGCTGGTGACCATGGCATTTGATCCGCGCTTCGCCGTTGTGCTGATCGGTTCGTCCGGCGAAGGCGGCGCGAAGCTCCACCGCCGCAATTGGGGCGAAGCCGTAGAGAGTCTTACCGGATCCGGCGAGTACCACTGGATGGCCGGCAACTTTCTCAAGTACGGTGCGTCCGACGCGACGTTCGGCAGCAGGAATGCAAACGACCTTCCGGTTGACGCGCACGAGCTCCTCGCCCTCTGTGCGCCGCGCCTCACATTCGTCAGCTATGGCGTGCCGGAAAAGGGCGACGCCAGGTGGCTCGACCATCAGGGCAGTTTCATGGCGGCCATCGCCGCACAGCCCGTCTTTCGCCTGCTTGGTGCGAAGGATCTCGGGCGCTCCGATGACTACGCGACGGAGCGGATGCCGTCGGTCAACGTATCGCTGCTGGATGGGCAGCTCGCGTGGCGACAACACGACGGAGGCCACACTGACGCGCCCAACTGGAAGTACTTCCTGCCGTGGACGGACAGGTACTTCAAGCGCGGCTACACCCCCGCCCCTCCCGTGCCGGCTGCGGAGAATGCCTCGGCAGGACCTGCGGCTCTACCGCCGCCACGCCAGGCGCCCTGGCCCGCGGACAAGGCAATGCAGCGCACCGACGCCAATTCGATGCTCGCGCACCAGCAGCTTCTCGAGAAGCGCAGCAAGGGAAAGATCGACGTCTACTTCGAAGGCAACTCCATTACGCGCCGCTGGGGTGCGACGGACTATCCCGCGAACCTTGCGAACTGGAACGCGAATTTCCTTGGCTGGAACGCCGCGGATTTCGGATGGGGCGCCGACAAGATCGAGAACATGCTGTGGCGAGTGGAGAATGGAGAACTCGACGGCGTGAACCCCAAGGTCATCGTCATCCTCGCCGGCACCAACAACGTGGGCGCGTGGCCCGGCGACGAGGCGAAGGTGACCGACATCACCCGTGGCCTCAAGGCACTGATCGACCTCTGCCGGGCGAAGGCGCCGGGAGCGACCATCATCGTCACCGCCATTTTTCCGAGGAACGACAACATGGCCGTCGTTCCCGAGATCAACCGAATCAACGAGAACCTCGCGCGCTTTGCGGACGGCCGGAAGATTCGCTACGTGAACGTCAACGACCGGCTCGCCGACAAGGACGGTGTGCTGTACGAGGGCATGACGGTGGACAAGCTGCACCCGACCGTGAAGGGCTATCAGATCTGGGCTGATGCATTGAAGCCCATCTTCACCGAGTTGCTCGGGCCACCGGCCGCAACGGACCTTGCTCCGCCACCAACTGGCGACCCGAGTGCGAAGAAGCCGAGCAGCGATTGACTGATGCGTCCGTGGAGTGCTGTGTGGGGCGGTACGGTCAAACTCTACCGATTCCATTGAGCCGTCGTGGACCACCGAAGGTTCAGCGACGCTCGGCCTAGGTCGTCAGCCCCGCCATCAGTCGAAGCAGGTTTTCCTGCGTCGCGGTGGCGCGAGGCAGCTCGCCAACGAGCTTGCCTTCCCTCAGCACCAGTATGCGTTCGGAGAGTCTCAGGACTTCCGGCAATTCGCTGGAGATCACGAGTATTGCCGCGCCCTGCGCGGCAAGCTCCCCAATCAAGGCGTGAATCTCCGACTTGGCGCCAACGTCCACACCGCGCGTCGGTTCATCGAGAATGAGGATGTCGGGCTTCGCCGCCAACCATTTCGCCAGCACCACCTTCTGCTGATTTCCACCAGAAAGCCCGGCCACCACGGCATCCAGGCTCGGCGTCCGCACGCGAAGGCGATCGAACAATCCTTTCGCCTCGCGCCGTTCCTGGTTCCGGAAGATCCAGGTGAATCGAGACAGGCGGTTCAGCGTGGGCAATGACGCATTGTGCAGCGCGGTCTCCGACAACACGAGGCCTTGTCGCTTGCGATCCTCGGGTACGAGTCCGATGCCCAAACGCATGGCTTGTTTCGGGCTGTCTATTCTCACGCGAGAGCCGCGAACATAGATCTCGCCGGAACTCAGGTGCTCGAGTCCGAATAGTGCATTCGCCACTTCCGAACGGCCCGCCCCCTGAAGTCCCGCGAGGCCAACCACCTCGCCCGCGCGCAACGTGAGGGACACATCCTGAAAACGACCCGGCGCGGTCAGATGTTCGGCCCGCAATACTTCTTCGCCCAGCGGCGGAGGCCCCGTTTCGGGAAAGTATTCAGCGAACGGTCGGCCGATCATCATTTCGACCAACTCGTGTTCCGCAAGGCCTGCGATGGCGCGCGTGGCAACGTGTCCGCCGTCGCGCAGCACACTCACGGCGTCGCACAGCGCGAAGATCTCCGGCATCCGATGCGACACGTAGATGCACGTTACCCCTCGCGCCTTCAGGCGGCCGATAAGCGCATACAATCGCTCCGCCTCAATCTGACTGAGGCTGCTGGTTGGTTCGTCGAAGACAATGACACGCGCTCCACCTCCAACGGCCGCCGCGATCTGCACCATCTGACGACGACCAATGGACAGGTCTCCAAATCGTCCAGTGACGTCCAGGGTGGTTCCCGTTTCCGCGAGCAACGCGGTCGCGCGCTGGTTCATGGTGTCGCGATCGACCAGCCCGCGACGAGTCGGCAGCGTACCAAGACAGAGGTTCTCCGCCACGGACAGGTTGTCGCAGAACGCGAGCTCCTGGTGCACCATCGCAACGCCCGCCGCCAATGCGTCGCGCGGAGAGCCGAATCGCACTTCCTTCCCGAGCACGAACACACGCCCTTCATCGGCGGACTGAATACCCGCCAACATCTTTCCGAGCGTGCTCTTGCCTGCGCCATTTTCGCCACACAGCGCATGACACGACCCTGCGGCGATTTCGAGTGAAACGTCGCGCAGGGCCTGCACTCCCGGAAATCGCTTGCCGACGTGCTCGAGGCGGACGGCGATATCGGTCATGGTTTCTCGCCCGCTGCTGCGGGGACGGCTACTTCGCGAGCTTGAGGTACTCTTCCGGAATGTTCTCGAAGCCCCATGCCTTCAGCTGACGGGAATACTCCCCGAGATTGGCCTTTGTCACGCGGATGAGGTCCATGGACATGACCGGCGTTGCAGGATCCTTCTTGTCATGCACCTTCTCGAACAATGTCCTCACGCCTACCGCGCCCCACAGATACACTGGCTGCGCAAGCAGTACGGGGGCGATGCCCTTGTCCACATACGCCAGCTGCGCCGGCAATGCGTCCACGGCAACGACCTTCTGCTTCGCGGGGTTGAGGTCAGTGAGGAGCGTTTGCGTGAACAGGGGCCATCCGCCGATCATGGCCCAGCCGGTAATCTCCGGATAGGCATTGTTAACGCGCAGCACCTCGGCTGCCGCGTCCTGCGGCGCCTCATTGTGGTTGAAAACGCCCACCACGCTGATGCCGGGATGTTTGGCCGCCTCTTCCTTGGCGCCCTTGACGCGATTCTGGAGGTTGGGTGCGTTCTGGTTTCCCGCGAGAATGGCCACCTTGCCCTTGCCATTCATGAGCGTCACCAACTCCGCCATGGTGTTCGTGCCCACCTTGATGTCGTCCGCTCCATAGAAGGCGAAGCGTTTTGACGCGGGGGCATCGCTGTCGAACATCATGACCGGCACGCCACGATCCACGGCGTCATTGATCGCGCCAGTAAGCTTGCCAGCGTCCGACGCGGATAGCAGGATGGCCGCCGCGCCGTCATTCACTGCCTGTCGAACACGTTGTGCTTGCACTTCCGCGTCTTCCTTGGCGGGTGTAAGCCATGCGATCTCCACCGGCACCTTGGTACTGTCCGAGATCTGCTTCGCCGTCACTTCCGCGCCCGTGCGCGCGGCAAGGAACACGGGGTTGTCCGAGCTCTTGCCGATAACGGCGATCACGATCTTTCCGCCTGTAGCGCCGGCCGCTTTTGGTGCAGCGCTATCCGCCTTCGCATCCGCCCCGCCCTTGGCGCAACCCACAAGACTCGCGCTCACCATCGCCAACGCCGTAACGCCCCGCACGACTCGCATGCTCATCTGATTTCCAGGAAGAAGGTTCATGCCGAATGACGGACGCTCTCGGCGGCCCGACTGAGTTGTCGAGCGGTCGCGCGCGTGCTCCATTGGTCCACAACGACAGCAATGATGATGGCACAGCCGATCACGATCCACTCGTAGTTCTGATCGAAGTGCAGGGTGCGTATCGATTGGCGAAAGAGCACAATCAGCAGCGCGCCGAGCATGGCCCCGACGGCACTGCCCTTGCCCCCCAGGAGGCTGGCGCCGCCGACGACCGCGGAGGCGATGACGTAGAGTTCATAGCCCTGCGCGTCGCCGGATGAGACAGAACCATAGAACCCCGCGCCCAGGAACGCGGCGATTCCTGCGGTCAGCCCCGATGCGGCGAACACGCCAACCTGGATGCGTGCCAGCGACAGGCCTGCAAAACGGCTGGCCTCGAGACTTCCGCCAAAGGCGAAAATGTGCCGTCCCATGACCGTCCGTGTGAGATACACGGCACCGACGATGGTAATGGCGACCATGCACAGCATCGGCACAGGATACAGCCCCGGACGCAGGCCCAGCGGCGCCTTGGTGAAGCCGGTGAGCGCCGTTGGCAGGATGATGCTCTCGGCCTTGGTCGCGACGAACGCGACGCCGCGCAGCACCCACATGCTGCCCAGCGTGATGATGAATGGATGCACCTTGAGCCCTACCACAAGGGCGCCGTTCAGCAGACCGCACAGCAGTCCGACGCCGGCGCACGTGGCGAATCCGATCACGATCGTACTGCCGTCGCTCATTGGGCCGAGTTTGCGCATCAGAAGGCCGACCGACACACCGGCGAGCGCATAGATCGACCCCACTGACAGGTCGATACCGCCCGAGATGATCACCAGCGTGGCGCCTACCGCCATGATCGCGAAAAAACTCGCGTCCGTGGCAGTCTGCACGATGGTGTTTGCGTTCCAGAAGTTGTTGATCATCGCGCCGGTGGCGCGATCGGGGTGCGAGCCGGCGAGCAATGCCAGCGTGACGGTGAGAAGCGCCACCACGAGGACCAATCCGCTTTCCTGCGAGCCGACGATCCGTCGGACAATTGGGTGCATTCGGTAGTGTCTCTCCGTGTGAACGCTATTGGGTCACGGAGAGTAGATCGGGACGAGCCGCTCGGTAAGAGGCGCGGAAACGTTCGTACGGATCGGAATAGGCGAGGTGAGCGCCCGGCTCGGGGTAGTTGAGCGCGGCACGCGTCAGTGTGCTGCTCGCTGCGGTCGCGACGTCGGGAAAGGCCTGTACCCCCACTGCGGCGAGCAGGGCGGCACCGTATGCAGGTCCCTCCTCCCGGTTGACGGTGGTGACCGGCAGCCCGAACACCTCTGCCTGGAGCTTGCGAAGAAACGGGCTCTTCGCGCCACCGCCCGTGAGCAGGAGATGGCTCGGCGAGAGGCCGAGGTCCTGAAGAATGGTCAGTGAATCGCGAAGGGCGAAGGCAACTCCCTCCAGCACAGCGCGTGTCATGTGTGCCCGCGTGTGCGCCAGACTCAATCCGAGAAACGCGCCGCGTGCGGCCGCATCGCGATGCGGCGTACGCTCGCCCTGCAAATAGGGCAGGAAGGTAACGCCATTGGCGCCGGCACGTACTGAATCCGCTTCCGCGTCAAGCATGCGCGCCGCCTCATCCTGATTGCCGATCTCGCGCGCGAATTGGTCGCGATACCACGCGAATGCTCCACCCGCCGACAGTACAACGCCCATCATGTACCAGACTCCCGGTACAACATGACAGAAGGTGTGGGCACGAAGACCCGGATCTACGCGCGGTTCCGATGTCGGAGCCAGTACGGTGCCTGACGTGCCCCAACTTGACACCACTTCACCGGGTGTGATGGCTCCAACTCCTGCTGCGCCGCATGCATTGTCGGCGCCCCCTCCTACCACCGGCGTCCCAGGAGGAAGCGTGGTCACGGAAGCTGCGTCACTCGTGATGCGGCCCAGCACCTCTGCGCTACCGCCCACATCGGGCACGATCGACCGCGATACATTCACGGCGGCGAGGATGTCGTCGCTCCACCGCAGCCTGGCGGTGTCGTACATCAGCGTCGCCGATGCGTCGGACGGGTCGGTGGCCAGGACTCCGGTCAGCCGGTAGCGGATGTAGTCCTTCGGGAGCAGCACTGTCGCCAGCCGTGCATACGCTTCCGGTTCGTTCTTTCGCAGCCAGAGCACCTTGGGCAGTGTAAAGCCTTCGAGTGCCGGATTGCATGCCAGGTCGCGCAGTCGTTCTTCGCCTCCAACCGCCCGCGTGATTTCTGCGCACTCCGCCGTCGTCCGCCCGTCGCACCAGAGCAACGCTGGCCTGATCACTATGCCGGCTCGATCCAGAAAGACGGATGAATGCATCTGGCCCGATATGCCGACGGCAGCCACCGCTGCGTCAGGACGGGCACGCCGGATGGCGTGGATGGATTCGAGTGTCGCATCCCACCACGCTGCCGGATCCTGCTCCGCCCATCCCGGCCTCGGGGTAGACATCGTGAGCGGCGTGGTGGACGTCGCGGCCACTTCACCACTCCGTGACACCAGAATTGCCTTGACGCCGCTGGTGCCGATGTCGAGGCCGAGGAAGAACTGATCGCCCACGTCAGCGTGCTCCGAGCAGGATCTCCATCGTGAGTTGGTCGAGCCGCTCGTACGCATACCCCTGCGCGCGAAGGGCCGGCAGGTCGAACTTCTCGTCCTTGATGGCCTGCGCGTCCTGCGCGTACGTGATCCGCTGCCCTGGCGCTGCGCCGCGGGCATTCAGCGCGGCAAGCAGTTGTGCGATCTCTGTGTCGGCGTGAAACTCCGCGACCTTCTCCTTGAAGATCAGGTAGGTGCGCATGCTGCCCGCGGCAAAGTCCCACACGCCGGCCTCGTCCTCCGTGCGGTAGGCGTGGCTGTCGAAGTGCTTCATGCCGGCGTACTTCGAATCCTCGAGCAGCTTCACGAGGAAGAACGACTGCTTCACGTCCTCACTGCCGAATCGGTGATCCTGATCGTAGCGACCCGGCTTCTGCGCATTGAGGTCGATATGAAACAGCTTCCCTGCCTCGATCGCCTGCGCCACGCCGTGGGTGAAGTCCAGGCCAGAAATAGTGTCGTGCGCGACTTCGGGGTTAAGGCCGACCATGTCCGGATGATCGAGCGTGTAGATGAGCGCGAGCGCGTGGCC
>JBDUCM010000222.1:0-7200 GCA_040003455.1 bacterium
GATTTGAAACCAGAAACAGCGAGATCAAGCACTGCCGTATCCGGCCGTTTCCGTTCAGATCCGGCTTCTTCTCCGACCAGAACAGCACCGAACCTACGCCACTGTCCATGCGAAACCTCCGGCTTGCTGCTCTCGCGCTCCTTCTGATCACTGCGTCATCGCACGCCCAGGACTTCACCAAGGAATCCGCACCGCAGAAGGACGCACGGATGGGATGGTGGCGCGACGCTCAATTCGGAATGTTCATCCACTGGGGCGCTTACTCCGTCCCCGCCGGCACGTACCACGGCGAGCGTGTGGGCGGCGGTGAGTGGATCATGAACAACTCGCACATCCCCATCACGGAATACGAGCGCTTCGTCCGCTCCTTCAATCCCACGAAGTTTGACGCCGACGCCTGGGTGCATACCGCGCGCGACGCCGGGATGAAGTACATCATCATCACCTCCAAGCATCACGATGGCTTCGCCATGTTCGACTCCAAGGTGTCGAGCTATGATATTGTCCACGCGTCGCCGTATCACCACGACGTGATCAAGGCGCTCTCGGAGGCCGCGCACAAGGACGGGATGAAGTTTGGCGTGTACTACTCCATCATGGATTGGCACCACCCCGACGCGCAGGGCGCTGCGGCGCCCACGTACAACAACACCACCATCAGCAACCCGAACTTCGATCGCTACGTCGACAAGTACATGAAGGTGCAGCTCAAGGAGTTGCTCACACAGTATCCGTACATCGACGTCCTCTGGTTCGACGGCGAGTGGATCAAGGACTGGAACAACGATCGCGGGCGTGACCTCTACAATTATGTGCGCGCCCTCAAGCCGGGCCTCATCGTCAACAACCGCGTCGGCAATGGCCGCAACGGATTGAATGGCGTGGACAAGGAAGGACGCGTTGGGCTCGGCGACTTCGGCACGCCGGAACAGCAGGTTCCCGCGGCCGGACTGCCCGGCATCGACTGGGAAACGTGCATGACCGTGAACGACAACTGGGGCTTCCAGTCTTTCGACGACAATTGGAAGAGTCCGCGCACGCTCGTGCGCACGCTCATCGACATCGCGGCCAAGGGGGGCAACCTTCTCCTCAATGTCGGCCCCAACTCACTGGGACAGATCCCCGGCGAAAGTATCTCTCGCCTGCACGAGATGGGCGAGTGGATGAAGGTCAACGGCGAGTCCATTTACGCCACCACGGTGAGCCCATATGGAGAACCCAAGTGGGGCCGCTACACGGCCAAGCCGAACACGGTGTACGCGCACGTGTTCGATTGGCCGAAGGACGGCGCGCTGCCCCTCACGGGCATGACCGGCAAGCCGCGCGCCGCCTTCATGCTCGCCGATCACAAGCCGGTCGTCATCGAGCAGGCTGATGGCGGCTTCGTGGCTCGCCTTCCCAAAGCGGCGCCGAGCTCCATCGCGTCGGTGCTCGTGCTACAGTTTGATCGGGGGACACACTGATGCCCAACTCCAGCATGCGCGCCGCGGTGTTGGTGGACGTCGATCGCATCGAGGTGCGCGACGTTCCTCGCCTCATGCCTGCACCGCACGAGGTCATGGTCTGCGTGCAGGCCGTCGGTCTCTGCGGCACGGACATGCACATCGTCTCCGGCCACGCCAACTACAATCGCGACGAGCGCGGCAATGTGCGGTCGTTGCATGATCACCCGCAGATTCTGGGGCACGAGATCGCGGGCATCGTCGCGGAGGTCGGGTCTGCCGTCCGTACACTCCGCGCCGGCGCGCGCGTGGTCATCGATCAAGGCCGCACCTGCGTGAGCGAGGCGCGCGTGCCCGTCTGTGAATACTGCGTCACCGGGGATTCACACCAATGCGAGCACTACCGCGAGCACGGCATCACCGGGCTGCCTGGCGGCCTCGCGGAATTCATCACTGTGCCGGCGATCAACGCCGTGCGCATCGAGAGCGACATCGCCGCCGACAGCGCGGCCCTCACCGAACCGCTCGGCTGCATTCTCCACTCCACCGACTTTCTCACGCGCGCAAACTCGCGCTATGCGCTCGGTGCCGCCGGTCGCGACCAGTCGGTTAACGCCATGCTCATTTGCGGCGCCGGCCCCGCGGGACTGCTGTTCGTGCAGTACCTCCGCAATGTCATCGGCTACGACGGCCTGCTGCTCGTGAGCGAGCCCAATGCACGCAAGCGCGGCCTCGCCGAACGCTACGGCGCCCTCGCCATCGATCCGTTCACGGTGGATGTCACCGGCGCAGTGCACGACCTCACCGACGGACGAAGGCTCGAACTGCTCATCGACGCGTCGGGTGCCGGTGAGGTGTACGCGAACATTCCCGGCCTCGTGCGGAAGCAGGGGACCGTGCTGATGTATGGTCACGGCCACGCCGGCGAGGACCTCAGCGTCCTGAATGGCATCCAGTTTCTCGAACCCACGCTCATCTCGCCCGCGGGCGCGTCGGGTGGGCACGACGCCGACGGCCGGCCATCCACCTATGTTCGCGCCCTGCGACTCATCGAGGATGGCGTGATTGACGTGGCCTCGCTCATTACGCACCGCTACACGTCGCTCGATGGCGTCGCCGGTGCTTTCGGAGGAGACCATCAACTGCCCGAATACGTGAAGGGCGTGGTGGTGTTGTAACTCGGTGTTCATGCGCATCATTCGCCAGCGTTCGTCGGATCATCACACTTCACACCACGTCGAGATGCGCGCACGTCCGCCGCTCCGCAGTGCCATCAGTGCCGTTGCCGTTCTGAGAGTTGCCGGTATCGCGATATGCCTGGCTGCCTGCTCCAAAGGCGACAGCAACACGGCCGGGGCAAACAGCAAGACCCTCACTATCGCCGTCGTCCCCAAGGGCACCACGCACGAGTTCTGGAAGGCCATCCACGCCGGTGCCGTGCAGGCAGAGCAGGAGCTCAACGCCGCGGGTGGCGACTCGGTGAAGATCATCTGGAAAGGCCCGCTCCGTGAAGACGACCGCGAACAGCAAGTCCAGGTGGTGGAAGGCTTCGTCAGCCAGCACGTGAACGGCATCGTCCTCGCCCCGCTCGACAACAAGGCCCTCGTCCGCCCCGTTGAAGAGGCGAAGGCCGCCGGAGTCCCCGTGGTCATCATGGACTCGGGCCTCGAGAGCGACGCCATGGAAAGCTTCGTCGCCACCGACAACACCAAGGGCGGTGAGCTTGCCGCCGAGCAACTCGGCAAGCTCCTCAACGGGAAAGGCAATGTCCTCGTGCTGCGGCTTCAGGAAGGCTCGGCCAGCACCACGGCCCGCGAAGACGGCTTTCTCGCCAAGCTCAAGTCAGCGTATCCGGCCATCAAGATTGTTTCGAGCGACCAGTACGCCGGCGCTACCCGCGAAACCGCCAAGCGCGCGTCGGAGAATCTTCTCAACCGGTTCGGCGCAGACCTCAATGGCATCTTCACGCCGAACGAATCCTCCACCATCGGCATGCTGCTTGCCCTTCAGGACATGAACAAGGCAGGCAAGGTGCGCTTCATCGGATTCGACGCGAGCCAGATCATGCTCGATGCCATGCGCGCACACCAACTCGACGGCATCGCCGTCCAGAACCCAATGCGCATGGGCTACCTCGGCGTCAAGACAATGGTCGCGTCTCTTCGCAAGCAACCCATCGAGAAGCGCATCGATACGGGAGTCACACTCGTCACGGCGGAGACGATGGACCAGCCGGCCATGAAGGACATCGTGTCGCCGCCCATCGCGAAGTACCTGCCGTAGGCGTCGTGATCGTGCCAAGCAACATGCAGCCCGCGCTCCACATCAACGGCGTGACGCGGCGCTTCGGCGCCACCATTGCCCTCGATGGCGTGGACCTCGTCGTGCAACCCGGCGAAGTCCACGCACTCATCGGCGAAAACGGGGCAGGGAAGAGCACCCTCATGGGCATTGTCGCCGGTGCACTCAAGGCCGATCGCGGCACCATGCAACTCGGCGGCGCGCCCTACGCGCCCAACAACCCGCACGACGCGCGCCACCTCGGCGTCGCGCTCATTCATCAGGAACTCTCGCTCTGCCCACACCTCTCGGTGTTGGAGAACGTCCTCCTCGGTGCGGAGCAATCGCACCTCGGCCTCATCAACGTTGCCCGCTCGCGCGAACGCGCGCGTGAACTGCTCGCCGAACTGCCGCATCCGGAAATCCATCCCGATCGCAAGCTCCGCGAACTCTCACTTCCAGCGCGGCAGATTGTCGAGGTGTGCCGAGCGCTTGCTTCCGACGCGCGGGTGCTGTTGATGGACGAGCCTACGAGCAGCCTCCAGGGCGCCGACGTCGACCGGCTTTTCGCTCTCATTCGCAAGCTCGCGGCGCGCGGCATCGCTGTTGTCTATATCAGCCACTTCCTCGAAGAGATACGGCAGATCGCTACGCGCTACACCGTGCTGCGCGACGGAAAGACTGTTGCCACCGGGGACATCGCGGGCGTCAAAAACGACGAACTCATCTCGAAGATGGTTGGCCGTTCTGCCACGGGCCTCTTCCCCACTCGCACACGCAACACCACCGGCGACGTCGCCCTCTCGGTTTGCGACCTCGCGGCGCCGCCGCGACTCACTCGCGCGTCCTTCAATCTTCACCGTGGCGAGATCCTTGGTATCGCCGGCCTGCTCGGCTCCGGCCGCACAGAGTTGGTGCGGGCACTGTTCTCGCTCACCACTCCAACAGCGGGCACCGTGCGGCTGCACGGTCATCAACCGGAGGCGACGCGAACGTCCACGGCAATGCGCGTGAAGCAAGGGGTTGGCTACCTCAGTGAGGATCGCAAGGGCGAGGGGCTTTCACTCAGCCTCTCCATTGCCGACAACCTCTGCGCCACCAAACCCGAGTACAAGCATCGGGCTGCTGGCATTCTGAATCTCGAGCGGCAGGCAGAGCGGGCTCGGCACTGGATCAGGGAGCTGCGGGTGACCGCGTCGTCGCCCGCGCAACTGGTGCGTTCGCTCAGCGGCGGCAACCAACAGAAGATCGCCATCGGCCGGCTGCTGCATCAGGAGGCAGACATCCTCCTGCTCGACGAGCCAACCCGTGGCATCGACATCGGCAGCAAGGCCGACGTCTACGACATCATCGCCCGCCGCACCGAGGCCGGCTGCGCCGTGCTGATGGTCAGCTCGTACCTGCCGGAACTCTTCGGCCTGTGCGACCGCATCGCGGTGATGTGCCGCGGCCAGTTGTCCGAAGCGCGCGCGACAGCGGATTGGACCCCGGAGCAGGTGATGGCCACCGCACTCGGCTTAGATTAGTACCACATGACGCCCTTTCCTCATCGCGTGACTTCCATGAGCAGGCCGCTGCTCGGCGCGCTCGTCGTGGCGCTGTTGTGCGCACGGTCACTCGCCGCGCAGGATCCCACCAAGGCTGTGCGCATCGGCCTCACATACGATCCGCGCTCCAAGCCTGGCATCGTCGTGCTCCCGGTGAATGGACCCGGTGCCGATTCCATTCGCGCCATCCTCCAGCGCGACTTCGACAATGGTGGCCGCATCACCGTCGTACCCTACGACGGCCCGCCTACTGGCGACGCCAACGGCGAAGGACTGCCCAACTGGAAGCTGCTCGCCGCCGTTGGTGCGATTGCTGCCGTGCAGGCCACGCCAACAGCGAACGGCCTCCACGTCGCCATCTACGACGTGGTCGGCAAGCAGACGCCGCTTGTGCGTGACTACACTGCGCCCGCCATGGGCGACGCACGGGCGTGGCGTGCCCGCGTGCACTTCATCGCCGATGATCTCGAGGAGTCCGTCACCGGAACGCGCGGCATCTCGCGCACGCGCGTTGTCTTCGAGCGCGATCGTCAGATCTGGGCCGTGGACAGCGACGGCGAAGAAGCCATCCGCGTCTCCGAACTCGGCAACCCCCTCTCGGCCGCCTGGTCTCCGAACGGTTCCATGATCGCGTACGGCACCTATCGGCCGGCGCAGATCGTGGTGCATGATCTCGGCTCCGGTACCAATCGCTCCGTGGCCAACGGCTCCGGCTCGTTCACCACGCCCACCTTCACGCCTGATGGCGCGAGCGTGCTCTACGCGCATGGTGTGGACGACGGTTATGACCTCTACAGCGTCCCCGTGGAAGGCGGCACCAGTCGCCGACTTTCGGTGGGTCGTGGCAGTGATAACATCTCGCCGAGCATGAGTCCTGATGGCCGGCGTGTGGCGTTCATGTCGGCGCGTGCCGGTCATCCCGAGATCTATACAATGGATGCCGACGGCACCAATCCAGATCCTCTCACGCCAACCGACTTCGGCCCCGCGGCCTATCGGGCGAAGCCCAACTGGTCGCCGGACAATCGCAACGTCGTCTTCCAGTCTCGCGTGTCCGGCAAGTTCCAGGTCATGAGCATCGGCTTGCGCGACAAGCGCGTGCGGCAACTCACCAGCGACGGAACCAACGAGGATCCCTCGTGGGCGCCCGATGGACAGCATGTGGTGTTCACCTCCAATCGCTCAGGCACGTTGCAGCTCTGGGTGCTGGATATCGAGACCGGGCGCGCTCGCCAGCTTACGCATGGTGCACCGAGTCGGCGCGGGGTGTGGTCTCCGCGGTTGGCGACAAACGGTTGATGCTACGGTAGTTAGCGTTTGGCATTTGAGCGCCGTGCTGCGTGATTGTTCTGTGTAGTCGACAGAATATCCGTTAGGGACGGCGCAATATCCGTGTAGGACGCGTCATTCTCCGTGTGACGCGCTCCGTCCAATGTTCGGCGCGCCTGGTTCAATGTGTAGCCCGCCTGGTTCAATGTGTAGCCCGCCTGGTTCAATGTGTGGCCCACATTTGCCGGCGTGTAGCTCGCTCTCGGCAGCGCATGACGCGCCCTTGCCAATGTGTAGCTGGCTCTTGCCGGCGTACCGGACGCGTGGTGCAATGTGTTGGCGGTCTTTCCCAATGTTCGGCGCGACACGCACAATGTGTAGCTCGCTCTCGCCAATGTTCGGAGCGGCTGGAGCAATGTGTTGGCCGCCCTCGTCAGCGTGTAGCCCGCCCTGGCCAATATTTGTGATCCCTCGTGCACGGTACGGGTCAACTTGTTCAATGTGTTGGACGCCCCTGCCAGTGTTCGGGGAGACGTGGTTCAATGTTAGGTAGACTCTGTTCAATACCAGGCAGACTTTGTTCAATACCAGGCAGACTTTGATCAACGCCAGGCAGACTTTGATCAAGGCCAGGCAGACTTTGATCAAGGCCAGGCAGACTT
>JBDUCM010000012.1:0-63113 GCA_040003455.1 bacterium
AGGAGGGCGCCACCCTGGTGCGCCTCGGAACCGTGCTGTTCGGAGCGAGATCCGCTTAATGGACGAGACCTTTCATCTGACGCCGCTCGATGTGCGTCGCTACGACTTCGGCAAGGCTTTGCGCGGATACGACCCCGAGCGGGTGGAGCAGTTTCGCGAGCAAGTGGCCGAAGAGCTCGAGCGGTTGATGCGCATGGCCCAGGACTTCGAGCAGAAAGCGAAGGGCTTCCACGAACAGCTCCGCGCCTTCCGTGAGCGCGACAAGGCGCTGAACGACGCGCTGGTAAGCGCCCAGCAGCTCCGCTCGGAGATTCGCGAATCGTCGGAGCGCGAGGCCGCGTTGATCATTCGCGAGGCGCAGGCCGAATCAGAGCGACAGGCGGATGCCGCCCGCAACGAGATCCACAAGCTGGAACAGCACCTGGCCGAGCTGGAGCGCGCACGTCGCAGCCACCTCACCCAGTTGCGCGTGATGGCGGAGCGCCATCTCGCGGAAATCACCGCCGCGGAGAACGCTCCGTCGCCGGAATTCCCGACGGCTCGCAGATCGGTGGAGGTGACAGTGGACGGTATGGTGGGCAGACTGTCGGCAGCGAGGCATGGCACGGCATGACGGCATTGACGGTGGAAGGCTTGGAAATGTCCGCGAGCGCGCACACGCTGGAGGCTGTTGAGGCGGCCGCAGCGGTAGTGCGTGCACGCTTCAGCCCTGCTCCCGAAGTCGCCATCGTGCTTGGCACAGGACTCGGCGGGTTGGCGCGCGAAATCCACGTGCAGGCGGAGATTTCGTACGAGGACGTTCCGGGCTTTCCAATTTCCACCGTGGAGAGTCATGCGGGGCGCTTGCTCTGCGGGACGCTTGCAGGCAGATCAGTAGTTGCCATGCAGGGCCGCTTTCACCGGTACGAGGGCTACTCGCTCCAGCAAGTGACCTTCCCAGTGCGTGTGCTGCAGGCATTGGGCGCCACCACGCTGGTGGTGTCGAACGCGTGCGGTGGGATGCATCCCTTATGGGCGGCTGGCGACCTGATGCTCATCGCGGATCACATCAATTTCCTTGGCGACAATCCGCTCATCGGACCGAACGATGATCGGTTGGGCGCCCGCTTTCCCGACATGTCCGCGCCGTATGACGAGGCGTTGCGCGTGATCGCGCGAGAAGTTGCGGCGGAGCAGAAGATCGTATTGCGAGAGGGAGTGTACGTCGCCGTGGCAGGTCCTAGCCTGGAGACGCGCGCCGAATATCGCATGCTGCGCGCTTTCGGCGCAGATGTGGTGGGTATGAGCACGGTGCCAGAGGTAATTGTGGCTGTGCACGGCGGCATGCGCGTGCTCGGACTCTCGATCGTCACAGACCAATGCCTGCCCGACGCGCTCGAGCCCGCGGAGCTGGCGACGATCATCGCGGTGGCGGGACGTGCCGAGCCGAAGCTGACGTCGCTGGTATGTGGCGTGTTGAGACGGCTGGGAGCGTCGAACGCATGACGCAGCCCCGTTTTGCGCTTATTCCTGCTGACCAACCCGCGGACGAGCAGGAGAAGGTTCTGCTGGCGCGTTGGCGCGAGGAGGGGCTGTTCGCGCGTACCCTCGCGGACCGCGTTGGCGCGCCGCCATTCGTGTTCTACGAGGGACCGCCCACGGCCAACGGACGACCCGGTATCCATCACGTGTTTGCACGGACCGTGAAGGATCTCTTCTGCCGCCATCGTGCGATGAAGGGATTCCGTGTGGAACGGAAGGCGGGCTGGGATACACACGGGCTGCCGGTGGAGATCGAAGTCGAGAAGCGACTTGGCATCAGCGGCAAGCAGGACATCGAAAAACTGGGCGTGGCCGAGTTCAACCGGCTGTGCCGCGAGAGCGTGTTCACGTACCGTTCCGAATTCGAGGTCCTGAGCGAACGCATCGGCTATTGGCTGGACTACGACGATCCTTATGTCACGTACACCAACGATTACATCGAGAGTGTGTGGTGGTCGTTGGCCACGCTGTACAAGCGGGGACTGATCTACCTCGGCCACAAGATCCTGCCGTATTGCCCGCGATGCGGCACGACATTGTCGAGTCACGAGGTGGCACAGGGATACGAAGACGTGGAGGATCCCAGCGTGTACATCGCACTGGATCTCGGCAGTGTGGGTGGCGAAGTCGTACCTGATGCGGAGGGCATGCCCGGGCGCACGTCGCGGCGCATTCTCGTGTGGACCACCACGCCGTGGACGCTCGTGTCGAACACCGCGCTTGCCGTTCACCCCGAGCTGGTGTACCTGGAACTCCGCAAGACAGACAGCAAGGATACGCGAACTATCATCATGGCGGGTTCGCGCGCGGCGGTGGTGCTGGGCGACGACTACGAGACACGATGGACACGCGTGGGCACGATGACGGGCGCACAGCTTATGGGCGCGCGCTATCGCCGGCCGCTGGATTTCCTGGAGTTTCCTGAAGGCACCAACCACGAGATCATCATTGGCGAGAGTTTCGTCAGTGCTGATGATGGATCGGGGGTGGTGCACATGTCGCCGGCATTCGGCGCGGATGACTACGCGGCTGGGCGTCGCCACAACCTCGCGTTTCTGCAACCCGTGGATGCGCGCGGGCGCTTTCCTGAGGACATGCCGCTCGTTGGCGGCAAGTTCGTGAAGGAGGCCGATGCGGAACTGATCGAGGAGTTGAAACGGCGCGGCGTGCTCTGGAAGGCGGGCACCCTGGTCCACTCATATCCGCATTGCTGGCGCTGCCGGACGCCGCTGCTGTATTACGCCCGCACGTCGTGGTTCGTGCGGACGTCGTCGTACAAGGAAGAGATGCTGGCGCGGAATGCGAAGGTGAACTGGAATCCACCGGAGGTGGGTTCGGGGCGCTTTGGCGAGTGGCTGGAGAACAACATCGATTGGGCCGTGTCGCGCGACCGATACTGGGGTACGCCACTCCCGCTGTGGGTGTGCGACGCGAACAAGGAGCATGTTGACGTGGTTGGTAGCTTCGCCGAATTGGCGGAGCTTGCGGGGGTGGTGCTTGGCGCGGATTTCGATCCACACAAGCCGTTCATCGACGCGTACCACTGGCCGTGCACCGCTACCGCATGCGATGGCCGGATGCATCGCACGCCGGAAGTCATTGACGCATGGTATGACTCGGGATCAATGCCCTTTGCGCAGTGGCATTTTCCCTTCGAGCATCGCGACGAGGTGACGGCGCAATTCCCGGCCGACTTCATCGCCGAAGGCATCGACCAGACGCGTGGATGGTTCTACTCATTGCTCGCCATCTCCACTGGCCTTGGCGACGCGTTGCCCAACAATGGAAGCGCTACGGCCGCCCCGTATCGCGCCGTCATGGTGAACGGCACGGTCAAGGATGCGCAGGGCAAGAAGATGTCGAAGAGCCGCGGCAATGTCGTGGATCCGTTCGGCGTGATCGAGCGACACGGCGTGGACGCCGTGCGCCTGTTCCTGATCAGCAGTAGCAAGGCGTGGGAAGAGCGGTCATTCGACGAAGGCGCGCTGAAGCAAAACGCGGGTCGCTTCCTCCGTACACTGAAGAATATCTACAGCGGCATGTTCGCGAACTACGCGAACTTCGGCTGGTCGCCATCGGCGCACGATCCTGTCGCGAGTGCGCGGCCGATCATGGATCGGTGGATACTGTCGCGGCTGGCCACGGTGGAGCGCAGCGCGGATGAGGCGATGCTCGCGTACGACGCGAGTGCCGCCGCCCGCGCTGTCATGGATTTCGTGGACGATGATCTCGCGAACTGGTACGTGCGTCGTTCGCGCGCGCGATTCTGGGCCACGAACAACGTGTTCAGCGATGACAACCGCGCGGCGTTCGCGACGCTGCACGAGGCGTTGGTGGTCGTATGCCGGTTGCTTGCGCCGCTTGCGCCATTCGTGACCGACCAGCTGCATCGCGAGCTGACTGGCGCGTCGGTGCACCTGGCGCCGTACGTCAGGGAGTCTGCGGGGGCGGGTGACCGGGAACTCGAGACGCTCATGACGAGCGTCCGGATACTCGCGACGCTGGGGCGCGCGGCTCGCGAGCAGGCGAAGATCAGCGTGCGGCAACCGTTGTCGCGCATGGTCTGCGTGTCGCCCCACGTGAGTGCGGAGGCAATGGAGCCGTTGCTCCACGTGTTGGCGGAAGAGTTGAACATCAAGTGTATCGAGATCGCGACGAGCGGTGACGCGCTCGTGACACTCGAGGCGAAGCCGAATTTCCGCGCGCTCGGAAAGAAGTTCGGGAAGAAGACGCCGCTTGCCGCTGATGCGGTGCTGGCATTCACTAGCGATCACCTGCGTGCATTCGAGAACGGCAGTGAACTGCTCGTGACTGTGGATGGCGAGACGCACGGACTGGATGCCGATGACGTGACGATCGTACGGCGTGCGTCGAGTGACCTGATCGTGGAAGAAGAGCATGGATTCTTCGCCGCGATTGATCCAACCATCACGCCGATACTGAGGCGGGAAGGGCTGGCACGTGAGTTGATTAGTCGGGTACAGCGTATGCGAAAAGATGCCGGGTTGGCGGTGAGCGATCGCATCCGGCTGTCGGTCGCGGGTGATGAGGAAGTACTGGAGGCGGCGCGGGAGCACGCGGCATGGATTGCCGACGAAGTATTGGCGACCCGCGTTGATGTTGGCGATGCAGGGGCGTCACTGGAAAACAAGTTGGCGAGGTTGGCGGTGGATCTTGACGGCATCCATGCGAGCCTTGCCCTAACCAAGGAAGAGTAGCGATGGCCACGTCAGAAATTCCGACCGCCAAGGCCGGCAAGCCAAAGCCCATGCCCAAGAAGCAACTTCAGCACTTCGAGAAGAGGCTGCTCGAAGAACGCAAGCGAGTGCTCAAGGAGCTCGGTCACTACGACGAGGCGTTTGGTGCCACGTCGCAGGAGTCCGACGGCGATCTGAGCAGCTATTCGTTCCACATGGCAGATCAGGGCACCGATGCCATGGAGCGAGAGAAGGCGTTCCTGTTCGCCAGCCAGGAAGGACGGTTCCTGTGGCACATCGACGAGGCGTTGCGTCGCTTGTACCGCTCGCCGGACTCGTTCGGCAAGTGCCACAACTGCGGATTGGACATTGCCTTCGAGCGGTTGGATGCGCTGCCGCATGCGCGCTTCTGCATCCAGTGCAAGCAACGCGAGGAAGATGCGAAGTCGAAGTAACAGCGCGCTGTTCTGGCCCGTGCTGGCCCTCGTCACCACGATCGACGTGGTGACGAAGGGCTTCGCGGAGCGCGGGCTGGCTCCGCAGCGCATTCCGCATGATGTGTTCGGCAGCACGCTGCGGTTCACGCTGGTCTACAATCCTGGCGCGGCCTTCGGGCTCAACCTGGGTTTGCAGTCGCGATGGATATTCACTGTGCTCACCGTCATTGCGTTGATCATTCTGGGCCGCCTCTTTGTCGCGACTCGTCGCGGCGACGTGCCGCGCACCCTCGCGCTCGCGCTCGTCTGTTCGGGTGCATTGGGCAACCTCCTTGATCGACTGCGGTCACCCATGGGCGTCGTGGATTTCCTGGACGTAGGCGTAGGTGATGCGCGCTGGCCCACGTTCAACGTGGCGGACATGGCGGTGAGCATTGGTGCGGTGTTGCTCGCGTGGGTCCTTTGGCAGGAGGATCGTGCAGTCGTCACGCACGAATCCGCATCCGGTACTACGGCTCTCGAGGCAGCCGATGAGCACGAAAGTGTGAGCGCCGTGACGGTGCAGGGAGATTTCGTCTGACCACTTCTCTCCTGCCGGTGCGGACCGGTGCGCGGCTGTTCTGGGGCACGGCCGCATGCGTGCTCGCGGCGGATCTCGCCACGAAACTGCTCGCGGAGCGGCTCCTCGCGCCGCGGTACGTGCCACACCATGTGATCGGTGACGTGGTCAGGTTCACGCTCGCGTACAACCCGGGCGCGGCGTTCAGCATGTCGCTTGGCGCCTACTCTCGCTTTATTTTCGGTGGCTTCGCCGTGGTCGCCCTCGTGGTGCTGTGGAGGCTGTACGTGATGACCGGGACCGCTGGCCGTGGGAGCGATCGCGTCCGGATCCTGGCCCTTGGCTTGGCGTGGGGTGGCGCCGCGGGGAATCTCGTGGATCGCTTCCGGTCGCCGCTCGGCGTAGTGGACTTTATCGACATCGGCTATCGCGACGTGCGCTTCTGGACGTTCAATGTCGCCGATTCCGCCGTGACCATCGGCGCCTTGGTGCTCGCCTGGTCATTGTCCAAGGAAGATCGGGAGGAACGCCAGGCGCAGGCCGCCGCAGGCCGGAACGAACGAGTGGCCGTTGCGAGCGACCCTGTCATCGAGCGCCGCGAAGGACCAGACGCGTGAGTGACGCCGGCGCCGGAGGTGGCGGCGCGCGGCATGAGCTCGAGGCGCCTGCCGCGGCGCCCCGCCTCGACCTCTTTATTGCTGGAGCCCTGGACCTCTCGCGAACGCAATCGGCAACGCTCATTGCAAACGGCTGCGTCCGGGTGAACGGGCGTTCCGAGCGGGCGAGCTACCGACCTGCGCCGGGCGAGATGGTTACCGTGGACATTGCGCCCCCGGCGTCACGGCCCGTGACCGCGGAGGACATTGCCCTCACGATCGCCTTCGAGGACGAAGACGTCCTTGTGGTGGACAAAGCAGCGGGCATGGTTGTGCATCCCGCGCCGGGCAACTGGAGCGGCACGCTCGTGAACGCGCTCAAGGGTCGAGGTGGACCGCTGTCCGACCTGGGGGGCGAGGAGCGCGAGGGGATTGTGCACCGTCTGGACAAGGAGACCTCCGGGCTACTCCTGGTGGCCAAGACCGACCGCGCCCACCGTTTGCTTGGGGCGGCGATGCAGCGTCGGGAGATCGTCCGTCGCTATGCGGCGCTGTGCTGGGGCCATCTGGATGCCGACACTATTTCGGTAGACAAGCCCATCGCGCGGGATCCGCGAGACCGAAAGCGCATGGCAATCGTCAGTACCGGGAGGGAGGCGCGGACCGATTTCGTGCGCCTCGCTCGCTTCGACGTCGTGGACCTGCTGCGCGCGCACCTGCACACCGGGCGAACGCACCAGATTCGCGTGCATCTCTCGTCCATTGGACATCCAGTGGTGGGCGACGACACGTATGGCGGCGGGGGAGGGCGGCGGCTCGTTCCACTGCCGCCGAAGCGTCATTTTCTGCATGCGGCATGGTTGCGTTTTCGTCACCCCACCTCGGGGGAGTCCATCGATCTTCGGTCGCCGCTTCCGCCAGAACTGGCGAGTGCCGTGACCGTGGCGGCGGGTCCCGATGCGGGTTTCTCCGATACTGATCCGCTGGAGCACTTTGGTTTCTTCCGAGACGATACTTGAGTCACTGGCGGCCGCGCGCACGCTGTTGTTCAGCGTGTCCGACCGCGTGTACGGCTGTGACATCGAGGCGGTCAGGGAGATCATTCCATATCGGCGTGCCACGCGATTGCCAGGCGCCCCGGTCTTCGTGCAGGGACTTATCAACCTGCGCGGCACGCTGGTGACGGTTCTGGATCTTGGCCGTCGTCTCGAACCGGGGCGCGCCCCGGTTCGCGAAGGGTCGATCATCCTCGTGGAGCACGGTCCGCGTCTGGTGGGCGTGGCGGTGGATGAAGTGATGGACGTGCAGGCGATCGCAGAGGAGCCGATCACGAACAACGCGAACGAGTCCACGCACGGACTGGTTCGCGGGTTGGGCCGCCTGGACGACGGAGTCGTCGTTCTGGTGGACATTCACGCGCTGGTCACGCAGGTCCTGCTCTAAGGAGAAACGAGTGAGCCACACAGTTCTCATCTGCGACGACGCGATCTTCATGCGCACGATGGTCGGCGACATCCTGCAACAGGCGGGGTTCGAGATCGTCGGCGAAGCGGAGACGGGAGTGCAGGCGGTGGAGAAGTACAAGCAGCTGCGCCCGGACCTGGTCACGATGGACATCGTGATGCCGGACATGGGTGGCATCGACGCGGTCCGCGAAATCTGCAAGTTCGACCCCGGCGCCAAGGTGCTGATGTGCAGCGCGATGGGGCAGCAGGCGCTCGTCGTCGAAGCGATCCAGGCCGGCGCGAAGGACTTCGTAGTGAAGCCTTTTCAGCCCAGTCGTGTGCTCGAAGCCGTACAGCGCGTGTTGGGGTGACGCCCTCGGCGTCACCAATGGTTCGTCGGGCGCGGCGCCGCGCCCGAGTTCTCGCCGTCCCAGCCGCTTTCGCCAGCCCGCCGCCCATTCTCCCGCCAACTGCCGCGCGTGGATAGCGCCCAGTACGCCGAGCTGTTCCTCACGGAGAGCCGCGAACACGTCTCCGCCATCAACCATTCGCTGCTCGAGCTCGAGCGGGGGATGGGGGGTGACGAGCCCGTGGGCGCGATTTTTCGCTCGGTCCATACCATCAAGGGCATGAGCGCCACCATGGGCTATGGCCCAGTGGCAACACTCTCGCACGAACTGGAGTCGCTACTGGATAGCGTCCGACGCGGCGCGCGCGCAGTGGACCCGACGCTGATGGAGTTGCTCTTCCTCGCCTCCGACGTGCTGGAACGGGCCATCGAGGCTGCCGTCGAGGGTACGCTCGATCGGGTTGACGTGGAACCGGTTTTGGCACGTCTACGTGAAGGCATGGGTGACGGTGGTCCGGTCACGTCCACAGCGGGGGGCGCCGGAGGAGCCGAATGGAGCGCGACTGCACCCGAAGGTGCCGGGTTGCTGATCCGTGTTCGGCTCGCACCCGGTACGCCGCTCAAGGGCGTCCGCGCGTTCCTTGTGGTGCAGGCCGCAAAGAAACTGGGGGAGGTGATCGCCTGCTCGCCGAACGTGGAGGCCCTTCAGGCGGACGACTTTGGGCACGACTTCGCGATTCGCCTGGTGAGTGCTCGTGCGCCCGATGATGTCGGCGATGCGCTGCGAAAGGCGGGCGACGTGGAGCACGTGCGCCTCGGCGAGGACGCGGCTGCCGACGAAGACGCACCGCGGCACACCATGGAGTTCAGCGTCGCCGACCTGGCGGAGAGCGCGGCGCCGTCAGCAAGCGACGCGGCCGCGGCCGCCCGGCGTCCCCGCAGCGTGCGCATCGACTTGCGGCGGCTGGATACGCTGATGAACCTGATCGGGGAGCTGGTGATTACGCGTGGGCGGCTGATCCAGATTGCCGGCACGCTCAATGATCCGGCACTCGATGAGACAGTGTCGCAGGCGTCACGGCTGGTGGCTGATCTCCAGGACGAGATCATGACCAGTCGCATGGTGCCGGTGTGGCAGGTGTTCGATCGTTTCCCACGCATGGTACGCGACGCGGCTCACTCCACGAACAAGAAAGTGGACTTCGCCATCGAGGGAAAGGAAGTGGAGCTGGATCGCTCCATGCTCGACGAAGTCGGTGATCCCATCGTGCATCTGTTACGAAACGCCGTCGATCATGGCATCGAACTCCCCGCGGAGCGTCTTTCGCTGGGCAAGCCTGAGGCGGGTCGGCTCACATTGAGCGCGTTGCGCGACCGATCCGCCGTGGCCATTCGCGTGACCGACGACGGACGGGGCATCGACCGGACGTTGGTGCTGGACCGTGCGCATGCCAGCGGACTCGTCGACCAGAGCAAGACCGAGCTCTCGGACGATGAACTGGTGAAGATCATCGCTCGTGCGGGCTTCTCGACGGCAGACCGTGTGACCGCGTTGTCGGGGCGTGGGGTGGGGGTGGATGCGGTCTACAATCGCGTTCGATCCCTGGGCGGATCTGTGGACATCCGAAGCGTGCAGGGTGAGGGCACCACGGTCACGCTACGGCTGCCGCTCACCCTTGCCATCGTGCGGTCGCTGCTCGCACGCATCGGCGACGAGACCTACGCCATGCCGATGACGCATGTGCGAGAGACGGTGGAGTTGAAGCCAGCCATCGTGCGATATGTGAAGGGGAAGGAAGTCCTGATGCTGCGTGACGAGGTGCTCCCGCTAGTCCGACTACGGGTGCTGGTTGGCTACGACGGCGTCGCGCCGCGTGGCCTCGAGCAGGTGATCATCGTCGAGTTAGCGGAGCGGCGGGCAGCGCTCGTGGTGGATGCGCTTATCGGGCAGCAGGAAATCGTCGTCAAGCAGTTCGACGGCGTGCGGGATGGCCTCGCGTTGTTCAGCGGAGCCACGATTCTCGGCGACGGGGCACCGGCGCTGATCATTGACGTGAGCAGCCTCCTTTAACGGTACAATCATGGAAGACATTCGCTCGCTGAAGGCGCTTCAACTGGACGCGCTGCGCGAGGTCGCGAACATCGGGGCAGGGCATGCCGCGACGGCACTGTCGCAGATGATCAACAGCACCATCATGATCAGCGTCCCACGCGTCAACGTGTCGCGGCTGGAGGAGGTACCTCCTCAGATTTCCGAACCGGAAGAACCCGTGGCAGCGGTGCTCATGCACATGATGGGCGACCTCACGGGCCGCACGCTGCTGGTGTTCCCTCGTCCGACGGCCGTGCGGTTGGCGGAGTTGATGTTGAGGCGCCCGCAGGGTAGCAGCACGGACCTGGGAGAGATGGAGCAGTCGGCCATCAAGGAGGCCGGCAACATCCTCAGTAGTGCCTACATGAACGCGTTGAGCGACTTCATGGGCATGATGCTGTTGCCATCGCCGCCATCGCTCGCCGTGGACATGAGTACGGCAGTGCTCACCACGGCGTACCTCCAGTTCGGTACGGATCGCGACTACGTCTTCTGCGTGGAGAGTGAGTTCGTCATGCACGACGTGGGCGAGAAGCTGCGCGGGTTCTTCCTGCTGCTGCCCGATCCTGCATCGCTCCAGGCGATCCTCCGCGCCGTACGCGTCGCGTAACCAACCCGTCCCGGCCGCGCCCCAGATGTCGTCCACCTTTACCTCCGAGCGCGACAGGGATGTCCTGTTGTCGTTCGCGCGGCGCATCGACCCGTCGGATGCGGGAGCGCACAACAACCTCGGTGTGCTGTACTACAACAAGGGGTTGTATGAGGAAGCCGCGAGTGCGTTCATGCGCGCACTCGAGCTGGACGACAAGATGCAGGTGGCGCAGCGGAATCTCGAAATTGCCTACTTCAATACGGGCTACTACGACAAGCGGCTTGACGAACTCACGGAACGGCTGCGTGCCCGCCCGGACGATCGCGATGCGCGGTGGGAACTCGGCCGCACACACGCGTTGCTCGGCCAGACGAGCGAAGCGGTGGACGCGTTCATCGAGTTGCTGCGGTCCCATCCGAGCGATATCGGAGCGCTCGTCCAGCTTGGCCTGGCCGAGCGGACCATTGGTGATCTCGACAAGGCGCTGAGCTATTTGGAGAAAGCGCTCTCGCTCGATCCGTCCAGCTCGGTCGTCCATTTCTACATCGGCGAGGTACTGTACAACCGCGGTATGACGGAGGGAGCGCTGGCCGCTCTCAAGCGTGCGGTGGAGTTGAATCCACACAATCCGGACGCGTACTACGTAATGGGCTTCGTGCTCGGCGATCTCGGCATGCACGAACAGGCGCGCGAAGTTACGCGAAGAGCTATCCAGCTCAACCCGACACTGTCGCGCGCGCAGGCAAACCTCGCAATTGACCAGCGACGCCCCGCCGTATCGCCCACGGCCACGCCGGCTCGCGCGTCAATGCGCATCCCGTCGCAGATGGAGGTGCACGGCGAGGGACAGCTCGCGCAATACAATCTTGGGCTCGCGTTTCGTCAGAAGGGCTACTACGCGGAAGCACTGCGAGAATACGCCAAGGCGCTCGATCGCGGAGAGGATCGCGCGCTCGTGGTGCAGGCCATGGCGGAGGTGCATCTCCTCCGTCGTGAGAACAAGGCGGCCATTGGCCTGTACGACGAGCTGTTGGCGCGCCAATCGCGGAGCCCCAAGCTGTGGAACGAACGTGGAGTGGCGCAGCACCAGGATGGGCAGTTCAGCGACGCCGAGGCGAGCTATCGGCGCGCAATCGAGGCGGAGCCGGCCTACGCGTTGGCACGTAACAATCTCGGCGTGTCGCTCTACCATCGTGGCGAGACCGACGCAGCGATGGCCGCCTTTCGACAGGCGCTGGAGAGCCAGCCGACGTTCACAAAGGCCCGCCTCAACCTGGCGCTGCTGCTCAGCAAGGGAAAGAAATTCCAGCTCGCGCTCGAAGAATATCGCGGTGTGTTGCTGGTGTCGCCCGAAGAAGCCGCTGCATGGAATGGCATCGGCCTTGTGCTTGCCGCGCTCCAGAAGTACGAGGATGCTCGCAACGCGTTTGCGCGCGCGGTACAGTCGAAGCCCGATTCGGCGGAAGCGCATTACAACCTGAGCTTCACGCTGTCCAACCTGGGAGACTTTGAGGGCGCGTTACGGGAGACGAAGCGCGCGCTCGAACTGGACCCGTATTACGTGGCGCAGAAGTTCGAGCTGGCCATCGATCTGGAGTACGAAGATCCGGACCTGTCCATCAAGCCCGATGTGGGTGCGATCGAGCGCTTCGACGAGGCGGTACCGGAGTTCGAGTTCGATGCCGCGGTGCTCGATTCGCTGTTCACGTCACTGGCAGCACCTCGGGCCGCGGATGCGGGAGCTGATGACCATGCCGCGGCCACCGCGGGTGACGCATACGCCATGGCAGTCGACTATCTGGGCATGGGCCTCGTGGATCGCGCGGCGGCCGAGGTGAGCCGAGCGCTCGCGCGTGGCGCGCCGCACGGCGAAGGCTATGCGCTGCTCGGTGAGATCTACGCGAAGCAGGGACTGCACGGCGAAGCCATCGAGCGATATCGCGAGGCAAGGCGCGAAGAGCCCGATGCCGTGCGGCCGCAGATCGGAGAAGCGTGGTCACTGCTCGCGATGGGCCATGGGCGTGAAGCGCGGCCAATCGCGGAGCGGCTGTTCGCGGGGACGCCGCCGGCAATCGAGACGTTGCTGCTGGTGTCGGCGGCGCGCGCGGACACCGGCGATCCGGCGGCGGCCTTGACTGCGTTGGGCCAGGCGCGGAAGCTCGCCCCGCACCGCCCGGACGTGCACCAGCGAATGGGTGACATCCTGCGCTCTCTTGGCGACAACGAAGGGGCGATAGCGGCATATCGGCAGGCGCTCGAACTGGATGCCGACTTTGCCATCGTGCGGTTCCAGCTCGCGCGATTGCTACGCGCCAAGGGCCAGTGGCGAGAGGCGGAGCAGGAACTGGAGTCCGCCCTTGATGTAGTGCCAACCTATGCCGAAGCAACACTCGAGCTGGCATCGCTACGCAGCTCAGCGGGGCGCGCCGAGGAGGCACTCTCCCAACTGATCGCATTGCTCCAGCGGGACCCGTATCACTTCGAGGCGTTGCTGGTGCTCGGCGAGACGTTGCTCACCACCGGCAAGCGGCGTGATGCGAGTCATGCATTCCGCCGGATATTGCGCTTCGATCCCAATCACGTTGGCGCGCTCTACTACGACGGCGTGATGCTGAACGAAATGAAACGCTTTCGCGAGGCCATCGATCAATGGCGCCGCGTGATCGAACTCGAGCCGGCCAGCGAGTTTGCCAGGCGGTCGCGGCGCGATGCGCGAACAGCGGCCGACTTGCACGCCGTGTTTTCCGCGCCGCGGAGGCGATGAGCCATGCCCATTGAGGGGCCGCTTCGCGAGCTCGGCATTCACGATGTCTTCCAGTTGCTCGACCTGAGCCGGAAGACGGGGACGCTGCGCGTGATGTCCGAGTTGCGCGATGACGAGGGCCACGTGCTGTTCGACGGCGGACGCGTCATTCACGCCAGTATCCGCAGCAACCCCACGTCCATCGAGCGCATTCTCCGTCAGGCCGGCCGGATCGGTGATTCGGAAATGGCGGCGGCGGACGCGATGCCGGCAGAAAATGGAATGGGTGTCGGCGACCGTCTGGTCCTTACGCGCGCCATCACACAGCGCGAACTGGAGCGGCAGCTCAGGCTCGCGATCGAGAACGTGATCTTCGAGCTCATGTCGTGGAGCGAAGGGTTCTTCTCCTTCGAGGAGAGTGATGTCTCGGATGTTCCGGTCGATGCACGCATTCGGATCTCCACGGAATCACTGCTCATGGAAGGGGCGCGCCGCATTGACGAATGGTCGCGCATTGCGGACAAGATTCCGAGCCTGAGCGTGGTGCCGATGTTCGCGCCGGTTGAGGATGATCGTGCCTCGGTGCTTGACCTGCTGCCGCACGAATGGGAAGTGCTCATGATGATCGACGGCGAGCGCGACCTGCGGGGGATTGCCGGTGCGCTCGGGAGTGGTGAGTTCGACATCGCCAAGATCGCGTATGGACTCGTCTCGACGGGCGTAGTGGTATTGCGCACCATCGAGCGCGCGGCGCTTTCCACGCAGGTTTCCGTGGCCGATTCTCCGCCGGGCATCGTGGCCGCCCGGGAGGCTGTGGCGAGCGGGCGGTTCGATCATGCATTGACACTTGCGCGTGAGGTGCTCGAATCGGACCCGCGCTCTACCGACGCGCGGCTGCTCATTGCGCGCGCGCTGGCGCGCCTCGCACGGCATCAGGAGTCGCTGGACGAGCTGCGTCGTGCAGTGCAGGCCGATCCCATCACCCCGGAAGTGCACCTGGCACTCGGTTTTGCTGCAGTCCGCGTTGGCGACTTTGGCGGGGCCCGCGCGAACTGGGACTACTACCTTCGTCTTGCGCCGGGTTCGGCGGAAGCGGGCCGCGTGCGCGCCGCGCTCGAGTTGCTGACCCGCCTCGCATTGCTCCTCGAGGCGCACGACAATGTCTGACGAAGTGCGCCGGATGACCGACGAACTTGCTCGCGACCCGGCCAGCCTCGTGTTCGTGCCGCTCGGCGAACTGCTGCGTCGTCAGGGGCAACTCGACATGGCGCTCAAGGTCACGTTACGGGGCCTGTCGCGTCATCCGTATCTCCCAGACGCGCATGATCTTGGTGCGCGTATCAGTGTGGACCAGGGCGAGATCGAGCGTGCGTTCGAGGAGTGGGACATGGTGCTGAAGCTGGCGCCGGGGCACCTGGGCGCGCTCAAGGGGCTCGGATTTGTCTGCTTTCACCGCGAGCGCTATGCCGATGCGGAGCGGTATCTGTCGGCGGCACTGTTGGCGGATCCGGAAGACCGGCAGGTGGCTGGTGCGCTGGAGCACGTGCGCCTTGCGCAGTCCGATTTGCAGTCCACGCCCATCCCTGTTGCATTGCCGCCCAGCGTGGCCCACGATAGCCGGTATCTCTTCGTCAATGTCCTCAGCGATGAGGCCCAAACGGCGTTGCTGCTGGATCGTGACGGCCTCGTGCTGGCTGGGGCGTATGTTGGCGCGGATGGCAAGGACGTCGCGCAGGAAGTTGGCGCGGAGTTGAGTGGTGTCACCGATGCGGCCAGGCGCGCCACTCGCCATCTGTCCATGGGCGATTGGACGTCGATCGTGTTCGAGACGGAGGTGGCCGTGATTGCGATGGCGCCATCCCAGAATGACGGACTGCTCGTGCTCGCGACGTCCCGCACAACGCCGCTGGGGCTGGTGCGTCGGTTGCTCGACAAGTGTGTGGCCCGCGCACGCCTGTGGCTCGAGGAGCGCGTCTGATGGCTACTCCCTTTGCGCAGATGCTTCAGCGGCTCTCTCACCAGCGCGGGGTCACGGCAGCGCTCGTGGTCAGCGAGCGCGACGGCATCGTGATCGACTCGAACGTGCAGATTGGCCAATCGGCGGACAAGGTGGCTGCACTTGCCGCAAAGTTGTTTCGAAAGGCACGGCTTTCGTCGCACGCGGCAGGCCTTGGCGCGGTGTCGTTCATGCAACTCGAAGCGCCGAACGGCAGGATCTGTGCGGCCGGCGCGGGGGAGCAAGTCATCGTCGTCGTCGCGGAGACGGGTGTGAACGTGGGACTCGTGCGGGGTGAGCTGCTGCGGTCGGCCGCGGAGATCAATGCGCTGGACCGGAGCGGCTACCGATGATCACATCGGTGGTGGAATCCTGGATCGAGGCGCCATTGAAACGCTTCGTGGAGGACGCGGAGGTGGACCTGGCGCTGCTGCTCCATCCGAGCGGCCAGGTGATGGCGCAGCATGGCTTTGCGCGCTCCATGGATGTGATGTCGGCTTGCGCCCTGGCTGCTGGCATCTACGCTACCAGCGCGGAGCTTGGCCGGATGCTCGACGGCGCCCCCTTCCGCGGGCTCCATCAGGTGGGAACGGAGCGCCAAATCTTCGTGGCAGAGGCACACTCGCCGCGCGGTGCGTACATTTTTGTAACGGTGTTCGGCTCGGAAAGCTCGCTCGGCCTGGTTCGCCTCTATTTTGACGAACTGGTTACGGGGCTCTCCCAGGCGGCACCGCCAGAAGGACCCGCGCCAGCGCCGGCGCTGGCGGAGCATTTCGAGAGGGATCTAAACCGCAATCTCGCCGTTCTTTTCGGCCGCGCCTAAGCTCGCAACCGCGCTCCCCAACAGCATCGTGTCGCTCGTCAACTACGCTACGCGCGAGATTACTTGCAAGATCGTCTACTACGGGCCAGGTCGCTCGGGCAAGACGTCGAATCTGCATTACATCTACGGCCAGGTTCCCGAGAGTCGTCGCGGGAACATGGTTTCGCTGGCGACGCAGACGGATCGCACCCTCTTCTTCGACTTTCTGCCCCTGGATCTGGGCTCGATCTCCGGGTTCACCACGAAATTCCAGTTGTACACGGTGCCGGGCCAGGTGTACTACCAGACCACGCGGCGGCTCGTGCTCCAGGGGGCGGATGGTGTGGTGTTCGTGGCCGACAGTCAGGCGAGACAACTGGAGGAGAACATCGAGAGCTTCCAGGACTTGCACGCCAATCTCTCGGAACAGGGTATCGATCCCCGATCGATGCCGCTCGTCGTGCAATACAACAAACAGGACCTGCCTGAAGACCTCATCCTGCCCGTCACCGACCTGTCCGACGCGATCAACTTTCGCGGTGTGCCTGAATACTCGGCCGATGCGCTCCACGGTCCGGGAGTGTTCGAGACACTGCGCGGCATCTCGGAGATTGTGCTGCGTCGCCTGAGCGCGGGTGCGTCGAGCAGTTCGGCCTCGCCTGCCGCTAGCACGTAAGCATGCAGGTAGATCCTCGATTCAGGTTCGACAACTACGTCGTCGGCTCGGCGAACCGCCTTGCGGTGGCCGCGGCGCACGCCGTGTCGGAATCCCCCGGCGCCATCTACAACCCCCTCTTCATCTACAGCAGCTCGGGGCTGGGCAAGACGCATCTGCTGGCGGCGATCGGAAACTACGCGGTGCAGAAGTCACCTGAACTGACGGTGGAGTACGTGGTGCTGGAGGATTTCGTCCAGCAGTTGCACGCCGCAGTGGCCACCGGCGAGATGGAAAACATCAAGCAGCGATACAGCCGTGTCGACGTGCTTCTCATCGACGACGTGCAGTTCCTCACCGGCCGACGTGAGACGCAGACCGAGCTGCTGCGGCTATTGAACGCCCTGCACGGCAGTGGACGGCAGATCGTGATGACCAGCGACCGCCCGCCGGCAGAGATTCCCGACGTGGACGAACGTCTGATCAGCCGATTGAGCGGCGGATTGATTGCCGACATTGGCGCGCCGGACTTCGAGACGCGTGTGGCGATTCTTCGCGGCAAGTGCGAGGACCGGCGAATCTCGTTTGCACCGGGGGTGATCGAGGAGCTGGCGCGGGTGGAATTCGCCAATGTGCGCGAGTTGCAGGGCGCACTCAACAAGTTGATCGCAAGCCAGTCGTTGGACGGAACGCTCACGCCGGCACAGGTGCGCTCGATCGTCGGTATTCCTGATCCGGCTCCGCCCAAGGCACGTACATCGGTGGAGACCGACGAGTTCTTCAGCTTTCTCACGGACATTGCCAGCGCGGTTGCGGCACATGTGGAACCATGGAAGGTCCGTGTCGGCGAGGCGATCGCGTACTGGGGCGGGGAAGGCTATCGCACGGCGGCGCTCGAACGGCTGATGTCGGAGACCGCACCTCCCCCAAATTATGAGGCGTTGTTGCGCGGCTTCGGACAGGCGGTGGAGCAACTCCGTGAGCTCGAGCGGCAGGTCACGACGGTAGACCCGCATTTGGGGGGGGACGAGCGGTTTCGTGATCCGGAGCGGTTGTCGGAAGTGATGACGTTCGTGGAAAACGCGCTCGCCGGCGCGGTGCCCCCCGGCGGTCCGCAGCCATCGTTCGCGCGGTCCGTGTTCCAGGAAAGCAGCTCCAATCAGATGGCCGTCCGCGCCGCAGATGCCGTTGTTGCCGAACCTGGACACCGCTACAACCCGCTGTTTCTCGTGGGGCCGAGTGGTGTGGGCAAGACGCATCTGCTGAACGCGATTGGCAACGAACTCGCCAACCGTCAGGGGCGGTCGGGGCGTGTGGCGTGCGTTGGCGCACAACTCTTCATCGACGAACTGATCGCCGCACTGCAGGAAGGCACGGTGGAGCGGTTCCGCGCGCGCTATCGCGCGGCGGATGCCTTGCTCATTGATGACATCCAGTTCGTGGCGGGTAAGGAACGCACCCAGGAAGAGCTGTTCCTCATCTTCAACCACTTCCATGCAGCCGGCAAGCAGTTGGTTTTTGCCAGCGACAAGCCACCCAAGACCATCGCGGGACTCGAGGAGCGGCTCCGGTCTCGTTTTGAAGGCGGCTTGTTGGCGGAGGTTGGGTTTCCAGACCGCACGCTCAGAGAGAAACTCTTCGGTCGTTTTCTTGCTGACGCGCGAATCGATGTGCCCAGAGATCTCGTTGCCTATTTGGCGGATCGTCCGGCATCTAGCGTTCGGGAACTGATCGGCACAGTACAGCGTCTCCGCGCGGGCATCGATGCGACGCACACCTCCCACGAGCCGTTGACGTTCGCGCTTGCGCGCCAGATACTCGAGCCGTCGGGGCTGACCCCTTCGTCTGCGCCACTCGTGGTGCAGCAGGCGGCCGACGCGTTCTTCCTTGATGATGAGAAGATCGTGTGGGAATGGCCGGACGTGGCCGGCAGGCTGGTCGAGGAACTGCGCTGATGGCCATCAAAGGCAGCCTCAAGGAAGCCAGCCTTCCGGACGTGCTCCAGTTGCTCTCCATGGGGAAGAAGACGGGGTGTCTCGCCGTTACCCATCGCAGCAACTTCGGCTACATCTACTTCGACAAGGGGCTGATCTCGTACGCGTCCATCGTGAATCGTCGCGACCGGATCGGCGACATCCTGTTGAAGGCAGGCTCCATCTCCCAAGCGCAACTGGATAGCGCGATCAGCGCGCAGGTGGCGCACCGCGACAAACGCATCGGCGAGTTGCTCGTGGCGCAAGGTGCCATCACGCGACAGGCACTGCACGCCCAGATCCGGCTCCAAATCGAGGAAGCGGTCTACTTCCTGTTCACGTGGACGCAGGGGACGTTCAACTTCGAGGCCGACGTCCATCCCGAGGAGCAAGACCTGCTCGTCTCCATCAACCCCGAATCGCTGCTGCTGGAAGGCGCGCGGCGCGTGGACGAATGGAGCCTGATCGAAAAGAAGATTCCGAGTCTCGACCTCGTGTTCGATCTCGATCGCAGCAAGGTCATCGAGAGCGGCATCGAGATCTCGCGCGACCAGCAACTCATTGCCGATCTCCTGGACGGGCGCCGCGACGTGATCGGTGTCATCGAAGAGTCGGGGCTGGGGGAGTTCGAGGTGGGCAAGGCGATCTACGGCCTCGTGACGGCAGGCTTCGCGCAGCGCGTGGGTCGTACGCGACCGAGCCAGCCCGTGGTGCGCGACGCGCGCGTGGACGAACACCGGAATCTTGGCATCGCGTTCTACAAGACGGGAATGCTCGACGAAGCCGTGCGGGAGTTCCGTCGGGTCACGGAGCTGCGGGAGCATGACGCCGAAGCGAGTTTTTATATCGGGCTGGCGTTGATGCGGCAGAGCAAGTGGACCGATGCGGTTGCCGCCTTCCGGGAGTGTGCGGCGCAGCCTGGGGCACGGCCTGCTGCGTATCACAACCTGGCACACGCCCTGGAGCGCCTGGGCCACTACAGCGAAGCGAAAGAGGCGTTGGAAGACGCGCTGCGCCGCGGCGGTGCCAAGGACGCGCGAATCCAGACGTCAGTGGGGATTGTGGCCTTGCGTGCCGGCGATGTAACTGCGGCCGATGCGGCATTCGCGAGTGCACGACCATTGTTCGGCACAAAGGCGCCCACCGCGCCGTGGTATCACTATGCCGCGCTTACGGCGGCGCTCCTTGGCCAACTTGATCGGGCGCAGACGTTGCTACTCGAAGGTATTGTGTCGCATCCGCACGCAGCTCCGCTGCACAACAACCTGTCGGCCGTCCAGGAGCGGAGAGGCTACCACCCCGAGGCACTGCAGGCAGCCGAACGCGGCGTCATGGAAGACACAGGCCTCGCCCCACTGCACAAGAACCTGGGTGATTGCCACTATCGCGCGGCCCGGTACGACGACGCGCTCGAGTGCTACCTGCGCGCCATCAAGATCAATCCGTCGCTCGGCGACGACGTCTATCTCAAGCTCGGGAATATCCGCTTCAAGCGGCAGGAGCGCGACGAAGCGGTGCGCTGTTGGGAACAGGCGCTGGTCCTCGATCCGGGCAACGCGATCGTGCGCACGAACCTGGACGCCGTTCGTCAGGTGCTCTGATGAGCGACCAGGCAGACGCCGCGTTCGTCGCACTTACCGAGAAGATCTCGCGCGACAAGGGTTTCGGCTGCGCAAGCTACAAGGAAAAATGTCTGCGGCGTCGCATTGCGGTGCGCATGCGCGCTCGCGGGGTGCATACGTTTGGGGACTACGCGCGCGTACTGGATACCGACTCGGGCGAATACGACCGGTTGCTGGACGCACTGACCATCAACGTCACCAAGCTCTTTCGTAACTGGGAGACCTATTCGGTCATCGCCGAGCGTGTGGTGCCAGCACTGTGGGCCCTGCCAACTCCGAAGCTGAGCGTCTGGAGCGCCGGGTGCTCCTCAGGTGAGGAGCCATACTCACTCGCGGCGCTGTTCCACAGGGAGGCCGAACGGACGGGCTCGCTGGACCAACTAGCGCAACGCGTGAGCGTACTCGGCAGCGACATCGATGCGAGATCGCTCAGCGCCGCTGAACGCGGGGCCTTTGAGGAAGGCGACTTTGTGGATACACCTGACGACCTCCGGCGCCGATACTTTGCGAGTAGTCCACCATTCACCATCATCCCGGAAGTTCGACGCCTCGTGCGTTTCGAGCGCCGTGACCTGCTCGCCGAGGCACCGCCGCCTGGCGCGCATCACCTGGTCTGTTGTCGCAACGTGCTCATCTACTTCGATCGCGGAACACAGGAACGGCTGTTCGACAAATTTCACGCTGCGCTCGCGCCAGAAGGCTTTCTCGTGCTGGGCAAGGTAGAGACGCTGCTTGGCTCTGCCCGCGCACGATTCGCTCCCGTCGAAGGACGCGAGCGCGTCTTCAGGCCGTTGTGACCAGCGTGACGAACGTGACTGTACCTGCCGTCGAGGTCCGCGTGAAGGTTGCGGACTATGCTGTCCGCCAAGGCGAGCACGTGATCGCTACCATCGGTCTGGGATCGTGTGTTGCGATCGTGCTCTACGATCGCGAGGCGCAGGTGGGTGGCCTCGCGCACATCCTCCTGCCGAACAAGTCGATGGCGCGGGAGACGGAGAACCTTGCAAAGTTTCCGGAGACGATCGTTCCCGTGATGCTCGACGACATGCGTCGCGCTGGGTCGGCGGAGGGCGCGCGTATCAGCGCGAAGATCGTTGGCGGCGCAAGCATGTTCGGGACGCTGGTGAATGGCAGCGGTATCAACGTTGGAGAGCGCAACATCGTCGCCACGCGTGAGGTGCTCGCATCTGCGGGTATTCCGATCCTCGCCGAAGATACGGGTCTCGACTACGGCCGCAGCGTGTACTTTCACCTCGCGGATGGACGCGTGGAAGTTCGTTCGCTCAAGAAGGGAGATCGTGTCATCTAGCCGGCCGGCGAGCGTCCTCGTGGTGGATGACAGCGCCTTCATGCGGCGTGTGATCACCCAGATCGTGGACGCCGCCCCGGATTTTCATGTCGTTGGTACGGCACGCAACGGACTGGATGCCCTGAAGCAAATCCACGCGCTCGATCCGCAGATCGTCACGCTCGACGTGGAGATGCCCGAGTTGGATGGCGTGCAGACGTTGGGCTATATCATGAGCGAAGCGCCGCGCGCGGTAGTGATGCTCAGCGCCGCGGGAACGCAGGGCGGCGTTGATCTCACCTTGCGATGTCTCGAGCTGGGCGCGGTGGACTTCGTGAAGAAGCCGTCGGGGCCGATCAGTCTCGACCTGTCCAAGGTTTCGGAGAAGCTTCTCTCGGCACTGCGTGCGGCCAAGGAAGTCAATCTTGGCGGCGTGCAATTGCTGGCACGTCCGCGCTATGTGGAACCTGTCGCGCGTGGGACTCCTCTACTCGGTGCATCGTACGCCGTGGCCATTGCGTCGTCCACGGGTGGTCCGCGCGCGCTTGCGGAAGTGATTCCAAATCTTCCGCTCGATCTGGACGCGGCCGTGTTTGTTGTGCAGCACATGCCTGCCGGTTTCACCCACAGTCTGGCCGGCCGCCTCAACTCCATGAGCCACCTCCCGGTGACGGAAGCGCAGGATGGCGAACCGGTGCATGTCAATCATGTGTATCTCGCTCCAGGGGGCAGGCACATGCAGGTTGGTTCGGATATCGGCGGCGGACGGCACATCAGACTGGATGACGGCCCAAGTATCTGGGGGGTTCGACCGGCTGCCGATCCCCTGTTTGCCTCGGTGTCGCGCGTTTTCGGCGCGCAGAGCGTGGGCGTGGTGCTCACCGGGATGGGCCGTGATGGGGCCGAGGGGCTTCGCGTGATCCGCCAAGGGCGGGGCGCCGGCATTGTACAGGACCGTTCCACGTCCACCATCTATGGAATGCCGTTGGCGGCGCTTCAGCGCGCTGGCGCAGATCGGATTGCGACGCTACCGGACATTGCTCCGGCAATCGTGGAGATGCTCGCCGGCCGACGGGCAATTGAAGCATGATCGAGGCGCATTGGAAGCTCTCGCGCCGTCCGTTCGCGAATACGCCGGATCCGGCGTTCATCTATCGGTCTCCTGCCTTTGCGGAAGGCTTTGCCAGGCTTCTCTACGACGCAACGGAGCTTCGCGGTGGGCTGTCCCTCATCACCGGCGAAATTGGCTGTGGTAAGACGATGCTGGCGCAGGCGCTGGCTGACAGGCTTGCCGGATCGACGAGCACCGTCGTCGCGCTGCCCTATCCGAAAATCACCCCCGCCCAGATGCTCTCCACCGTGGTGCGCGGGCTCGGGGTGGACCGGGCACCACGAGGAAAGCTGGCCCTCATCGAACTGCTCGCGGCGACGCTGGGAGAACTTCACCGAAACGGCAGGCGCCCCGTACTCGTCGTTGATGAGGCACAGTTGGCCAGTCCGTCGCTGCTGGAGGAGATCAGGTTGCTCACCAATTTCGAGGATCGGCAGGACAAACACCTCCACGTAGTGCTGCTCGGCCAGCCCGAGCTGCGCGATCGCGTCCGCGCGCGGCCGCAGATCGACCAGCGGGTAAGCCTCCGCTTTCACGTGGAGCCAATGGATCCAGACGACGTGAACGGCTACGTGCGGCACCGGCTCGCGGTGGCGGGATGGAGTGGAGCCACAATCTTCACGGATGACGCCATCGCTGCGCTTGCGGCGCGTAGCAATGGCGTACCTCGTCGCGTTAACACACTCGCCACACAGGCCCTATTCGTGGGCGCCATGCGCGTGCTGCCGTTGATCGATGCGGGGCTCATGGACGACGTGGCGGACGACCAGGAATGAAGAAGAAGGGCATTCGGTACAGTGAGCTGGCGCCCCCCGTTGCGGCGGCACCGATCGTGGCGCCCGTCGTGCCGGAAACGGCAAAGGTGCCAGTCGCGCGGCGCAATTCGACCCCTGTGGAACTCGCGCGCGCGCTCGCGGCGGCGCGCGCAGCGGAAAATGCCGCCGCCGCCCCGGACATCGACTCCGTGGTTGCAGCGCCGCCCGCTCGGCGCTCGGCACCCGTGTCGCGGACAAGCGGTTCGGTGGAAATGGACCGATCCTTCCGCGGACGAGTGCGAGGGCGGGTCGGCACCATCGACGTGCTGAAGTTCCGGATCGGTACTGAATGGTTCGCTGTGGAGCTAATCGTGGTTGAAGAGGTCATCGACCTGCCGCGCATCCATCACGTACCGGAAATGCCGCCGGCCATGTTGGGGGTGGTGGTGGTCCGCGAGCGGCTCACCCCCGTCTATTCACCGCATCTCGCGCTGGGAAGTCCACTCGCGTCGCGCGAATCGGTGCTCATCTTCAAGAGTGGAACCACAAGCGTTGGGCTCTTGATCGATGACGTAGACGATGCGATCACCGCAGAGCTGCACGAATTGCGCGACACGCCGGGCGCGGATGAGAATGAGAGTGTCGTCCTTGGCGTGCTTCGGCATGACGACGTGCTCGTCGCCATCGTTGATGCGGACGCCCTTATCGCCGCTTGCCAGACTGCGGCACTGCTGGAGATCGCATGAGCATCGAGTCGGACAAGCTGGTCACCTTTCGACTTGGTGACGATCATTTCGCGGCGGACATTCACGCCGTGGAACGCGTGCTTCGCTACGCGCAGCCCACGTCAGTCCCGGACATGCCGGAATACATTGAAGGCGTGATGGACTACCAGGGGCGCGTGCTGCCTGTGGTGAATCTCCGGCGGCGCTTCGAACTGCCGCCCATTCCCGTACGGACGGAAATGCGCACGCTCATCCTCAACGTGAGCGGCGAGTGGATCGGGTGCGTGGTGGACGCCGTCACGGAAGTGGCCTCATACGATCCTGCTGCCGTGCAACCACCTCCCAAGCTCTTCCGCGGCCTTGCCGGCGAATATCTCAAGGGCATCCTCCGTCGCGGCGAGCGATTGGTGATCTTCCTTGATGTGGAACGGCTGCTATCTACAACCGAACGGATTGCGCTCCAAGAGGCTGGCGCGGAGGCGTTGTCGAATGGCTGATCTTGCCGATTCCTACCGCAGCCGGGTGACCGCGCTCGCGGCGCGATTGGATGGCCCGGATGCGGGGACAGACCGCGATGCAATTCGCGGCGAACTGATCGCGCTCGGCAAGGCATTGGAGCACGATCTGGCCGAGCTTCTGGCGCTCAAGGAGGAGGCCAAGGGTCTTGTTGAGCGGTGGAAGGCGCTCCAGGCTTCGCTGGCGCCCGCGTTCACCGCCGAACGTCCGGTGGTCGTGGATCACATCGGCGCGTCCACATTCATCGAGAAGGGCTGGACGCGCATCTCCCTTGGCGATTACGTGGGCGCGGAAGAGTCGTTGAACAAGGCGTTGTCGCTTTCGCCAAACGACCCGCAGGCAGAGTCACTGCTTGGCTGGGCGCAGATGCTGCAAGAGAAGTACGACGAAGCCCTCGGCCAGTTTCAGAAGGTGTTGATGCGGGACCCGGCCAACGCGCTGGCCCGGATCAACGTGGGCTATATCTGCCTCAAGAAGAAGATCTTCGGCGAAGCCATCGAGCACTTGTCGCGCGCCATCCGCCTGGACAGCGACAAGAAGGCCACACTTTATGCGCACTTTTACCTTGGCCTCGTGTATCTCGACAGGGACATGTTCGAGGATGCGCAGACGTTCTTCCAGAAGACCATTGTGCTGGGGCCCAATCTCATCGAGGCGTATTACGAGCTGGGACGTACGTATTGGTTCAACGGGCAGTTTGACGAGGCGAAGCGGACGTGGCAGGACGGATTCACCACGAACAAGTTCAACCCGTGGGGAAAGAAGTGCGCCGACGTGCTGAAGACGGTGGAAGAGGGCGGGGAACCGTAGGGCACCGGATGCGGGCCCGGCGCGGCATGGCCGGGGTGGTGGCGCTTGTCGTGGGTGCCTTGCTCTTCCTTGTTCGGGCGTCGCCGCTGTCGGCCCAGGACGATGCGCCAAAACGGCTCGATTCGGGGCGCTTTACCATAGTGTATTTCCCGCAGGACGATGTGCTGGCTCGCGCCCTCGTGAGCGCGGCTGCGGCGAACGACAGCTTTCCCTGGCTGCCTCGTCCCCAGCAACGCGTCCTCGTCGCGGTGGCCCCCGATGCCGTGCACTTTCGCGCATGGGCGGGTTCCGACGCACCCGAATGGGGAGCGGCGCTTGCCTTCCCGGATTCACGTCGGATTGTGATGCAGGGCCGTCGCGCTGGTTCGGACGCCGGCAATCCTGTCGAGGTGCTACGGCACGAACTGGCGCATCTTGCGTTGCACGAGCAACTGGGCAACCGCCCGCCGCGCTGGTTTGATGAGGGCTACGCGAGTGTTGCCGCGCATGAATGGCGACGAGATGATGTGCTGGCGACCAATGTGGCGTTGGCGTTGCGTGGCACCCCGTCGCTCGACAGGCTGGAAGAAGGGTTTCACGGCGGGTCGGTTGCGGCACAATCCGCATATGCGCTGGGCTATCGCGCCGTGACAGAGTTGTCGTCCCTGGATCCTGATCGCGGGCTGACCCTGTTCTTTCAATACTGGAAGCAGGGCAACTCGCTGGACGGCGCGGTGCGGAAGGCGTTCGGGATGACGCTGGCGGGATTCGAAAAGGAGTTCCAGGAGCGGACGCGCCGACGGTATGGCGCATTGGCTTTTCTCGCGGACATGTCCATTGCGACCATCGCTTTGACGGTATTGATGCTTCCGTTCTTCTTCGCAAGGCGGTCGCGGGACCGGCGCAGGCTGGATGCGATGCTTGCGGCGGATGCCGCAGCGGAGCGGGCAGAGCGCGAGAGTGCGCTGGAGATGCTGCTGGGCCTGGAGGGAGGGACTACGGCTCCGGATAGCTAGAAGGTTCGTCGGCGGAATGGGACTGACGGGCCCCAGTCCTGGCTGGGTCCTTGTCGCCGGCGGGCGAGACATTCAGGCATGCTGCCAGGCGGAATGAATCGGCGGGTTCAGCGGAATATGTGGGCCTCACGTATGCACGTGGTGCCCACCAGTATCTGGTCTGGGGTGATAGCAGGGCATCGCGGTGGTGACCAGGTGAGTGATTGCGTTCCTATTGGCGCGAGGTGGGAAATCCACTCGCTCCGATCGGCCGCGGCACCGATTGTGAATGATGGGGGCGGAGGGACCGCGCTTCGTCTACACGGGAATAGGCAGTCACCCGGCGGCTCGACGTGGGCGGGGCGGGGCGTTGCTCAGTGTTTTGACCTTCTGTATGCATTGCGGGTATCACTCCAAACAGATGGATGCGTGCTCGACGGCCTTCGGTAGGCGCTGCCTCTGGAAGGACGGTCGTGATGTTGGGGCGGATCGTTCGGTGAAATGGCTGTCGCGCATCCGAATTGAGCGGGTGCCGGGGCGAGTGAAGGGCGACCGGGTGGGCGGCGTTGACAGAATTGTCGGCTGGCTGGGGCCCTGCAAAAGCGGTTCAGGATTCGCTCTGTTAAGTGACGATTAATCATGATGTTTCTCGCTTGACACTCCCGAAATGCCGGTCTACACTCATGCGTCATGGCACATACGGATACGATGTCTCAGGCACGCCCTTGGCTCTGGTGGGGGATCGCTGCCGCCACGATCCTGCTCGGCTTCGCCGATCTGGCCCGCGGCGGGACGACACTGGCACCGATTCTACTCGTAGCGGGGTACTGCGTCCTTGTGCCAATCGCCATTCTGAAATAGCGAAGAACCAGAGCCGCTCGTCACAATTGTAGGCCACATGGCGGGCGCGGCCGGCGTAGGCCTCGCTCGCGCAGGTGTTTCGCCGGGCGAATAGCTCAGTTGGTTAGAGCGCCTGCCTTACACGCAGGATGTCGGGGGTTCGAGTCCCTCTTCGCCCATGCTGGAAATCCAGCCAGTCGCGGTCTCAGCGCGGATGGCTGTCAGGATTGGTCGCGTGTTCTTCGTTTAACGTCTTGGAGGTTACGACTGTGAAGGCTCCGCATCGCTCAGCGCTCCAGACTGCAGGGATGGCCCTCGCGTTCGCCGCGACGGTTTTTCCGGTAGTTGCCCGCGCGCAGCGGAATCAGGTACCGGGCCCGGACACCAAGAAGGTTCTCGTCACCGCGTTTCGCGGCGATGCGGAGGGTGGTGTCAAGGCGGCGGACGAGATCCGCAATCGTGTTCAGGGCGAGTACAGCATCAAGGTGCTGATGCCCATCAGCAAGAAGAACATCGACGCAACGCTCACGCAGTCCGGCTACAAGCCGGATTCCGCCCTGAGCCCGAACGATATCAAGGAACTGGCAAAGCTCCTCGTGGCCGACGAAGTCATCGACGGTGTCGTGACCAAGTCAGGCCTGACTTACCATGTTGTCGCCCGTTTCTTCCTGCCACGCGATCCGAACCTTTCGCAGCCATTGGTCGTGGTGGACTCGAAGGACTTTGGTGATATCGCGCGCATGGTGGTCGACGAGTACGACAAGGCGCGCAAGCAGATCCCGGATAATCAGGCGTGCGAGAACGGCCTTCGGGCCAGCAGCGTGCCGGTGGCTGTAGCTGCGGCGCGCAAGGGTATAACGAGCTACCCCAAGGCCACACTGCTGCGCCTCTGCATGGCACAGGCGTACGCGTTCCAGAAGACCACCGCCGATTCGACGGGTCCATGGAAGGATTCGGTCATCGCGATCACGAAGTCCATTCTCGACCTCGACAAGACCAGCAACATCGCGCTTCGTCTCCAGTACGAAGCCTACAAGAGCAAGGGCGACACGGCGGACGCACTGAATACGCTAATCGCACTCCTGAGTGCCGATCCGACCAACCAGACACTCATCGAGCAGGTGATTGCCGAGTTGGTGCTGGCGGGCAAGGCGGACATGGCGGTGCCCATCGTGAAGCAAGTGGTGGCGGCGAATCCAGGCGATCCGGGGCCGGCCCGCACCTACTGGCAGGTGCTCCGCGCGACGAAGAACTACAAGGAGTCGGTGCCCGCCGGTGTTGCCTACGTGGCGCTGGATTCCACTGGTGCCGATTCAAACTATTTCTTTCGCCAGATCAGCGACCTCGCAACCGATAGTGCTTTCGCGAAAGCTGCCGAGATGGCGGCCGCCGGCGCCGCGAAATACCCGAAGAGCGTCACGTTGCTGACCTTGAAGGCGCAGAACGAACGAAAGGCTGGTCAGCTCCCCGCCGCAAAAGCGACGCTGGAGCGCGTACTCGCGCTTGACCCGAAGACGCCTGGCGTCACGCCGCTGCTCGCCCAATTGACATTCGATCAAGGCGACCAGGATGGAGCGATCAAGCTGTTGAAAGGCGACGCCGCGAACGACCCGGCGCACAAGGAGCAGGATGCACAGGTGCTGCTGGGCTTCGTGCAGAAGCTCTACGCTGCCGCGAACACGTCGAAGACGGCGGACGACTTCAAGAAGGTCATTCCGGTCGCTCAGGCGTCGGACGACTTGAACAAGTCACCGGGGGCCGCATTCTACATTGCCGTCTCTGCATTCCAAGCAATGAGCCAGCAGCTCGAGTCACTGAAAACCTCCAAGTCGTGCGAGGATTTCAAGGCGGCGAACGACCTCCTCTCGCTGGTCAGCATCAACATGCCGCGCGGTGGGTCGCTTTCGGCCGCGACGGCACAGCAGATCATGACGGCCGTGCCACAGTACCAGCCTTTCTTCGACGGCTCGATCAAGAGGTTCTGCAAGTAACCGTTCCAATCGATACCGGCCCCTCGCCTTACGGCGAGGGGCCGGTTTTTCGTTCTTCGGCAGGTCGTAGTCGCGCTACAACACCTCTTCCCCTGGCAGGTGCTGCACATGCACCAGCAGGTCTGCGCGCCGAGCACGATAGTCGCAGATCTTCGCTTCGGAACCTTCCCCGTCCAGATTCACGCTGAGCGGCTCCGTACTCACCACCTTGAGCCAGGGCAATTGCGCGTAGTGCACCCCCGGCAGCCCCAGATGCTCCCCCTTCTTCACTGCCAGCGACAGGCGCGCGAAGTCCCGCCGGGACATGGTCTCGATCACACAGAGGTCGAGGAGTCCGTCCGTGACGCTGGCGTCCGGCGTCATCATGTTGCCGCCCCCGGTCTCCCGCGCGCTTCCCACGGCAAACGCCAGAAAGTCGACGTCCAGCCCGAATCCGTCACTGGTGAAGGTGGCGTGCCGGTCCGGGGAGCCGCTGGCCAGCATGCGAACTGCGGTGATCGCATAGGCCAGCGGTCCCAGCGAGGCCTTGGCGTCGGCCGGGGTCTGCTGGGTGGCCTCCGCGCCCACTCCCCCAGTAGACACGTTCAGGAAGCGCCGGCCGTTCATGGACGCCGTGTCGATGCGCACGGGCTTGCGGCGCAGGATAACATCCATGGCATGATCTGCCTCTTCCGGAATGCCCGTCTGTCGCGCGAAATCGTTGGCCGTTCCAAGCGGGATGACTCCCAGCGGTACATCTCGGCCATCCAGCCCGTTCGCCACTTCATTGAGAGTGCCGTCGCCGCCGCAGGCAATGACCACGTCGGTGCCACGATCCGCCGCCCGCGCCGCGTGCCCTTCGGCGTCGCCGGCGTTCCAGGTCACCCGGACTTCAACGGCATGCCCCCGGTCGCGAACCCAGGACACAGTTTGCCGCAGGTCGGGACGATCGGCGCGGGCGCCGTGGACGACGAAGGTGAGATGCTTTCTGGGCGGCATGCCGAACGGCTCCGGGGCGGTACGTGGGGTTGTTCGCGTGTCACAGACTACGCTGGAATTGTGCAATAACATGGCCGCACACGAAACAAGCTCGCACCCTCGCAACACGTGGGACAGTGATTATCATGCTCCGGCACTGGTGGAGGCTGTTGTCGAGTTGCTCGCCAACTCGATGCTCGTCCTCGATGGCACGCTGGGTGGCGGAGGGCACAGTGCGGCACTGCTGGACGCCGGCGTGCCACGTGTAGTCGGCCTGGATCGCGACCCCGACGCGCTCGAGGCCGCGTCGACTCGGCTCGCCGATGCGATCACCTCCGGGCGGTTTTCGCCACACCAGGGCAACTACGCGAACCTCGATCATGTGTCGGCGCTTGCTGACCTTCAGTTCAATGGAATCTTGCTCGACCTCGGCATCTCTTCCCATCAGATCGACGACGCGACGCGCGGCTTCTCGTTCCGGGAAGGCGCGCCCCTCGACATGCGCATGGGCATGGACGCACCGCGCACTGCGGCCGCTCTATTGAACGAAGCCGACGTTGCCGAACTCACAGCCGTCTTTCGTGACTTTGGGGATGAGCCTCGCGCGGCGCGCCTTGCGCGCGAGATCATGCACCGGCGTTCCACTCGGCCATTCGAAACGAGCGACGACCTTGTTGGCGCCATTCGCGCCACGTTCGGCGCGCGGAGCGGACCGCCGGAGTTCGCGCGCCTCTTTCAGGCGGTACGTATTGCGGTAAACGACGAGCTTGGGGGAGTGCTCCGTGCGCTGCCCGGACTGCGCGACCGGCTCACCCCCGGCGGCACGCTCGCGATCATCGCATACCATTCCGGCGAGGACCGCCTGGTGAAGCACGCGTTCCGCGATTGGAGCGAGGACTGCATCTGTCCGCCGCGTCATCCCATGTGCACGTGTGGCGGCAACCGATCCCTCGGCACCGTGCTGACGCGCCGTGCGATCACAGCGACCACTGACGAAATCGCACACAATTCGCGCGCTCGAAGCGCCAAGCTCCGCGCATGGCGAAAGGCAGAGTAGTCGAGAACGGCCGCGTGCGGCTCGCGTTGCTGCTACTGGTGTTCCTCGTCATCAGCGGCGGGGTCGTGCTGCGTCGCGTCTATGGCCACAAGGCGCAGAAGGAGCTCGACGATCTCGACGCGCGGCGAGCCGGGCTCGTGGCTGCCAAACTGCGGCTCGAGAGCGAGATTCGGAGTGCCTCCAGCCGCTCACGTCTTCAGCCAATTGCAGAGCAGCGCCTTCACATGCGCGTACCGGATCCCAGTCAGGTGATTCCCGTTCAGCGGTCGGCCCAATGAGGATGCCGAGCCGAGTTGGGATCATTCACCTGAGCCTTGCGGCGTTCGTCGCGGCAATTGTTGTGCAGACGACGCGGGTCCAATTGCTCCAGAAGACCAAGTGGACGGCGAGTGCGCTGCATCAACAGAGCACGTCGAGCACCGTGCCCGCTCCGCGTGGCGAGATCATGGATTCCCGCGGGCAGACGCTCGCGCAGAGCAGAGAGACGGTGAAGCTGGACATCGCACCAACCGAGGTGCCCAATCTCAAGAAGTTGAAAGTCGCGCTGGAGCGCGCAAGGATTCCGCACGAATGGGTGGTGCGAGCCACAGATCCCTCGCGCAAGTGGGTTTCGCTTCCCGGCCGCTACCTTGCCATCGACGTCGCGCCGGCGTCGGCGATGCGCGGCGTGTACACCACCTCGGTGGTGGAGCGCGCCTACGCGTTTTCGGAAGGCACGCGGCGGATCATTGGCCGGGTGGATGTGGACGGCAAGGCCGTGGACGGAATCGAACTCGCGCTCGATTCACTCCTGCGAGGTACGCCGGGTTCGGTGACCGTGTTGAAGGACGGACACGGCCGGCGTTTCGATTCTCCATCGACGCCGAGTACTCCGCCGGTGAAAGGGAACAGCGTGGTGCTCACCATCAATCAGGAGTTGCAGGAGATTGCCGAGCGCGAGTTGGCTGACGCGGTGGCCAGCATGGACGCCGAAGGTGGCGACGTGGTGGTGATGGATCCGAAGAGCGGCGATGTACTCGCCATGGCGAGCAAGCGGCGCGATCCGCGCTCCACGGCGAGCACTGCGCTCACCGAACCCTACGAACCGGGATCCACCCTCAAGCCCTTCATTGCCAGCTCGCTGCTGGAGAAGGGTCGAGCAACGGAGACGGACGTCGTCCAGACATATGGCGGCAGGCTCAAGATCAACGGCCGCGTGATCTCGGACGAGCACAAGGCGGACCAATACACCTTGGCCGAGGTGATCCGGCAGTCGAGCAATGTGGGGATCGTGCAGTTTGCATTGCGACTCAATCCGCGCGAAGAATACGAGACGCTTCGTGATTTCGGGTTCGGGACGCCTACTGGTGTACCCTATCCGGTGGATGCGTCCGGGACATTGCGGGAACCGGCGCGGTGGTCCAAGCAGTCGGCGAATTCGATGGCCATGGGCTACGAGATGGCGGTGACGCCACTGCAACTGGTGGCGGGCTATGTCGCGTTCGCAAACGGCGGTGAGTTGCTCGAGCCGGCACTGGTGAAGGAAGTGCGCGGGCCGGACGGGAAGGTGCTCTATCGCCACGAACGGCGCGTGGTACGGCGCGTGGTGTCGGTAGATGTGGCGCGCCGAGTGCGGGAGATGATGCTCAGTGTAGTCGAGGGTGGTGGCACGGCGAAGCGTGCCGTCATCGGCAACTTCTCGCTCGCGGGCAAGACGGGCACCGTTCGACGCACGGTGAACGGGCACTACGACGGCGCACACATTTCGTCATTCGTGGGGCTGTTTCCCGGTGACAATCCGCAGTTCGTCATTCTCGTGAAGATCGACAATCCCAAGGGTGACTATCTCGGCGGCCTCACGGCGGCGCCGGTGACCAAGAACGTGTTGCAAGCCGCGCTGGCATCTCGCAACGCGTCGCTGGACCGCAAGGAACTGGCGGCCAGCCGTCGTGAGAAACCGCTCGATTCCGCATCCACTGCGATCAGACTCGCCATCGCCACCAAGGCGGCGCAGGAGACGACCACCACCGTGCAAAAGGAAGCGAGCCGTGCGGCGGCGGAAGCGGCGGCTGAAGACAGTGCCGGAACGACGCCGTTCGTTGCGGTGCTTCCTGCGCCCCCCACCCCGAAGGCGTTGCCATTGCCTGCACGCGCTGTACCCGACGTGCGTGGCCTCTCCGTCCGTCAAGCCGTCCACGCGCTGCATGTAGCGGGCTTCCGTGTGCAGGTGGGCGCGGGAACACTGGGTACCACGTCTCCTGCCGCAGGCGCGCTCGCCTCGGCGGGTTCGCTCGTGCATCTCGCTGGCGGCATGTGACGGAGGTTCGCGTCCTCACGATTGCCGACGCGCTTCGGCGCGCGGGATTGCTCGTCTCGGAGCTCGGCGTCTTCCCGCAATTCGTCTCGGCCATTGCCGACGACAGTCGTGCGGTGGCGGCAAGCACGCTCTTTCTCGCCGTGCGTGGAACGGAGCGCGATGGTCACGACTATCTCGACCGCGCGGAACGGGGCGGCGCCTCGCTGGTTGTCGTGGATGACCAGTCGAGAACGGCGCTGCCCGCACTCGTCGTAACCGACACGCGCCGCGCGGCCGCCGTTGCCGCGGCTGCATTTTACGGTGAGCCGGCCAATGACCTTCGTCTCGTCGGTGTCACTGGCACCAATGGGAAGACAACCACTGTTGGTATGCTGCGGCACCTGTTGGACGAACCCGGTCAACGGGCCGCGTCCATCGGCACACTTGGCGTTTTGGTCGGCAGCGAAGGAGCGGAGTTTCCCGGCGGTGGTGGCCTCACCACGCCGGGTCCGGTGGAATTGCAGCGTGTGCTCCGGGCCTTGTACAATGCAGGGGTTCGTGTAGTTGCGATGGAGACATCGTCACACGCGTTGCATCAGCGCCGAGTGGACGGTTTGAGCTTTGAGGCAGCCGTGTTCACCAATCTCACGCGCGACCATCTCGATTATCACCTGACGATGGATGCCTACCTCCAGGCCAAGGCGTTGCTCGTCGCGCTGCTGAAGGAATCCGGCACCGCAGTGGTAAACGCTGATGATCGCGCATGGGATGCACTTCCGGAGGCGCCTCGAACGTTGCGGTTCGGGCTGTCGTCGCGGGCCGACGTCCGGGCTGATCAAGTGATCTACGGCTCACGGGGGAGTTCGTGGACACTGACGCTGAATGGCGAGGCCCATGATGTACGCCTGCCACTTATTGGGGACTTCAACGTGGCGAACGCATTGGCGGCTGCCGCCGCGGCTCGCGCGATGGGGCTGGAGCCCGCCACCATTGCCGCTCGACTTTCGACGTTGCCACAGGTGCCTGGTCGCCTCGAGATCATCAGCGAAGTCCCGGTAGTACTCCGCGACTATGCGCATACCCCCGACGCGCTCAGCCGGGCACTCGATGCCGTGCGCCCCTTTGCGACGGGGCCGCTGATTGTGGTGTTTGGGTGCGGTGGCGATCGGGATCGAGGCAAGCGTCCCGAGATGGGTCGCATTGCCGAGGCGAAAGCCGATCACGTGATCGTCACAAGCGACAATCCACGAACCGAAGATCCGGACCGCATCCTCGATGACATCGAGGCCGGCATGGCATCGGGGACGCACGAACGTATCGTGGATCGCCGCGAAGCCATTGCACGCGCGATCGTGATCGCGCGCACGAAACTCGCTCATGCAGGGGCAGAGGCGAAAGCAGAGGCGCCGGTGGTCTTGCTGGCTGGCAAAGGGCACGAGACATACCAGGTACGTGGCACCGTGAAGTATCCATTTGACGAACGAGAGATCGTGGACAAGATCCTGACCGAGACCATGAACTGATGGCCGATGCGAAGACGCCACAGGCAAGCGCCCTGAACCAGGAGCGTTTCTGGACGCTCGATCGGGTTGCCGATGCGCTGGGCGACGGCCCGCGCGGGACCATGGAGCTTTCCCGGATTTCGACAGACACTCGGTACGTGGGAGCGGGATCATGTTTCGTGGCGCTCCGTGGGGAGACCTACGACGCCCACGACTTCCTGACGGACGCCGTGGCGAAAGGTGCAGCGGCCGTGATTGTGAACGACGCGCGTCGCGGCGCCAACCTTGGCGTGCCGGTCTATGAGGTACCGGACACCTTGGCCGCGCTCGGCATGCTGGCGCGGTATCGGCGCCGAGTGTGGGGTCGGCCCGTTGTGGGTGTGGTCGGTACCAATGGCAAGACGAGCACGAAGGAACTGCTGAATGCCGCGTTGGGCGCGGTCTTTCGCGTGCACGCGACCGTGGGCAACTACAACAACCTCGTCGGTGTCCCGCTCACCTTGCTGGCATTGCCCGATGATGCGGACATGGCGGTAGTGGAGATGGGCACAAACCACCCTGGCGAAGTGGAGACGCTTCGTGTCATCGTGGAACCGGATGTTGTGGTGGTGACCTCCATCGCGGAGGAGCACCTGGAAGGGCTTGGTGACCTTGACGGTGTGCTTCGCGAGGAGCTGTCCGCGTGCGTAGGCGTGCCTCTTGTGGTGGCACCTGCATCACAGCCGGAGATTGCTACTGCCGCCGCCCTTCTTGCCCGGCAGGCGATGACCGCAGGCCTTGATTCTGGAGACTATCAGCCGACGGGTTGGGGGATCGAGCCGGACGGCCAGGGTTGGCTTCATATCGATGGCGCGGCGGTCCGCGTGCCCCTGCGTGGCGTACACAATTTGCGGAACGCAATGCTCGCGCTTGCCGTCGCCCGTGCGAGTGGCGTATCGCTCGAGGCAGCCGCGAGTGGCATCGCGTCCATGCCGGCGCCTCCCATGCGGGTGAATTTTGAGTCCCATGGATTGGCCACCGTGATCAACGATGCCTACAACTCCAATCCGGGGTCTGCGCGCGCCGCGTTGGAGCTGCTGGTTCACGCAGGAATGGGGCGGCAAACGGTGGCCGTACTTGGCAGCATGCTGGAGCTGGGCGTTCAGTCCGACCGGCTGCATGATGAAGTCGCGCGGGCCACACTTGACGCACCTATCGATCTGATTGTGGCAGTCGGTGAGTTTGCCGCGGCCTTCACCCGCGTCTCCCCAGCCAATCCCCGTGTTGTCTCGGCAACCGATGCTGTTTTGGCGTGGAATGCGGCCCGTTCGCGCCTTGCACCTGATGCCGTTATTCTGCTCAAGGGATCGCGCGGGGTCCGTCTGGAGCAACTTGTGCCGTTGTTGAAGGAAGCCGTTCCAACCTGAACGGCCACGATTGACGGGTCAAATGGTCGGTTCAAACGCTCAATGTTGTCCTCCATCTTCACGCTCTACGCACATTTCCCTTGCTCTACTACCTGCTCATCCCGCTCGTTCCGCGCTTTCACGCGCTGAACATCTTCAACTACATCACCTTTCGCGCGGCGGGCGCGGCGGTGACGGCAATTTTGTTGAGTTTCATCGTGGGGCCGCTCATCCTGAAACGGCTGGACCAGGCAGCCAATTATCAGGTGGTGCGCGAGGGTACTCCCGATACGCATGCGCTCAAGGCAAAGACGCCAACCATGGGCGGCCTGATCTTCCTCTTTTCAGCGCTGGTGGCCACGCTGCTCTGGGCGCGCGTGTTCAGTCACTATGTGTTGCTGGCGTTGCTCGTCACGGCTGGCATGGGCTTTATCGGGTTCCTTGACGACTACCTCAAGCTCAAGCAGAAGCGCCTCGGTCAGAAGAATGAAGGGCTGGTGGAGCGATACAAGCTCGTTGGACAGGTGACCATCGGAATCGCGCTCGGGATCTATCTCTGGCAATACCCGCTGACGCCCAATCTCGCCCCGCTGTCCACCACACTGCCGTTCTTCAAGTATGTACTGCTCGTGTGGAAGTGGCCGTTGCTGTTCGTCCTGTGGATCACCTTCGTGCTGACAGGGGTGAGCAACGCGGTGAATTTCACGGACGGCCTGGACGGGCTCGCGTCGGGCCTGAGCGCGATTGCATTCGCCACCCTGGGGATTTTCGCCTACCTCATCGGCCGCGTTGATGCGTCGCGCTATCTCGGCATCTTTTACCTACAGCATTCGGGCGAGCTGACCATCTATTGTCTCGCCATGGTGGGTGCCCTCATCGGCTTTCTCTGGTTCAATACCTTTCCTGCGCAAGTTTTCATGGGCGACACCGGATCGCTCGCGCTCGGTGGGGCCATCGGAGCCGTGGCCATTCTGCTCAAGTCGGAGTTTCTGCTGTTGTTCATCGGCATCGTGTTCTTCGCGGAGATGATGTCGGTGGTCATACAGCGGTACGTGTTCAAGTACCGGAAGTGGCGGCACTCACTCGAGTACGCCCAGAAGCATCGCGTCTTTCTTCGCGCGCCCCTGCATCATCATTTCGAGGTGAAGGGGTGGAGTGAGCAGCAAGTCGTGGTGCGCTTCTGGATCATCGGCATCATCGGCGCATTTCTCGCCATCGCAACATTGAAGGTTCGATAGCATGCCAGTCCGTTCCCTCACCGAAGCGTTGCCCGCCGCGTGGACGCGTGGCGAGATCAGTGTAATTGGCCTGGCGCGCAGCGGCCGGGCTGTTGCCGAACTGTTGCGTCGAGCGGGGGCGGATGTATACGCGAGCGACGCGGGGTCGGGGCACGCGGTCCTTCGCGCTGCGCTGGCACTCGAACCACTCGGCGTGACGGTACAGCATGGCGCGCACGACCTCGCGCGCATTGCGAAGAGCGCGCTGGTCGTGGCTAGCCCAGGCGTGCCGCCCGACGCGCCATCCCTTGTTGCCGCGCGCAACGCCGGAGTGGCAATCGTTGGTGAGCTCGAGATCGCCTTGCAGTTCCTGCCGGGCCAACGCTATGTGGCTGTTACCGGAACGAATGGCAAGACGACGACGACAGCGCTCGTGCAGCACCTGCTCCAGGCGCTTGGCTACGACGCAATAGCAGCGGGCAATATCGGAACGCCACTTTCAGAAGTCGCGCTGCGTGCGCGGCAGCCTGATTGGATTGCGCTCGAGACGTCCTCATTTCAGTTGCACGACACGCCGAGCATTGCGCCATCCGTTGGTATCCTCACCAATCTCTCGGCAAATCATCTCGATCGCTACGACTCGGTCGACGCCTACTTTGCCGACAAGGCGGAGCTGTTTCGCAATGCAACCGATCGTTCGATCTGGATTGGCAATCGCGATGATGCAGCAGTGCGCGAGATGTTCCACGGGAGAGCGGGAACGATACGGGGGTTCAGCACGCAGGAACGGGATTGTGACGGCTACTACGATCGCTCCGCCGATCACCTCATCGTTCTCGGGTCACCACTGATCGCTCGGCATGACCTCAACCTGCTGGGTGATCATAACGTCGCGAATGCACTGGCCGCCTCGTTGGCCGTCATCAGCGCCGACACGGTGCATGCGACACCGGAAGCACGGTCGCGGATCGCCGATGCGCTGCGCGTGTTCCGCGCGCTCGAGCATCGTATCGAGCCGGCGGGGACGTACGGTGGCGTGGAGTGGATCAACGATTCGAAGTCCACCAATATTGCGTCCACGCTCGTCGCGCTGAAGGGCATGCGCCGCCCAACCGTTCTCCTGCTTGGCGGGCGTCACAAGGGTGAGCCCTACAGCGCGCTGTCTGACGAGTTGGCCCGCACGGTGCGGTGCGTGATTGCCTATGGAGAAGCTGCACCCATTGTAGCTGCTGATCTCGAGGGAATGGTTCGCGTCGAGACGATGGATGCACCGTTTGACCAGGTATTGCGTCGCGCGCGTGATGCGGCTCAGCCAGGTGACGTGGTGTTGTTGTCGCCGGCGTGTTCCAGCTATGACATGTTCGATAACTACGAGGAACGGGGGCGAGTCTTCAAGCAGCTCGCGTCAGAGTTGGGAGCCGAGCACGGATGACCAGCGCGGCCATCCCGCGCGAGCGCGCGGTTCCGGTGGACCGGGTACGCGAGCGTTGGCGCATGAGCCCCGAGGCCCGTGGTCTCGTACTGGTGATGACGCTGCTGCTCACGTTCGGTCTCGCGGTGTTGTACAGCGCAAGCGCCTTCGTGGCCGTGCAGGCCAATCACGACAGCTGGTATTTCGTGGCACGCCAGGCGACGGGGGTCCTTGCCGGGGTGGTCGCGTTTGCGATCGGTGCCAAACTCGATGCCGAGAAGTGGCGAGAGTGGGCATGGCCGCTGATGTATGTCACGATCATCACGATGTTTGCCTGTCTCGTACTGCCCGAGTCCATCGCGCCGCGCGTGAACGGATCCAAGCGGTTCCTGTTCGGCACGTCGCTCCAGCCGTCGGAATTCGGCAAGCTTGCCGTCGTGATCTGGACGTCAATGCTCATCGTGAAAAAGGGCGATCAGTTGCGGCGTCTCACAAAGGGCGTACTCCCGTTTTTCGTGATCATCGGCTTGCTCGACGTGCTCGCGGCGCTGGAGCCCGACCTGTCGGTTGCCATGCTCTATACACTGATGCTTGCCGTACTGCTCTTTGCAGGCGGTGTTCGCATCGCACATTTCGTCACGATCTGCGCGCTCGCGATACCAGCGCTGTGGACCAAGATCCAGAAGGTCCAGTATGCCGTCGTCCGTCTCGCCGGCTTTTTCGACGCGACCAAGGCGCAAACGCAAGTGAACTATCAGTTGAAGCAGTCGTTGATTGCCGTGGGGTCGGGCGGAGCGCTTGGTGTGGGCTTCGGGCAAGGCAGGCAGCAGTATGGCTTCCTCCCCTTCCCGTACAGCGACTTCATCGCGAGCAATATCGGTGAGGAGTGGGGATTCATTGGACTGGCCGCCATCACATTCGCCTTCGCCGCCTACGCCCTCTTGGGCTTTCGCATTGCGCGCCAGGCGCGATCTCCCTTCCTGCAGCTGGTGGCGGTAGGATTGACGTTCGTGACTGTATTGACGGCATACCTGCACATCGGCGTGGTGGTCGGGTTGTTGCCGACCACGGGCCTCACGCTGCCGTTCGTGTCGTATGGGCGCTCCAACATCGTGCTCACGATGTTCCTCACGGGAATCCTGGTGAACATCGGGAGTCAGAAGGAGCGTGTGATCGGCAGCGGCGCAACCGATCCGCTTTCGTGATGTTGGGCCCAACCGCGCCGATGTCGTGACGAAGCCGGTGTGGTTCGCCGGGGGCGGCACGGGAGGCCACCTCTATCCCGGGCTCGCGATTGCCCGCGCCCTCGTGACGGTGGATCCGGAGGTGCGCCCGTTTTTTATCGGCGCGCGTCGAGGTATCGAGCGTACGGTGCTGCCTGCCACCGAGTTTCCGCATGCGCTGCTGGATCTCCACCCGCTCTATCGCGCGAGACCGTGGGAGAACTGGAGAACGATCGGCGGCGCGATTGGCGCGTGGAGTGAACTCAGGAGCCTTGCCCGACGGGACCGACCTCGGTTGCTTGTGGGCACGGGCGGTTACGCCGCAGGGGTCGCGCAAGCCTTCGCGGTAGCCAACGGCATTCCGATCGTGCAACAGGCGGGCGACAGCCATCCGGGCCTCACCGCCCGGGCATTTCGCAGGTGGACCGGCGAGTTCTATCTTGCGTTTCCCGAGGCCGCACGCCTTTTGGGCGGCGACCCGGCACGGTACATCGATACTGGCGCCCCCATCGAAGCCCCGCCATCACCTCACCCGGATCGCGCGGCAGCCCGCGGCGCGTGGAGTTTTCCATCTGCTGGCGGCCCGGTCCTCTTGATCTATGGGGGGAGTCAGGGTTCGCGCGCAATCAATGTGGTGGTCGCCGACTGGATCCGGAGCGGGTTGCCGGAGGAGTTGCGTCTCATCTGGATGACTGGGAAAGCAACGTTCGACGAATTCAAGGCGTTCGAGAGCGACAGGGTGCGCGTCCGCGAATACCTCTCGCCAATTGCCGACGCGTATGCGGCTGCCGACCTGGCGCTTGCCCGCGCCGGTGCGATGACGACGGCCGAATTGTTTGCCTGGGGCATTCCGCCCATTCTCGTTCCACTCCCTACGGCCGCTGCCGATCACCAATCCGTTAACGCGCGAACGCTGGCGGCGGCTGGTGCGGCTGTTCACCTCCCACAAGGCGAGTATTCTGTTGAGCGCCTCGATCGCGTAGTCCGCGGACTGATCGAGAACCCTGACGCGCTGGCGCGCCTGCGCACTGGCGCCGTGGCCCGAGCGAGGCCCGATGCCGCCGAGGTCATAGGCCGGCGAATTGCCGCGTTGCTGAAAGGTCGCTGACGTAGGCCGGGCAATGATACGCCGCCACTCGTCACACCTGGCCACGCTATATTTCTGACCGAATGAACCTCCTCGACGCCTCCGACCCGCGCCCAATCCATTTCGTTGGCATCGCCGGCGCCGGCATGAGCGCGCTCGCGGAGTTGTTCATTCTTCGTGGTGCGACGGTCACGGGCTGCGACGCAAACGCGGACAATGCGCCCGATCTCGTCGCTCGCGGCATCCCGGTGGTGCAGGGGCATTCGCCGGAGCACGTTGCGGGGGTGCGGGCGTTGGTCGTCACGTCCGCGATGAAGAAGGATCACCCCGAGTTGCAGCGCGCGCGTGAGCTTGGGCTCCCAGTGATACGTCGTGCCGAGGCGTTGGGAGACGCTACGCGTGATACAATGCTGGTAGGGGTCGCAGGGACGCATGGCAAGTCCACGACCACGGTGCTCACAACGGAAGCGCTTGCCTCCTCCGGGCACAACCCCACTGGGTATGTTGGCGCGCGCGTCGGCGCATGGAACGGAAATCTCCGCGCGGGCAGCGCCGAGCAGTTTGTGGTTGAAGCGGACGAGTATGACCGTTCGTTTCTTGCGCTCGCGCCAACGGTGGCCGTGGTCACGAACATCGAGGCGGACCACCTCGATATCTATGCGGATCTGGACGACATCCGCCGGACATTTGCACAATACATCAGCGGCGCCAGATTCGTCGTGCTGTGCGCTGACGATCACGAAGCGAATCGTCTCCCGACATCCGCGAGTGCGGAGGTCATTCGCTATGGCATCGACTCGCCCGATGCGAGGCTGCTCGCAACGGACTTGCGCCGAGAGGGAATCGGCACTCGCTTCGATGTGGTGTACGATGGCGAATCGCTCGGCAGCGTTTTCTTGCCGGTGCCGGGTCGGCACAATGTGCTCAACACCCTTGCCGCGCTGGCTGCCGGCCTTGCGTTGGGATCCACCGTTCCGGATATGGCCATCGGCATTGGTGGTTTCAAGGGTGTGGAGCGGCGCTTCCAGGTGCTCGGGGAGGCGCATGGCGTCCTCGTGGTTGATGACTACGCGCATCATCCCACTGAAGTGCGAGCCACCATTCGCGCCGCGCGCGCCGCTGCTCCCGATCGCCGGCTGGTAATCGCCTTCCAGCCGCACTTGTACTCGCGCACGCGGGATTTCGCGGTGGAATTCGCCCAGGTGCTGGCGGAGGCCGACGTCGTTTGCCTGCTCGACGTGTATCCCGCCCGGGAGCAGCCCATTGCGGGCGTGACTAGCGCCCTCATCGGCGATGCGATGGCCCGTTTCGGACGGCCACCCGTCTGGATGGGCGCGCAATGGGCCCTTGCCGATGTGCTCTCAGGGCTCGTGCGAACCGATGATCTCGTGATCACCATGGGGGCGGGCGATGTGACGCGCGTTGGGCCGGAATTGCTTGCCGCCCTGAATCATGATTCGCCGTGAGTGAACAGGCTGGCGGGACGGCGATCAGTGGCGGGGCAGGGCGGTTCTCCCGGTGGCGCTTCGCGCTCGGTGCGGTGGTTCTGGTGGGGATTCTCGCCTCGCCGCTCTGGGGTCCGAGGGTGCTGCGCCGGCTTGCATTCTTTCGGGTGCGAAGGATCGAAGTACTCGGCGCGAGGTATACGCCGGTATCGGAGGTCCTTGAACGGCTGCACGTTGACACCACCCGAAGCATCTGGGACGCAACCGGGCCGCTTGTAGAGCGCCTGCGGACGCATCCACAGATTGGGAGGGTGGCAATTACCAGAAAATTGCCCGGTACGCTCGTGGTTGAGCTGACGGAGCGGCGACCGGTTGCCCTGATCCCGTCGGCCGGCGGGCTCGCGGCGGTGGACGAGACCGGCCGGCGTCTGCCGCTGGATCCCAGCCGCACTCCCGTTGACGCGCCGGTAGTTTCGACGACGCCACGCGATACCGCAGTGTATCATTTGCTGAGCGCGATGCAGCGGGATGCACCGCGACTGTACGCCAGGATCAGCACCATCACCCGCGCGGGCAACGACGAGATTCTCCTCCGAATCGGCGACGTTGACGTGCGGACAATGACCTCCGTGACGCTTGCGCGTCTCTCCGACATCGAACCTGTCGAGCGCGATCTTGCACGACGCCAAATCCGTGCTGCCGAGCTCGACCTCCGCTACCGCGACCAAGTGATCGCCAGATTGCCATGAACTCGGACCGCCTCGTTGCCGGCTTGGATATCGGCTCGGCAAAGACCACCGCCATCATCGCCGAGGTCGTTGGCGACCTGCCGAAGCACCCGACCATCAAGGTCCTGGGGGTTGGCCAGGCTCGCACCACGGGCATGCGTCGAGGCGTCGTCTCCGACATCGAGGAGACGACGCGGTCCATCCGGAAGGCGTTGCAGGATGCCGAGCGAATGGCCGGCGCCTCCATCACGGAGGTGTACTGCGGCATTGCCGGAGAGCACGTGCGCGCGATGACATCGAAGGGCATCGTGGCCGTGAGCAATGACGAGATCAACAAGTCCGACGTGGACCGCGCCAACGAGGTGGCCCGGGCGCAGGCCATTCCTACGGATCGCGAACTGCTGCATGCGATTCCTCAGGAATACACGGTGGACAAGGATACGGGGATTCGGGATCCGATCGGGATGAGCGGGACCCGCCTGGAGACGGAGATGTATCTCGTCACCATTGGCTCCTCACCCGCGATCAACCTGCGCAAGAGCGTGGAGCGAGCCGGTTACAAGGTGAGGGAGTTGGTGCTGGAGCCGCTCGCGAGTGCGCTGGCCGTGCTTACGGAGGACGAGAAGGAGCTGGGTGTCGCGCTCGTGGAAATGGGGGCTGGAACAACCGATCTCGCGGTGTTCCACGAGGGCAAGATCCGGCATTTGGGGACAGTTGCCTTTGGTGGCAACAATGTGACATCCGATATCGTGCATGGCCTGGGAGTTACGGCGGCCGACGCGGAGCGGCTGAAGGAACGGCATGGGTGCGCATACGAGTCGTTGGTGGATCCCAGCGAGATCATTCAGTTGCCGAGCACCGTCGCGCAGGGCGATCGTCAGATTCCGCGGGAGTTGCTGGCGCACATCATTCACCAGCGGATGGACGAGATTTTCGACCTTGTGCAGCGCGACGTGGCGTCGGCGGGGTTTGCGGGACGTCTTGCGGCGGGGGTGGTGCTCACCGGGGGTGCAGCATCCATGCAGGGGAGTGCCGAGCTGGCGAGCGACGTGTTTGGCACCGGAGTTCGGGTGGGGACGCCCTCGGAGCAGACCGGCGGATTGAGCGACTCCGTTGACGCGCCCCAGTTTGCGACGGTTGTGGGCCTTGCCCAGTATGGCGCCCACCGTATGGCGCTCACCGGAGCTGGTTCGTCAGCGAAGCGGATCAAGCTTCCCACCGGTGGTGGAATGGACAAGCTCGGCGAACGGATCAAGTTCTGGCTTCAGGATTTCTTCTAGCAGGTTGATGAAAAACAAGGAATCAAGAAGAGAGTCGCGCATGGTAGGCAGCAGGACCCATCGCAAACCTCGTTCGAGAAGAAGCCGGATCTGAACGGAAACGGCCAGATACCGCAGGATGCCGTTTCCGGCTGTTTCTGGTTCCATCCGGCTGTTTCTCAGGCGGCCTTGGCAAACGAGCAGGAACGAGCGAATCCAAACGCTTGCTCCTGCTCGTTTTTTTGACGCTCCTTGTCGCGACGCATGGCGCGGCTTCCGTGATCTGGCACACTGCGTTGCGCCGGTCCTCAGGCGATTACGTGCCGGCCTATTGTGGCGATGTGCGAGCCACGTTTCACGCGTCGGTGTTCACATGAGGAGCACGCAGATTGCATGACGTCATAAACGTGACTTTCGTGTCGGGATTGTGGAAAACAATTCGTTGTTTTAGCTGTGCTGTTTTTGCCGCTCGCGCGTCCTCACTATGTAGGCAATTAGGGCTGGCTGGAACCAGCGAAGCCGTTATATTGCCCCATCGCTTCCGGGCCGCGCGAGTTTGCAATTCAGCCGTGGTTTGACGCTATGCCCGTGTTCTTGCCCCCTCCTGTTCTTCCAATCAGACACCTCGTCGTAAGGGAGTGTCGTACGCAATGATCTTCGAACTCGAAGAAAGCGAGCCGCAGAACGCTCGCATGAAGGTGGTGGGTGTCGGTGGTGGCGGCGGCAACGCCGTCAACCGGATGATCGACGAGCATCTTGAAGGTGTCGAATTCATTTCGGTGAACACCGACGCGCAGGCGCTGCTGAGTTCGAAGTCCGACCTGAAGATTCAGATCGGGAAGAAGCTGACGCGGGGACTTGGCGCTGGCGCTCGCCCCGAGGTGGGCAAGCAGGCCATCGAAGAAAGTCGCGAGGAGATGTCCAAGGCCGTTGCTGGAGCGGACCTGGTCTTCATCACGTGTGGCATGGGGGGCGGCACCGGTACCGGTGCGGCACCCGAGATCTGCGCGCTCGCTCGTGAAGCTGGCGCCCTGACGGTTGGTATCGTGACGCGTCCGTTCCTTTTCGAGGGGCGGAAGCGCATGCGGCAGGCGGATCAAGGCATTGCCGAGATGCGGAAGCACGTGGACACCATGATCGTGGTGCCCAACGAGCGGCTGCTCGCAGTGGTGGGCAAGGGCATTCCGTTCCAGGATGCGCTCAAGAAGGCGGATGAAGTCCTGCTGCACGCCACGCAGGGTATCTCGTCGCTCATCAGCGTGACCGGCCTCGTGAACGTGGATTTCGCCGACGTCCGCACTGTGATGCAGAGTGGAGGCTCGGCCCTCATGGGCACGGGTATCGGTCGCGGTGAAAATCGCGCGATGGAGGCGGCGCAGCAGGCCATCTCCAGCCCGCTGCTGGACAACATCAGTATCTCCGGTGCGATGGGTGTGCTCGTCAACATCACGGGCGGTGCCGACCTCACGCTCGGCGAAGTGCACCAGATCAACGAAATCATCCATGACGCCGTTGGCGATGACGCGGAAATCATCTTCGGTGCCGTGCACGAGCCGGCCATGCAGGGTGAGATTCGCGTCACGGTCATCGCCACAGGTTTCGACAAGGCGGTTCAGCCAGGCCTCGTTACCCCTGCCGCGCACGAAGCGAATACGGTGAGCATCCCCAACAAGGGCGCGCCCGTCATTCCGTTTCCGCAGCGCGCAGGCACGCCACGTCTGGGGAGCAGCACCATTCCCGCGCGGCCGGCCAACGACATTCCTCGCGCCACCCGCCCGCCGGCACCGCCGGCGCAGCCGAGTGGTGGGTCGCAGGATCTCAGTGACATGGAGATTCCGACCTTCATTCGGAGGCAGATGGATTGAAGCCGCCCGTCGCGCGTGCCATCGCCTATTCGGTGGTGGCACTGCTCCTCGCGGTTGCTCTGCGGTACACACCAGAAGTGCCTGAACGTCGCCCTGCGGAGATCCTCCAGCAGGGCGATTCTGGCATCAAGGCGTCAGGGCCGAGCCGGCCGTTCTCGAGAAGAGAAACGCTCAACCGCGGCGAAACGCTCATCGGACTGCTCAAGCGCGTGGGTGTGAGCGACCAATCGGCGCGCGATGTGGTGCGCGCCGCAACAGCCGCCGCCATGGATGCGCGCTATCTGCGCGCGGGCATGCCTGTGGACCTCCACGCGCTCCATGCGGATAGTGCGCCGAGTGAGCTGGTGTTTCATCTCGGCATCGATCGTCTGCTGCACATGAGAAGGCTGGGCAACGCATGGACCGGCGCCGAGGAACGGCTCCCATGGGCCACCGATACGGTAGTTGTGAGCGGGATCATCCACGCCAACCTGTATCAGGCAATGGATTCCACCGCGGCCGCGTACTTTCCCGGCCACGCGAAAGACGAACTGGCCTGGGCCCTTGCGGACATCTTCGATTACAAGATCGACATGAGCCGTGACCTCCAGGACGGCGACGGATTTCGTGCCCTCGTGGAACGCGCAGTCGGGCCTGAGGGCGTGACGAAGATCAACAAGGTGCTGGCTGCGTCGTTCTCATTGTCTGGCAGCCAGATCTCCGCCGTGCGATTCGAACGTGAAGGACAGACGCCCCAATACTTCGACAGTACCGGGAACTCGCTGCGCGCGCAGTTTCTCCGCGCGCCCTTGGAGTTCCGCCGCATCTCCAGCACCTTCGGCAGCCGCTACCATCCGGTCCTCGGCTACTGGCGCGCGCACAAGGGCACGGACTACGCGGCGTCGGCCGGAACTCCCGTTCGAGCAATCGGAAATGCGACCGTCGTTCGCGCCGGTTGGTCCAGCGGCTACGGCAATCTCCTGGAGCTGCGCCATCCAAATGGCTTCGTGACACGGTATGGGCACCTGCGCGCCTTTGCAAAGGGAGTGCACCCGGGCTCCCGCGTGGGGATCGGTGAGACGATTGCGTATGTCGGCATGACCGGTCTTGCGACGGGACCACACCTGCACTTCGAGGTGCTCGTGGGCGGCGTCCAGCGTGATTCGCGCACCGCGCTCAAGAGCACCAGCGGGGAACCAATTCCACGAGGAGAATTCGGAGCGTTCGAACAAGTGCGCGTCATTGCACTCGGCACACTTGCCGGTTCAACCGGGGTGGTCAGCGTCGCATCGCGCTAGTGTCACGGGGGCCTGTGTTGTCGCCCTGCGCCCCAGAGGCGAGCGTGGCGGCAAGATGACTCCAGCGACCTCGCGCTTCGGCGCGTAACTTTGCAACATGGTCATTTGGCTCATCGCAGCGCTCGCGGGCGCCCTGGCGGCTGCAATACAATACGGTCCTTCAACGTTCACCGCGCGTGCGCTGCCACTGGCTGCGTTGCGCGGGTGTTCCGTGGCCCTGGTGGTTGCGTTGTTGCTCGGCGGACCTGCCGGTCCGGCACGCGCTATCGCACCCGACATTGCCCTGGACGCGAGCGAGAGCTGGATGCGCGCGTCCGACAGCGTCGCGTGGAAGACGGCAGTGGACTCCGCCCTGCGCCTCGGTGGCTCTCGCGTCAGGCGCTTCGGCGACTCGCTGCGTGTTGACGCGTCGCATTCCGCTCCTCGCGACCACGCGTCGCGGCTGCGGGGTGTCGTGGACGCGGCCACTGGTGCCGGCCGGCCGGCCGTTGTGATCACCGACGGTGAACTTGATGAGCCTGAATTGCTCAGCGCGTTGCCGCGCGGCTCACGCATTGTCGTGGTACCGCGAAAGTCGGGACCTGATCTCGCCGTTGCCGAGTTGGATGCGCCGCGTGCGTTGCTGGCTGGCGACACTGTGCAGGCACACGTGACCCTTGTGGCCGGAGCGGTGGGCAGCGCCGCAGGGAGTGTCGAGCTCCGGTTGGATGACGTGCGCCTGGACTCTGTTCCTGTTCCCGCGCTCCATGAATTTGCTGAGCGTGTGGTGACGCTACATGGAATTGCGGGTGGTGCCGAGCGTACCGGCGTGCTGCGGGTGATCGTGCATGCTGGTGGTGACATGGAGCCACGCAACGATTCGCTGGCGATGGGAGTTGACGTGACGCGCGCGCCCGCGGCGGTGTTCATTTCCACCGCACCGGACTTCGATGCGCGCGAGGCAGTTGCGGCACTTCGCGGCGTGACCTCGTTGCCCACGCGAGCGTATTATCGGGTCGCTCCTGGGCTTTGGCGCACAGACGCGGCGCTTGCCCATGTGGACGAGAAGTCCGTCCGGGATGCGGCGCGCGATGCGCCCATGGTGGTTCTGCATGGAGATACGTCCGTGTTCGGAAAGCCGCGCGAGGCCACGCACGGTGCGCTGCTGCTGTTCGCGCCCCCAACGGGTGACGAGGGCGAGTGGTTTCCCGCGAGCGCTCCAGTATCGCCCATTGCACCGGCGCTGGGCGGCGTGGCGCTTGACAGCCTGGCGCCTATCGCCGTGTCGGCATCGCTGCCGAGAGCAGAATGGCAGGGACTACTCACGCATCGAGGGGGAGCCGCTGACGACCGGCGGGTGGCGCTGGTTGGATGGGAAAGCCCACGGCGCATCGCCGTCCTTGGTGCGTCGGGGTTTTGGCGTTGGCGCTTTCGTGGCGGTGTTCGTGCAGATGCATATTCGGCGCTGTTCGGCGCACTGTACGATTGGCTTGCCGCAGGTCGCACGGATCGCCGCGCGGTGGTCCCGGACGGTGCGCCAGTGCGCGCGGGTATGCCGCTGAGCTGGCGGCGCGGAGCGCCAACCGATTCTTCGGCGACAGTGGTGATGAAGCGACGCGGCGCGCCATCGCGCAGCGATACGCTCGTGGTCCGCTTTGCCAACGGGGCGTCGGTTGCAGCGAGCGGTGGACTACCGCAAGGCATTTATGACGTGACCGCAAATGGCGGTGCGTCGGTGGTTGCCATAAACGCGTCACGCGAACTGGTGCCACGCCGCATTACGGTCAAGTCGGGCGAGGTGGGTGGTGAGGTATCGATTGGAGAGGCGCCCTTGCTTCGCGACTGGGCGTGGGTCTACGCCATTGTTGTCATTCTGCTCTGCGCGGAATGGCTGCTGCGGAGACGAGTGGGGCTTCGGTAGGCTCCGCGACTCCGGTTTGCCGTGAGGGCCGACCGGAGTCGTGGTGCGTTACCGCGCGCGAACGATCGACTACTTCGCGCCCTTCGTGGTGAGCTTCACGCCGCCGGATGCTTCCAGGGCCTTCACGTAGTCCCACACGTCCTGAAGTGGCACCGGCTCGAACTCGCCGGAGATGAAATCGCGGATTTCCTGAACGGTCATGGCGCGGCCGAGTACGGCGTTGAGTTCGCCCGTCATGTGTCCCGGGATCTTCGAGGCGACACCCCCGCGTCCGCCTCCGCCCGGAGGCCCGCCTGCCGCACCGCCACGCCCGCCCGCAGCCGCCTGGGGGACTCGCTCCACGACTGTGCGCGCGGCCTGCTTCTCAAGTTCCGATAGAGGCGGTTCAGCGGCTGGCACCTTCCACGTTGTTGCCGCGAGCGCATAGGTCGCCTTCAGCTCTGCCAGCAGAGCGCTCGCGCGCGTATCGATGAGTGGGTTGTAGGTGGCCGAGAGCTTCTTCTCCGCGCCTACTGGATCGGCATAGAGAGCGCTCGCCGATTTGAGAACCGCCTTCTCGATGTTCGTCTGGTGATGGATCGCTGCTTTCGCGTCGCTGTACGCCTGCACCAACTGTGCCCCGTCCGTGACGTCACCGATGTAGCCCAGGCCTTTACGCTGGCTTGCCGTCATGCGTTCTGCGCCGCGTCCGAGTACGTCTGCAGAAACGCGAACGGCCATGGGATCATCGGCGCTCGCGAGGACAGCCATCGCTCCGATGCTCACTACCGCGGCTCGCTTGAACTGCGTGGGATCGAGCTTGTCGGGCGTGTCCTGGGACGAATGATACCAGGGATCGGGCCAGGTGTTGAAGATCACCGCGGGAATGCCGTGTTGCATGTAGGTCGCGTGATCGCTGGAGCCGTAATACTTGTCCACCTTGATGTAGAACGGATCGCGGCTTCCATTTGGCGACAGGACATCCAGCGCCGGCGCGTAACCATTCGCGCGATAACGCACACGCTCGCGCGTGATTTCTGCCACGAACTCCAGGAAGTTCTGGCAGATGTCATTGAGGAAAGTGGGGAAGGAGTCGGGGGTACGCATGAGAAGCCAAGTCGCGCCCCCTGTGGTGAGACGCAGTCCTTCCATGTCGTAATTGAGATCGGCGATTGCGCGCTTGGCGATGTCTGGATGTGCATTGAGCCACGCGTTGGTGCCGCTGATCTCCTGAACGAACAGAAAGTGAATGGTGCGCTTCGGCTTGGGCAGCTTGCCGTCCTTCACCAGGGCGATGTACGCGCGCCCCATCTCGAGGATGTGTGCCGCGCCGGAGTTGTCGTCGTTGGCGCCCTGCTTGATCAGTCCTTCATAGATGTGAGCCGAGACGACGACGTCCTGGTTGGTGCTGCCGTCGCCGGCGATGGTGGCATGAATGACTTCCTGCCGGCCTGGATATGTCTGCGCCTCCACAACGGAGCGGACGGTAATCTTCTCGCCCCGCTGAAGGCGGGTGGAGAGATCGTGCGCGGCTCGCGTGGTGACCATCCATCCGAAACCCGCGGTGCCGCCGGCAGGGTTGGATGCAGCGATGGACGACGAGATCATGATGTCCGGCTGCTCGATGGGGCGCATGGAGTTCCACGAGAGGACGCCAACCGCGCCGCGTTCGAACACCGCGAGCCGTTGTAGCACATTGAGGCCGGCGCTACCCATCACGACTTTGCCCTTCAAATCCTTGCCGGCGTAGTCCTCCGGCCGGCCGCCGTTGCCCACGTCCACCAATTCTCCGGACAGGTCACCCGTCGGCGTGTTGCCCCCCAGCGCGACGGGAGTGTCGTAGATGTCGTACAGCTTGCGGGGCCCGAGGCGTTCGGACACCCAGAGCTGGCCCTTGGTTGGTTGCCAGAGTTGCGGGTTGGGAAATTTCTCGATCTCCACGGAGGAGAAGCCGTAGTCTCTCGCGAAATCGGCCGCAACACGACTCTCGCGGAAAGGGCCGGTGGTGTATTCCGATGCCGGCCGTACGCGCTGGTACGGCACCAGTTCGAGGACGTGATGCATGGCACGTTCGCCGGATGCTTCCATGATGATCGCGCGCATCTGGTCCCAATTGAGGAGTGTCCGGTCCTCCTTCTCCTGGGCGAACGCGGTAGACGTCGCGATCATCGTCGCGAGAGAAGCAAGCAGGGCGGAACGACGCATCGAGTACTCCGATGGGAGGCGGGGATGGGTTCGACGTATAACGCGGCGTCCCGCGCGAACGTTCATGGTGCGCGGCACGCGCGTGGACGACACCCGGCCGGCGAACCCTCCCGACATCGGCCCGGCCGATACGTCCATCCGGCGTTTTGGCGGCGCCATGCACGACCGACAGACTCCCCGCACGACAAGTGAATCACGCGATCGTGATCGCGATTGCGATCGCGATCGTGATTCGGATATCGGCAGAGAGGATACGGGCGTCACTCTTCCCGCTCCCCAGTGTTACTACCGATGCCGCACCGCAGCCGCGGCGCATCGTCGTCACCTCGAACGGAGCTTTCACGTGCGGCGCATCTCGTCATTACCTCCTCGCCTGCGAACCTGGTTCGCATTGGTTGTGTTCCTGTTGGCTCCATTGCCGGGGCACGGTCAGGGAAACCCGGCTGGCCATTCGCCCGCGATCACCGCCACGCGCGTGAACGCGGCGCCCATCATCGACGGGCGCGGCGACGATCCAGCGTGGGCCACGGGCCCCGTTTCCACTGACTTCCGCGCCTTCGCCCCAAAGGAAGGAGTTGATCCCACGATGCGCTCCGAAGTGCGTGTGCGATACGACGACCGCGCCATCTACTTCCTCGTCCGCGCGTTCGATCCGCACCCCGATAGCATCGTGCGCCGCCTCTCGCGCCGCGACACCTTCGATGCCACGGCCGATCTCGTATTGCTCTTCATCGATCCACTGCACGACGGCCGTACGGGCTACGAATTTGACGTCACGGCAAGCGGCGTGAAGACCGACGCCGCACTCGTTGACGACGGCAACGAGGACTATTCGTGGGACGGGGTGTGGGATGTCGCCACCCGCGTCGACTCGCTGGGATGGGTGGCCGAATTCGCGATTCCCTTCCGCCAACTCCGCTTCACGGATCACCACGCGCCGGTGTTTGGCATCTTCGTCGGAAGATGGGTTGGCCGCACCGGTGAACGCATGGCGGTACCACAGTACAGCCGCGCAAAGGCGGGCCTCGTGTCGCAAATGGGCACCATCGAAGGGATGCGCGACCTCGCGCCGTCGGGTGCGCTGGAAGCCACACCGTATACATTGGCGCGAACGAGAAACCTTTCCACACAGGGCGTGGGTCCATCGTCGATACAAACTCGACCTGCCGTCGGCGCCGACGTCAAATGGCTGCCGCGGGCCAACGTGAGCGTCGATGCGACGCTCAACCCGGACTTCGGGCAGGTGGAAGCGGATCCCGCCGTGGTGAACCTCACCGGCGTGGAGGTCTTTCAAGCCGAGCGACGTCCCTTCTTCCTCGAGGGGGCCGGCCTGCTCTCGCTTCCGCTGGCTGCCGACGGCTCGGACCAACTCTTCTATTCGCGGCGTATCGGCCGTCGCCCCGCGCTCACCGACACCTTCGGCGCACCCGATTCCCCCACTGAAACGACCATTCTCGGCGCTGCCAAGGTCACGGCTCGACTCACACCGTCCACGTCGATTGGCGCACTGTCCGCGATCACGGGACGAGCGGACGGCCGCGCGCGCGCGGACGGTACCGGCAACTACGCGATCGAGCCGCACGCAACCAGCTTCGTGGCGCGCATGCAGCAGGACTTCCGCGACGGACGCAGCGGGGTGGGTGTCATGGTGACGCGGTTGGACCGCGATGCCAGTGATTCCGCCAGTGCCGCAATGCTTCCTTCGTCGGCGCAGACCCTGGCACTCACAACTCAGCACCAGTCCACGGACGGCAACTATCAGGCGGCGGCATGGCTGGCCAACAGCGAGGTACACGGGCAGCGCGCGGCCATCTCGCTGCTGCAACTCTCGCCGGTACATGCGTACCAGCGCCATGATGTTGGCGTTACCTACGACCCCACACGCGATCACCTGAGTGGATCGGCCGGTTTTGCCTCGGTCGCAAAGGTTGCCGGTGGCATTACGCGGTTCTCTACATCGTATCGGCGTATCGATCCCGCGTTCGACGTCAATGATCTCGGCTTCCTCACAAAATCCGGGATACAGAGCGCCACCGCCAGCATGGGCATCGATGTGACGCAGCCAGGCACATTCATGTTGATCCCGTACCGGCGCACGAACGTGGCCCTCCAGTACAGTGGCGACTGGTCCACCAACGGGCTTCCGTACGCGCGCGGTATCTCGCTCACTGGCGGTTTTCAGCTTGCCGACCTGTCCCTCCTCCAGGTCACCACCACGCAGCAGCTTTCCGGCGCGGTATGCGCGGTGAGTTGCACGCGCGGCGGCCCCTCAGTCGTCGATCCGCCTCGCAGTACCGCTGCTATCGATTTTACCGGTGATCCGCGGCGCGCCTTCATGCCGCACGTGAACGCGGAGGTCGATCGCGATGACCAGGGGCGCTCACATGGATTCGGCGCCCAGATAGACGGCGTCTGGCGCGTGCGCAGCAATCTCGACGTTTCCCTCGCCGCGTACGCCTTCAATACCCACTACGCGTGGTTTTACTACAATCGCTTCGGCGACGCACTCAGCGATACGGCCCACTACACGGTGGCGCAGCTCGATCTTCCAACGAGGTCGCTGACCGGACGTGTGAACTACACCCTCACAACCGCGCTGTCGTTCCAGTGGTACGGGCAGATGTACGTGTCGCACGGCCGCTACGATGACGTGCGCGAAATCGCGGATGCGCGCTCCCCTGATTGGAACGCGCGCTTTCGCCCCTACGCCGATGCGGCGGTGGGGAGCCGGCCCGGCGGCGTGGACTTCAAGCAGCTTCGCTCGAATACTGTACTGCGCTGGGAATATCGGCCCGGATCCACCCTCTTCGTGGTCTGGACGCAAGGTCGCGACGCCGACGGAAACTCGCCTGCCACTCTCGCGCTCTGGCCAGGCCGCGAGTTCGCCGACCTGTTTGCCCTCCATCCGCAGAATACTGTGGCCGTGAAGCTCTCGTACTGGATGAGTCATTGATGACATGACCATCCGTATCTCGTGGACAGCCAGAGCGACAGTCCCTAGCGTTCAACGCATGGAATCGCCTCTGGAGGTCCGCCAACTCAGAACATTCGTCGCGCTGGTGGAGCAGGGCAGTGTCACAACGGCCGCGCAGACACTTGGTCTTGCGCAGTCCACTGTATCGGAGGCCCTGTCGTCGCTGGAGCGCGCCGTGGGCGCCGCCGTCTTTCTGCGGCGGCGCGGCGCGCACGAGATCACGTTGACCGCCGCGGGCGAAGCGCTCCTTCCCCACGCTCGCGCCGTGCTCGCCACCATCGACGCCGCGCATATCGCGGTGGCGGGCGCTACGACTGGGGCACGCTCGCGCGTGGCAATTGCCACGAATGAGTCGCTCAGCTCGTACGTGCTGGCCCGCCCGCTGTCCGTCATCAGGAGCGCCTGGCCGAATACCACGTTCGAGGTGAGCGTGATGGTGTGCAATGCCGTGCGCAAAGGCGTCGAAGGCGGCGACTACGATTTCGGGCTGCTGCTCCAGCCAATCGACGACGATTCCGTCTCACCACTCGTCGATCATACCGTTGTTGCCGCTGATGTTCCGCTGGTGATATTCGCGCAGCCGTCGCACCCGCTCACCAAGGGAGCTCGCTCCGCCGTGGTGCGGCGTGATGCGCTGTCACCCTACTCCCTCTTCCTCACCGATGCCGCCGGGGACTTTCATGCACTGGTCCGCCGGTTCCTGGACGAGGATTCGTTGCCGGGCCCGCGGCTCCAGTCAACGGGCAGTGTGGAGAGCGTAAAGCGCAGTGTCCTCGGCGACGCACGCGCACTCGGCATGTTGCCCGCGTATGCACTTTCCGAGGAGTTGCGCACGGGAATGGTGGTGGCGATCACCGTAACGCCGTCGGCGCCGCGCATGCGGATGGACGCGATCCTGCCGCGAACACGCGCTCATCACCCGGCAGCGCTGCAACTCCTCGCGGCAGTTTGCTCGATCGATCCGAGACCGGACACCTGACGCCGGGCCTTGAGTGACGGAGCCTAGTTGTGCTCTCGCTCATTCACCATGGGTAGTACTCTCTCGCATCTCGCCATGAGCCGGCTGTCGCCCATCTGCTCGGCGAGCGCAGCAAACCCCTCCGTTGGTCCTGGCCAGAGCAACTCGTCCACGTTCGCGAAGAGCGGTGCGTCCGTCCGCAGCGTTGCGAGATCCTTGAAGAGCAGCGCAAGGGGGCGGCGGTCGCCGAGTACATCGTGGGGGAACGATTCGATCGGCCCGTGCTTGTTCAGCAGGCGCGCGGCGCTCACGGCCCCGATGCCGGGGATGCCAGGGTATCCGTCCGCGGCGTCGCCAACCAGGGCGAGGTAGTCGGGGATCAATCGCGGCTCGACGCCGAACTTCTCGCGCACTCCTGCCTCGTTCCGAATCTTCTTGCTCTTCCGGTCCACCTGGACCACCCGATCACCCCGAACACATTGGGCGAGGTCCTTGTCCGGCGTCCATATGCTGATTGCGGTTGCGCGACCATCTAATTCGGCCAGCCTGGCCGCAGACGCAAGCCCATCGTCGGCTTCCAGCTCGACCATGGGCCATGTGGCCACCCCCATCGCGAGGAGCGCGTCCTCCAGGGGAAAGAACTGTGCGTGGAGCGCCGGGTCGATACCCTCGCCCGTCTTGTAGCCTGCCCACAGGTCGTTCCGGATGGACTCGATGACGTGATCGGTCGCGACGCCCACATGGGTGGCGTCGGCCTCGAGCATCTGAAGCACCGTGTTGAGTACCCCGATCACGGCACCAAAGGGTGCGTCCACGCCGTTGTTGAAGCGGCGCAGGCCATAGAAATGGCGATAGAGCTCGTAGGTGCCGTCGATAAGGTGGATGATCATGCGGAGGGGGCGATCCAGTGGAGGAGAGGCTCCGGAGAATTGTGTCACCGGGGCCGGCCGATTGCCAAGCGGGGAGAGCGACAAACGTTCGGCGCGCACCCTGCGTAACTTTGGGGTATCATGACGTTCCCCGCGTGAACGGAGCCAGCGTGTCGCCTGTCGATTCAAGCACCGACGAGCCGTCCCAGCCAGCGAAGGCGAGCGTACCGACGCGTGTGCGCGGCGATGGCGCGTCAGGTTCGTCCAGGAGCCGCCTGATCGCCCTCGGTTCCGCGGCGGTGGTCGCGGTGTATGCCGCCGGTTTCGATCGAACGCGGGCGGCAGCGCAGCAGTTTGCCGGCGACGACGTGCGGCGCCATGCGCCCGCCCAGCCTGCGCAGCCCGCGGCGAACGGCATCTCTGAGGTCGTTGGCGGGACAGGTGCAACCACTGCGGTTCGGTACACTCCGCCCGCGGAGGTGTCCCCGGCACCTACCGTGTCGGGATCGGCGGTGAGCCCGAAGGCAGCGTCCCATGTGGTGGCACTGGTATCTCCGGCGCAGAAGACGCTTTCAGCGCCTGCCGCCGATTCGATGCCCGCAGCGGCGCCTGCCAAGGCCGCCGCAGCGGATACCGCCACAAGTGCGGCGCGCAGCACCGACGCCTCGCCCGAAGTGGCGAAGGCCACGATCGCGGCTTGGAAAGACGGCAGCTACACGGGGTGGGGTACCTCGCGCCACGGCGACATTCAGGCCACGGTGGTGATTGCCGAAGGACGCATTCAGAGCGCCGTGATCACGCAGTGCCTCACGCGCTACTCCTGCTCGTGGATCGCCGCGCTTCCGCCGCAGGTGGTGACGCGCCAGAGTGCCGAGGTGGATTTCGTGTCCGGCGCAACGCAGAGCACGAATGCCTTCTACCAGGCGGTGGTGGAAGCGTTGTCCAAGGCGAAGTGAGCGACGCGTTCGTTCGCAGCATCGTCGCCATGGACACCGTGGTCACAGTGCAGGTGGCAGACGGTGACGGTGACGAGGACTCGCGCAACGCTCGGGTCGAACGTGTAGATGCCGCGCTCGCATGGTTCGGTCGCGTGGAGGCTGTGTGCTCGCGATTCGACGAACAGAGCGAGCTGAGTGCGCTCGTGGCGAACGTCGGCACGCCCGTGGTCGTGAGTGATCTGCTCTTCCATGCCGTGCAGTTCGCCCTGACGGTGGCGGAGGAAGCCAATGGCGCGTTCGATCCGACTGTTGGTCGTCGGATGGAAATGCGCGGCTTCGATCGCGAACATCGATCTGGACGGCGCACGCAGAGGTCGCATGTAAAAGCCGACGGTGCGAGTTATCGAGACGTCACGCTCGATAGTACAGCACAGACCATCACGCTCGAGCGTGCGCTGGTGCTCGACCTGGGCGCCGTGGCGAAGGGCCTCGCGGTGGACATGGCGGCGCGCGAGCTACGCGACTACGATCATTTCGCGGTAGATGCAGGCGGTGACCTCTTCTTCGCGGGCAACAATCCACGTGGTGAGCCGTGGACCGTCGGCATTCGCCATCCGCGCGATGACCGGTCACTGATCGAAACGATCAGCGTCTCCGGTTCGGCGGTGTGCACGTCCGGTGACTACGCGCGCCGATCGAACGTGGATGATGGGCACCACATCATCGATGCCCGCGGCGGTGGGACGGCGTCTGCACTCGCCAGCGTGACCGTCGTCGGACCAACGGCGATGATCGCGGACGCGCTCGCGACAGCGGCGTTCGTCCTCGGCCCCACGGAGGGTGTGCGCCTGCTCGAGCGACACGACGTGGATGGCCTGCTCATCACGCCGTCGCTTGATCGTCATGTAGCGAGGGGAGCGCTTCGCTGCTTCGCCACTACCGCTGCCGCGTTGCCCGAGATGCGGTGATGGCCGACGCGAGCATGAGGCTGGCCATCGTACGATTCTTCCGGACGCCGAAGGGATTGCTCCTCATCGTGCTGGCGGGGCTTGTGGCGTTTGGGGCCCCGCACGAAGGCGTCGCGCGCGTGTGGCCTGGGCTCACCGGCTCCGTGGTGGTTGCGTCCGTGATCGACCTGCTGATCCTCCAAAGGCGTGAAGGAAAGTGGCTCGTGCCGGACGGTGCCATCTTGACGGCGTTGATTGTTGCCATGCTGCTCAGCCCCATGCAGCCGTGGTACGTGGCGACGATCACCTCGGCAATCGCCGTGATCAGCAAGTACCTGATCCGCATGCGGTCGGCCAACGTCTTCAATCCTGCCGCGCTCGCGGCCGTGATCACGTTCTATCCGTTCGACACCGCGCAGAGTTGGTGGGGTGCACTACCGGACGTCGGAGTGATCGGCCTCATCGCACTGTTCGCGTCGGGCCTCTACATCTCCGCGCGCGTGAACAAGCTGCCGCTCGTCCTCGCGTTCCTCGGTACGCACTTCCTGCTGTTTACCGTCACGGCCTATCTGGGCGGCGCGCTCCGGGTTGCGGAGATCTTCCGCGAGCCTGATGTCAATGCGGCGCTCTTCTTCGCGTTCTTCATGGTCACCGATCCGCCGACCTCGCCGGCAAAACAACCGGACCAGCTGCGATACGGCGTGATCGTCGCGGCCACAAGCTATGTCACGTTCGAGTTCGTAGGGGCAGCATACTTTCTTCTCGCCGGCTTGTTGGTGGCCAACGTCTGGGAGGCGTGGCGCCGAGAGCAGCGGCGGAAGGACACGCTCGCTCGACGGGTTGCGGCGAAAGGACTTCGCGCAATGGCGCACTAGCCGTTCGGATAGTCACGATCCGGGGCGCTGCGATGCATACTTCGATCAGGCGTCAGATGGCACGGTCTTCACTGCGGGAGCTGGAGAATGATGCAGAGAATCCCCACACTGTTCGAATGGGCGGGAGGACAACCCGCTCTGGAATCGCTGACCACTCGATTCTATGCACGCGTCAAGGAGCACGAACTCCTGGCGCCCGTGTTTGCCGCGATGAGCGCGCGGCATCCGCACTTCGTGGCGCAGTTCCTGGCAGAAGTTCTCGGTGGACCCGACGACTACACGCGTGAACGTGGCGGGCATCCGCACATGATCTCGCAACACCTCGCGCGCCATCTCACACAGGAGCAACGCCGCGCGTGGATGACGTTGCTGCTCGATACGGCGGACGAAATCGGGCTACCGGCGGATCCCGAGTTCCGGTCGGCGCTCGTGGCGTATCTCGAGTGGGGCACTCGGCTGGCCGTGATCAACTCGACCGACGGTGCTACGGTGGACCCGGATGCAGCGATGCCGATGTGGGGATGGGGAGTGCCGGGCGGGCCATATCAGCCCGAGGGCTAATTCAGCCAAGGCAGTAAGGGAAATACTTGAACCACAGAGGCACGGAGGAGTCGGTCGAAGCCTCCGTCGCCTGCACGTCCTCCGTGTTCCTCAGTGGCCTCTGTGGTAACGCGGGTTGGTTCAACGGGCCGCAAGCGAGAACGCGACCAGCTTCGACGTTGCTCCTCCTCCGGTCGCCACGACTACGAGCTGCGTGCCGCTTCGCGTGCGGTACGTCATGGGATTGGAGTAGCCCTGCTGGCCGAGGTCGTGTTGCCAGAGCGTCACGCCCGTCCGTGAATCAACTGCATAGAGCACGCGACCGCCGCCGGTGGCGAACACCAGTCCTCCTTTCGTGACGAGTGCACCGGGTGAGCCGGACACGCCTAGCAGCGGTGGCAGCGCAACGCCGTTGAGCGCGGGGCTGTTGCGTACCTCCGGCGAGTCACCAAGCACCACCTGCCACTTCGTCTCGCCGGTATTGAGGTCGATCGCGGTCATCGTGCCATATGGCGGCTTGTTGATGGGCAATGATCCGCGCACGGCGCCTTCAGCGTTGTTGAGTTGCGATACGCCGAGCGACGAGTGCGCCAGGTCCACCATATAAGGTGTGTCCACAGTGTCACTGCGCGCCGAGCGGTTCTGAAGTGAGAAGAGCGCCGGTGAGTTGCTGGCCTTTACGTATGCCCAGCCCGTGACGGGATCCACAGCGGCGCCGCCCCAACCCGCGCCGCCAATCACTCCCGGCATGGCAACCGTGCCCTGTACGGACGGCGGTGAGTACATCGGGCCGGCGCGGTACTTCGCGAGTTCACGCAGGGCGGCCTGGCGTATGTCGGGCGTAAAGTCGATGACGTCGTCCGAAGAGAACCCCTGCCGGGCGAACGCCGCCGGCTTGGTGGGAAAAGGCTGTGTTGGTGACGTGGCTTCACCGGGCACGTCGCTCTGCGGTACAGCGCGTTCCTCGATGGGCCAGAGCGGCTTGCCGGTCACGCGCTCGAACGCAAAGAGAAATCCCTGCTTTGTCGGGGCGACGACGATGTCTGTCCTTCGCCCGTCATGCATGACGGTGACGAGGTTTGGGGGGGCAGGAAGATCGTAGTCCCAAAGCCCGTGATGCGCGACCTGAAAGTGCCACACCCGCTTGCCGGTGCGCGCATTGAGGCAGAGCAGGGTCTCTCCGAACAGGTTGTCTCCCCTGCGCTCACCGCCATACCAGTCATCACTCGGCGTGCCGACCGGCAGGTATAGCAGCCCACGCGCGCTGTCGACGGTAAAGGGTGCCCATACGTTCGTGTGGCCCATATAGGACCATGAACTGTCTTTCCACGTCTCGTTCCCGGTTTCGCCGGGCTGCGGCACCGTCTTGAAACGCCACACACGCTTGCCGGTGTGCACGTCGAAGGCCTGGATGTCACCCGGCGGATCGCCGTGGTACACCAGGCGATCGCCCACGCCATTCCCAACGATGACGAGGTTGCCCCACACCACCGGAGGAGACGTGTTCGTGTAGTGCTCGCGTCGGACGGGGCGGGAGAGATCCCGCGTGAGGTCAACCTCCGCGCCGGTTCCGAAGCCGGGAATCGGCTTGCCGGTAGCCGCATCAAGCGCGATCAATCGCCAGCGTGCATTGATGAACACACGACGCTCGCGACCGTTGGACCATGTCGCGACTCCCCGGTGCACGAAACCCGTGCCATTGCTGGGCTGGCCGTACGTCTTCCACACTTCCGGATCGAACGACCACAGCTCCTTGCCGGAGCCGGCATGCAGTGCGATGACGCGGTTGTACGGCGTGGGGAAATAGAGTGTATCGCCGACGGCGAGCGGTGTTGCCTGAAACAACCCCGGTCGCGCAGCCTTCTGGCCTTCGCTGGGCCGGATGGGTTCTTCATGTGCTTCCCACGAAAACGCTGGCGCAAGGCGGCTGACGTTGTCGCGATTGATGTCCGTGAGCGGGGAGTACTTCAGGCCACCGACATCGTTGCCATAGGACGGCCAGTCGACTGAGCGCGGAGTTGTGCGCTGGGCAGCGGCTGGAGCCGAACTGAGTATCCCGGTGCTGAAGAACAGCAAGACGGAGAATTTCATCTCCGATGTTGCGTCACCCCGTCGCGGCTGGCAAGGCGCCGCGGCGCCGCCATGCGTTCGCAACGCGGCGTCGAGCGCCCGGGGCTGCTGATCGTGCGCACAACCCGGCAAGATTTTCCGGAAGGTCCTCTCGCATCGTACTCACGTTACCTGACAGTTCCGGAAGGTCGTCTCGCCTCGTCCTCACGTCACCTGACAGTTCCGGAAGGTCCTCTCGCATCGTACTCGCATTGCCTGACAGTTCCGGAAGGTCGTCTCGCATCGTCCTCACTGCGCCTCGCAACGACCTCATGGTAGCTGACAGTACCGGAAGGTCATCTCGCAACGACCTCATGGCAACTGACAGTTCCGGAAGGTCATCTTGCAACGACCTCATGGCAGCTGACAGTTCCGGAGGGTCATCTCGCAACGACCTCATGGCAGCTGACAGTGCCGGAAGGTCGTCTCGCATCGTCCTCATGGCGCCTGGCAACGACCTCATGGCAGCTGACAGTTCCGGAAGGTCATCTTGCAACGACCTCATGGCAGCTGCCAGTACCGGAAGGTCATCTCGCAACGAC
>JBDUCM010000075.1:0-23571 GCA_040003455.1 bacterium
ACAGGTCGGCGGCGAACAGCGCCGCCTCGTCCCCGCCGGTGCCGGCGCGGATCTCGATGATGGCGTTACGATCGTCCATCGGGTCGTGCGGCAGGAGGGCAGGCTTGAGCCTGACCTCGAGGTCGGCAATGCCGGCTTCGAGGCGTGCGACCTCTTGCGTCGCTTCGGCCGCCATTTCCGGGTCGTCAACGGAAACGAGCTCGCGGGCCTCAGCGAGCTCGTTCTCGGACTTTCCGAGCTGGGCCGCCAGCTCGACGATGGGCTGGAGGCGTCGGTGCTCCCGGCCAAGTTCGGCGGCCTTTGGTGCGTCGCCGAACGTGTCCGGATTGGAGAGCAGCCGTTCGACCTCCGCCGCCCGGGCGAGTGCGTCGCCGAGCAGGTCGCGGAGGCTCAGAGGCTTAGCTCTCCTTGGTTTCCGGCTTGGTCTCGCCCTTCGCCGAATACTTCTGGCGGAAGCGCTCGACGCGGCCGGCGGTGTCAAGCAGACGCTGCTTGCCGGTATAGAACGGGTGACACTCCGCGCACACGTCCGTGTGAATCTCGGCGACCGTGGAACGGGTGTCGAAGGTGTTGCCGCACGCGCACTTGATGGTTGCGGTGGCGTACTCGGGATGGATATCAGTTTTCATGGGAGCCCTGCCTGGCAGTTGGTGCAGATTCGGAAACAGCTTGTGAATATACCCGGAGATTGCCCCAAAAGACAAGGCGGGTCATTGCGAGGCTATCTGGCCCTCGCCTCGATATTCGCTCGGTAGGTGCGGCTGAGCTTCAGTCGCGCGCCGTTGGTGAGCACCACGATGTAGTCGCCGGACGACCACTGCCGCATTTCTGCCACCCGATCGAGGTTCACGATGGCCGACCGGTGAATTCGGGCAAAGCGCGCGGGTGGCAATGCCCGCTCGATGGAGGCGATCGTCTCCCTGATCATGTGCGTGACCGATCCCACGTGCAGGCGGATGTAGTTGCCGTCTGCCTCGATCCAGTCCACGTCGCCCGCGTTCACGAAGAACATCTTCCCGTCGGTCTTCACGAGGAACCGCTGGAGTGAGCCGGGCACGGCACTGAACTCCTCGACAGGCCCCGACGGATGCGCGGACGGCGCATCCGGCACACGTGCGGCGAGGCCCCATGCGTTGAGCATTCCGCGCAGCCGTTCGTGCTGCTCCGCCGATTCGTCGCGCGCGTGCGCCTTGCATGCCCTGTCGATTGCCACGCGAAAGCGATCGGGATCGATTGGCTTCAGCACGTAGTCGATGGCGTGCACGTCAAAGGCGCGAAGGGCGTGCTCATCGAAGGCGGTGACGAAGATGACCATCGGCATTCGCTCGGGAGGCAGCGCCGCAAGCACGGAGAATCCGTCGAGCTCCGGCATCTGGATGTCGAGGACGAGCAGGTCCGGCGCGTGCTGTTCCACTGCGCTCAAGGCTTCGCGCCCGTTGGCGCATTCCGCCACGATCTCCAGTTGGGGCTCGCGCGCGATGAGCCGGCGCACGCGCTGCCGCGCGACGGGTTCATCGTCCACGATGATCACGCGCAGTCGCGCCTGTTCCACGCTCATCGCGCCACCGGTCCGCGGCCGTTGGCCGATGACGGTACCCCCGCCGCGACCGCGGGGGACATCACGTGAAAGGGAATTTGCATGGCGACGATGGTGCCGCCGCTCGCGCGAGGACGGACCGAGAAGCGATGTGCATCCCCGTGCAGGTGCCGAAGACGGTCACGTGTGTTCCTGATGCCGATCCCTTCGCTCCAGCCTTGGGTGCCGTCGGCATGTTCGCGCGGCAAACCGCATCCGTCGTCGCGCACCTCCAGTTCGATGACGTCCAGCCGGCGTCGCGCAATGATCTCCACGGTACCGCCGGCAACGGACGGCTCGAGACCATGACGCACGGCGTTCTCCACGAGGGGCTGGAGCACGAGGCTGGGCACGCTCGCGCCGAGTGCCTCGGCGTCGATGTCCGTGATGATGTTGATGCGGCCGGCAAAGCGGGTAGTCACGAGCTCGGCGTAGTCGGCAAGGAAAGCCAGCTCGGTCTCCAGCGTGACCTCCTGCTCACTGAACGCCTCGAACGACCGGCGGAGAAGCGATCCAAGGCGCGCGATCATCCGGTCAGCCGCCTCCGGGTCCCGGTGCACCAGTTCGGCCACCGTGTTGAGCGTATTGAAGAGGAAGTGTGGCCGCAGTTGCGCCTGGAGCGAGCGCAGGTGGGCCGTGGTGAGTTGCGCGGCCATCTGTGCTTCCGCCACCTGTCGCTCACGAAGCATGCGCGAGTAGCGAACCACCGTGGTGATGGCGACAACGCCGACGTAATTGGCAACGTTGATCTGGAGGTAGCGCACGAAACCCACGAGCCATGGACGCGTCCCGAACGGATTTACCCACGGGTCGATCAGGTGATAGAGCGTCGCGTCGGCGCACGCTGCCACCAGCGCGGCGACCAAGTGGACCCCGATGCCCCTGTGGTTCACGGGATATCGCTCCGCCAGCCGCATGATTGCTGGGGTAAGGAGCGCCCACAATATCATGCCTGGCGCAATCACCCCGAGAATCGCGAGCCAGGGCGAGGGGTGCCCGGACACCGCAAGCGTCACGTACGTCTGCTCGGCGTTGAACAAGCCAACGACCGTCCACGCCGCCGCGATGTAGGACCACCGATAGTCCCGTTCTCTACGCATCACACCCTGCGATCCGCCCTGAATTGCGACTCACACGCATTCCGGACGGTATTCGCGGAGAAGGGGGGAAGCAACTCGTGCCCGCGGCGTTGCACGACGGCGGCGCCTGTCGTTCATTTGGAGCCGTTGCCGATGATCGAGGTGATGGGCAGGCCGACGAAGAAGATGTGTCCAATTCCCATCAGGTAGAACGGAAGGGCGATAACCGGTGGCCGGTGAACCAGCGCGGGAATCACGACGAGATCCATGATGAGCCAGATGACGGGGCCCAGGACGGAGGCCACCTTCAATGCACCGAGACGTGAATCGATGATGCCGCGCAGCCAATGGGATTGCCGGATGAGCACGAGGAACACGGCGGTCCAGAAGTAGGCAACGCAGAAGTGCATGGCGAGGCCGAGCAATGCCGATGATGCGCCGCCGGTGAGTGCGGACTTTCCGATCAGGACGCTCGCCACGCCTTGCCAGACGCGGAGGAGGTCGAGGCTGCCGGTGCGGACGGCGTTGAAGACGGTGGCAAAAATTGCGTCGGAAACGCCGGTGGCGGCGCCGGCGAGCATGTAGCGGGAGAGGGCGCTACGATCCTGGTTCGCCATTGACAACGTGCCAGTGGACATGAACAGCGACCTCGCGGTGAGTGAGAAAATGTGGGCACTTCCGGTGGAGACAGGAGTAGACCACTGGAGTAGACCACTAGTGTCTGTTCCCCCTGGCGCCGGCGCCACGTATTTGTGACGAAGCGCCCGATGGAGCACGCCAGGCGCTACAAGAAGGGACGAATGGCGGCCGGGCACTGAGGCACGGCTGCAAGTCGCGGCGTGACAAACACTTCACGGCGCATTCGTTTGACAGTTCCTCCAGCGGCGGGTACGTTTTGCCAACCACACTCACTGGGTACCCAGCGGCCTATAGCGTGATCGCTCAGACATCCGATTTTCTCTCAAGCATTCCGATCTTTCACGGACTCGACCGCGATGAGCTTGCCAAGTTTGGCGAGCTGGTTCGTGAGCGAGCTTATCCCAAGGGCAGCGTCATCCTTTTCCAGGACGATCCAGGGGACTCACTGTTTGTACTCCGCAGTGGGCGCGTGAAGGTCGTGCTCATTGGCGAAGACGGGCGAGAAGTCATCCTCGGCGTGCTTGAATCAGGGGCGCACTTCGGGGAACTCGCCCTCATCGACGACCAGCCGAGATCGGCGCACGTGATTGCGATGGAGGATTCGCAACTCCTGATTCTTCGGCGCGAGGATTTCCGCCGGCGGGTGGATGCCAACCCCAGCGTGGCGTGGGCACTCCTTCAGGAACTGTCGCGCCGGCTGCGTCGGGCCGATGAGAAGATTGGCGGTCTCGTGCTGCTGGACGTGCCGGGCCGAATTGCGCGGTTGTTGCTCGACCTTTCCCAGGAGAGCGGCAGGCCGGCGATCGACAAGGTGCTGACACATCAGACTATTGCGCAGATGATTGGCGCGAGCCGGGAGACGGTGTCGCGGGCCATGAAGGAGTTCCAGGATTCCGGCTTGATCCTCGTGGAGCGTCGCCGGATCAGTATTGGAAATCGAGAGGGTTTGGAGAAGCGCGCGCAAGTCAGAGTGTGACGTAGGTCACAGGTGTGATCTGCGTCACGCTTGTAGCGTGACCGGCTCCTTTGCACGGTTCAGTGCGCTAATCGCATACTATCACCCGAACGTCGGCTCGTAGAGCACATGCCTCTGTCAGTACGGTTTTGGGGGACGCGCGGCTCGATTCCGAGCCCGGGACCCACCACGGTACGCTACGGGGGCAATACTCCCTGTCTGGAGTTGCGCACCGATGACGGGTGGTTGGTGATTCTTGATGCTGGAACTGGCATTCGCGATCTCGGGCGGTCGCTCCTGGAGCGGGCGAACGGCGCGCCGATCGAGGGAGACATTTTCCTCACGCACGCGCACTGGGATCACATCCAGGGGATTCCGTTCTTCGCGCCGGTGTTCCGGAAGGGGAATCATTTCACGATCTGGGGCTCCAAGTCGCTACAAACGAGCATTGACCGGGTAGTACGAGATCAGATGTCTCCGGTGGTGTTTCCGGTGACATTCGAGGAATTGCAGGCGCGGATTGACTTTCAGGACCTGGTGGAGGAGAAGCGCGCCGGTAAAGGGTATGAAGTGGCCGCCATGGGGGTGAGACACCCCGGTGGGGCGCTGGGCTATCGTTTCACAGATGGTAACCAGGGCACGGGAGGGCTCGTCTATGTATCAGACAACGAGCTCAGTCCACGGGCCAGGTATGACGAGCTGCCCGAATGGCGTGAACGATTCGTGGCATTTGCTCGTGACGCTGATGTGCTGGTGCACGACACGATGTACACGCGGCAGGAGTACGACGCGTACGTGGGCTGGGGGCATTCGACGTACGAGGATGCCGTGGAGTTGGCACTCGAGGCAAACGTGAAGCAGCTCGTGCTGTTTCACCACCGGCCCGAGCGGACCGACGACGAGGTTGACGTGTGCCTGGCGAAGTGCCGCGAGATGGTTGCGTCATGCGGCTCGGCGCTGAGCGTGGTGGCGGCGGCGGAGGGTATGAGCCTGACCGTCTGACAGCGGCACGTAATGGCGGTTGTTTCAAGGGCGCGGACGCGCTGTTGCACCGTATAGATGGAATTCCGTACGAGTCTCGGAGGAGACCATGACCCGCATCGCACGTATTGTCTCGCTGGCTGGCGCCGTTGCCGGCCTCGTTGCTCCCCTTGGCGCAGTGCACGCGCAGGGCAAGCCGACTGTGGCCATGATGTCGTTCCACAACAGCTCGTTTGGAGACCCCAAGGAGTATGACGGACTCTCCAAGGGCGTGCCAGCCATCCTCATTACGGACATGTCGGCCAATCCGAACATCCGAGTGATCGAGCGCGATGAGGTCCAGAAGCTCGTCGATGAGCAGAAGCTCGTTACTGGCGGGCAGGTAGACCAGGCGACCGCCGTGAAAATCGGCAAATTGCTCGGGGTCCATCACATGATTTTCGGCACGTTCATCGTGGACAAGAGCGAACATTTCCGCATTGATGCGCGCGCGGTGAATGTCGAAACGGGCGAGATCGAGTATGTCGAGCGCGTCGATGACAAAGCCGACAACATCATGGCGGCGATCAGCACGCTGGCGTCCAAACTGAACGCGGGGATGCACCTTCCCCCGATGACCCGGCGCACGGGCGACGCCACACCGGCATCATCTCCCGCTACTGGAAGTGCACCGGCCGCGGCGGGGTCACCGGTCAGGCTGCCCATGCGCGTGGCCGTGATGTATGGCAAGGCGCTGGACATGGCGGACAAGGGCGACAAGGCCAAGGCCGTGGAGTTGTTCGGCGCCGTGCTCAAGGAATTCCCGACATATGCGCCAGCGCAGACGGAAATGGGCAAGCTCAAGAAGAGTGGCGCCTGATCCGTCGCGCGGGTGACCGAATGAATCCGCCGGCGTCCATGCCATGGACGCCGGCGGATTTGCGTTATCCCTGTTGTATATTCGCAGCCTGATGAAGCCTCTCCTCCTAACCGCCGCGGGCCGCACCATCTCGTCCGCTCCTTTCGGTCGCAGGGGCGACGACATCGAGGTGCGCCGGATCCCTGCCCTGCCAACGGCGACCGCGATCGACACGGAGCGGCCGACGGTGATCGCGCTGGATCGGGCGCTGCTACAGAGTGCGGCAGGCGACCTCTCGCGCGTGACCGAGCTGGCCAGCGTTGCGGCGATTGTGGGGCTTGGCGAGGCGGGAGAGCTGGAGCCGCCCGACGATTTTCCCGTCGACGCACTGTGTTGCTGGATCGCGGGCAACGCGCCAGCGGGCGGGGTGATTGCGGCATTCAAGGGAGCCTTCAGACACGCTGCCTCCCTCGTAGGAGAGCGGTATGCTCGCGCCGATGCCACGGACCGTGCGCGCGAGTTGGGAGAGCTCACGGCCATCGGCGTTGCCCTGTCCACAGAGCGCGATCTGCATACGCTGCTGGACCTGATCCTGACCCAAGCGCGCCGGCTGACCAATAGCGACGCCGGCTCCATCTACCTGGTGGAGCGAGACGACAGTGGTGCAGCGGACCGGCTTCGGTTCGTGAAGGCACAGAATTTCTCGTTGCCCAACCTGCCCTTCTCGAGCTTTACTGTTCCCATCGATCATGGCAGCCTGGCCGGGTACGCCGCGGCTACGGGCGAACCGTTGGTCATCGGCGACGTGTATCTCCTGCCTGACGACGTGACGTACCGGCAGAACCGCAGCTTTGACGACAAGTTCAACTACCGCACGCGGTCCATGCTCGTGCTCCCGATGAAATCGCATCGCGACGAGGTGGTCGGCGTCCTGCAACTGATCAACCGCAAGCGTACGATGGACGCGCGCATCGGCTCGGCCGAGAGCGTGGAACGCGAAGTCGTGACGTATGACGCGCGATGCGTGGAGCTGACCAATGCGCTCGCGTCACAGGCGGCCGTGGCCATCGAGAATGGCAAACTGTACGAAGACATCGAACGGCTGTTCGAGGGGTTCGTGACCGCGGCCGTCACGGCCATCGAGTCGCGGGATCCCACCACATCAGGCCACTCGTCGCGTGTGGCCACGCTGTCCGTGGGGCTCGCGGAAGTGGTGGATCGCATGAGCGATGGCCCGTACCGGGACGTGGTGTTCTCGCGCGAGCAGCTGCGTGAGTTGCGGTATGCGGGACTGCTTCACGATTTCGGGAAGGTGGGAGTACGCGAGCAGGTTCTCATCAAGCAGAAGAAGCTCTACCCCCAGGACCTGGAGATCATTCGTCATCGGTTCGGCTACCTGTTGCAGCAATCCGACCTGGCATTCGAGCGCGAACGTGCCGAGGTCGCGATCGCGCACGGACGAACGCGCTACGATGAATCGATCGCCCAACTGGAGGCAGCACGCGATGGGCGCCGGTCGGAGCTCATGCGCTTTCTGGACGCGATCGTGAAGGCCAACGAGCCCACGATCCTTCCGGAAGGCAGCTTCGAGGCACTGCACGATATTGGTGCGCGCACATTCGTGGATTTCGAGGGACACGAGCGGCCGCTACTCGAGCGGGAGGAACTTCAGTTCCTCACCATTCGCAAGGGGACCCTGGACGACAACGAGCGGCGCGAGATCGAATCCCACGTGAATCACACCTACCGGTTCCTCGAGCAGATTCCGTGGACCCGCGAGCTGCGCCAGATTCCGCAAATTGCCTACGGGCATCACGAGAAATTGAATGGCGCCGGCTATCCGAATGCCGTGCACGCGGCCGCGATTCCCGTGCAGACGCGAATGATGACCATCGCGGACATCTACGACGCGCTCACGGCAACCGACCGCCCCTACAAACGCGCCGTGTCAACGGACCGGGCCATCGACATCCTGCACATGGAAGCAGGCGACGGCATGCTGGACACGGCGCTGCTCGATGCGTTTGTTCAAGCACGGGTGTATGACGCACTGAAGGCCTGAGCGGGCCATTCGGCGGTCCACCGATCCCAGCATTGCCATCCACGCCAAGCCCCACGCGACGAGAATGCTTTCCCTGAATCGCAGCGACTTTGAAGCGGTGCGCGCCAAGATCGCACCCCACATCCACCACACACCACTCCTCACGTCACGCCAGCTCAGCGCGCACACGGGATTTGATGTCCGGCTCAAGGCGGAGATGTTCCAGCGCGTGGGCTCGTACAAGATCCGCGGCCCGCTGAACAAGTTCACGCTCCTCACCGAGGAGGAGAAGCGCCGCGGTGTGGTGTGTTCGTCCGCAGGCAACCACGCGCAGGGCGTCGCGTTGGCCGCACGCATCCACGGAATCCGGGCGGTGGTCTGCATGGCCACCAATGCCACGCCCGCGAAGGTTGCGGCCACGCGCGAGTATGGTGCCGAGGTCGTGCTGCACGGTTCCATCTGGGATGAAGCGAACCAGAAGGCGTTGGAGCTGGTCCGGGACGAAGGGCTCACCTACATCAGTCCGTTCGACGATGCTGACTTGATCGCCGGCCAGGGAACGCTGGGGCTCGAGGTGGTGCAGGACTGGGCCGACCTCGATGCCATCGTGGTGCCCATTGGCGGGGGCGGGCTGATCTCCGGGGTGTCCATGGCAGTGAAGAGCCACAACCCGAAGGTACGGGTGATCGGCGTGGAGTCGTCCGATGGTCCGGCGATGCAGCGTGCAGTGGCAGCGGGCGAGGTGGTGACGATTGACTGCAATACGGTGATCGACGGCCTGCGGGTAAAGCGCGTTGGCGCGATCACGCTGAGCGTGGTACAGCGGTACGTGGACGAGATCGTGACGCTCACGGACCGCGAAATATTCGACGCCGTGCCGTGGGTGATGGAGCGATGCAAGCTCGTGCCGGAGGCAGCGGCGGCGGCACCGGTGGCAGCGCTCATGGCGGGGCTCGTTCGCATGCCGGCGGGGTCTAAGGTGGTGGCCGTGTTGAGTGGTGGAAATCTCAACCTCGACCAACTGAAGGGCCTGACCTGGAACTGAGTTCGCCAGCCACCCGCAAAAATTGAGCATGTCCAGCTCCATACGAGTCCCGTTCATCGTCCCAGTCCTGCTCGGCCTCCTGGGTGCAGCGCCGTTGCGTGCCCAGGTGCCTGAGAGCGCCTGGCCAACGGTGGAGAGTGCATTCGGAAGAAAGGGCGCGGCGCTGCCCGGCAACGTGTTGAAGTTCAGCTATCCGCGCACGGATTTGACCGTCACCGTTCGCGGCGTGCGGGTGATGCCCGCCCTTGCGCTCGGATCGTGGGTGGCGTTCAAGCGGGTTGGCGGCAGCCACGCGATGGTGATGGGCGACCTTGTGCTCGCCGAGGATGAAGTGGCGCCGGTGATGGAGGCGTTGCAGAGGGGCGGCGTGGAACAGACGGCGCTGCACAATCACCTCATCGGCGAGTCGCCACGGGTGATGTACATGCACCTCAGCGTGTACGGCGAGGAGACAAAGATCGCGCGCACCGTCCACGACGCGCTGCTGCACACACGGACGCCGATGGGCGAGCCGGCAGTAGCCGCACCCGCCGCGTTCGACCTCGATACGGCCACAGTTGCCGCCACGCTCGGATACGCGGGCAAGGTGAACGGCGGCGTGTATCAGGTGAGCGTGCCGCGCGTGGAGCAGATCTTCGAGGGTGAGATGGAGGTGCCGGCGTCCATGGGAGTGGCGACGGCGATCAACTTCCAACCGACCGGCGGCGGCAAGGCAGCGGTCACCGGCGACTTCGTGATGACCGCCGTGGAAGTGAATCGTGTCATCCGCGCCTTGCGGGACAACGGCATCGACGTGACGGCCCTGCACTCGCACATGCTGGCCGAGTCACCGCGATTGTTCTTCATGCACTTCTGGGCGAACGACGACGCGGTGTCTCTTGCGCGCGCGTTGCATACGGCGCTGGCGATGACGAACGTGCAGCCGCGGAAGTAGCCCGACGTCGCCTGCCCCGCGGGGCAGGCTGATTTCCAGTCTTGAACTCCGGTCTACTCCGTCGCGGGCCGGCCGTACCCGCCGCCACCTGGCGTCTCGACGGTGACCACGTCACCAGCCTTCAGTGCGACCCTGCACTTCGCGGGCAGCGGTTCGCCGTTGAGCAGATTCCTGCCGGGCGAACCACCGTGGCCACCGGCGACACCTCGTGGTGCATGCCGCCGCCGTTCGGTGAGCAGCGTGACCGTGCACGGTGCAGTGGCTCGATACGCCCGCACGACACCATTGCCGCCAGCATTGACCCCAGCGCCGCCGGAGCCATCGCGCAGCGCATAGCGATCGATGCGGAGCGGTGTGGATCGTTCGAGTGATTCGACGGGAGTATTGAGCGTATTGCTCATCCCCACGTGCACGCCGGATGGTGCGGGTCCGCGCGAACTCGCGCCCTGGCCGCCCCCGAGTGTTTCGTAAAAGGTCCAGCCGGCGCCGCCGAAGGTGATGTTGTTCATGGTGCCCTGCCCTTGCGCGGCGACGTCCACGCCGGCATCGCCGAATGCGGCAAGGATGGTGTCTGCCATGCGCTGTGACATCTCGACGTTGCCGGCAGCCACAGCGGCCGGCCAGGCTGCGTTCACGGCACTGCGCTCCGGCAACGTGAGCACAATGGCTCGCGCGATGCCGTCGTTGGTGGGTACGTCGTCATCCAGCAGCGTGCGTAACGCAAACACGGCGGCGGCGCGCGTAACGGCGGCTGGCGCGTTCACGTTGCCCGCCACCTGCGGCGAGCTGCCGGTGAAATCCAGATGCAGCATTCCGTTGCGTACGGCAAGCGCAACGCACACGGGTATGTCCGCGTCGGTGACGCCATCACCTTCCAGGCGATCCGTGGCGCGGCCGACGCGGCCTTCCAACGGCGCGAGCCGCGCGCGAACGCGACGTTCCGCGTAGTCGAGCAGTGCGTCGCACGCGGCGATGAGCTTGGCCGTTCCCAGTCTGGCGGCGAGAGCGCGCCAGCCCGACGCACCGGTGGCACATGCCGCCAACTGCGCACCGAGGTCGCCGCGGCGTTCCGCGGGAGTCCGCACGTTGGCGAGGACAAAGGCGAGGAGGTCCTCGTCGAGCGCACCGGCGCGTACGAGGCGAATGGGGGGGATGATGAGACCCTCCTGCACCAACTCAGTGGCCCCCTGAGGCATACTGCCCGGGCTCATGCCACCCACGTCGGCGTGGTGCGCGCGCACCGCCGTATAGCCGCCGATCGTACCATCGATCTCCACGACCTCCACCAACGTCAGATCGGGGAGATGCGAGCCGCCGTGATACGGATCGTTGAGAAGAAAGACGTCGCCGGGCCGTGGGGAGCGCGCACGAACGGCCGCCACCGATTCCGGCATGGCGCCAAGGTGCACGGGAATGTGCGCGGCCTGTGCAATCATGCGGCCGTGCGCGTCGAATAACGCAGCCGATGCGTCGCGACGTTCTCGAATGTTGGGCGACAGCGCGCTGCGTACGAGTACTGCACCCATCTCCTCGGCAATCATCGCCACGCCGTGCGCGAGGACGGAGAGTTCAAGAGGATCAATGCTGCCCTGCGATTCGGTCCGGGCCGTGGTCATGACACACTCTCCTTGCGGACGAGCAGCCAGCCGCCGACGGGGAGTGGCCGTGCACCCCATCCCGGTGCGACGCGAAGAGTCGCGCCCGCCAGAGTGATGACGGCCGGTCCATGGACGTCTGCGTCGAAGTTGCTGCCGTCGTCCACGGCGGTTTCCGTATTCCAATGCGACGTCCCTTCGCGTGCGAAGCGAACCGGATACATCGGCCCGCTGGCAACGTGCCTGATCCCGATGACTTCCGCCGGCGCATCGAGGGTGAATCCGTTCCGTTGCGCGTGAAGCGTGGCGAATCGTGCAGCAATGGCAGCGCCATCGTCACCCTCGCGTGCGACAACATCCAGCTCGTGTCCCTGGCCGACGTAGCGCATGCGCGCCGTCCAGGCACGTTGCCATTCGCCCCCGCTGGCGACGCCATCGGCCGCACGGAGCAACGCCTCTCCAAGCGACACAACATCCAGACTCTCGGCGGGCGCGAGGACACTGATCATCCGCTCCCGGCGCTCCGGCGTGATGGCGAGACCGAGCGCGCTCAGCACGCCGGCATGTGGGGGAACGAATATCGTATGCATGCCGAGTTGGTCGGCAAGTCCGCACGCGTGCAGTGGACCGCCTCCGCCAAAGGGCACCAACACGCAGTCGCGGGGGCTTACCCCGCGCTCCACGCTCACGCGACGCAGGGCGCGCGCGACGGATGCATCCGCGATGTCGAGCATCGCGCGAGCGACACGTTGCGGTTCGGTGTCGAGAGCCCGCGCGAGCTCATTGATGGCGCGGTGCGCCGCGTCGGCATTCAGCGAGACGCCGCCACTCAGCGCCGATGCCGTGATGTGGCCGAGCACGACGTGGGCGTCGGTGACTGTTGGCAGCGTACCGCCGCGCCCAAATGCGGCCGGGCCGGGCACAGCTCCCGCACTCCGCGGGCCGACGCGAAGGGCGCCGCCGTCGTCGATCCATCCGATGCTTCCGCCGCCGGCGGACACCGTTTCGACGAGCACGCGCGGGAGGGCAATTGGCACACCGGCCACCCTTCCTCCCGGCTCGACGAGGGGCTCTCCATCGAGAATGAGCCCCACGTCTGCGCTGGTGCCGCCAATGTCCACCGTCAACGCATTCGCAAAACCGGCTGCACGCAGGACAGCGGCCGCGCCCACAATTCCGCCCGCTGGACCGGACAGCGCGAGAGAAGCTGCTCCACGGGCAGCCTGCGCAACCGTGCGCATGCCGCCGCCGGACGTCATCACTCCTGGCGCAGGCACGCCAAGCGATTCCGCTCGAGCCGTGAGGCGCCCGAGGTAGTGCGAAACGCCGGGCCGGAGGTACGCTTCGGCGACCGTGGTAGCGGTTCGTTCGTACTCGCGGATTTCAGGAAACACTTCGGACGACAATACAATCTCGAGTTGCGGCATTGCGCTGCGCAGCGCGTCCGCAAGGCGACGCTCGTGCGCTGGTTCCGCGTAGGAGTGCAGAAGCGAGATCGCGACGACGTCGGGGGACAGTTCCCGTACACGGTTGACGACGTCTGCTATGGCCGCCTCCGTGAGAGCAACGTGGATGCCTTCCGGAGTGACCCGCTCGCTGGCACCGACCGTATGGCCTCGTGCCACAAGCGGTGGCGGGTGGTGCCGCGACAGATCGTACAACGACGCACGGTCCTGCCGCGCCAAGTGCAGTACGTCGGTGAATCCTTCGGTGGCCACGAGGACGACTCGTGCACCGGCTCGCTCCAGCAGCATGTTCGTGGCGACCGTAGTGCCATGAACAAATCGGGAAACGAACTGCCCGGAGAGCGCGCCGAGTGCCGAAGCCACGCCCTCGCTCTGGTCGGAGGGAGTGCTCGGCACCTTGCTCGTGGTCACCGCGCCATTGGCGTCGACGGCAACGAGATCGGTATAGGTGCCGCCGACGTCAACGCCGACTGATCGTGTGGTCACGTTCGATCGAGCGCTCACTCCCATCGAAATACCCTCGACGAGATGGCGGTGCAGACCACGAAGGCGACGACGAGCGCCCCAACATCGCCCAAGTGGGCGCTCCAGGCATCTCCCCGCCAAATGCCGCCCAGCAGGGACACGACGTACGTCATCGGCAGGGCGCGTGCAACGGCCCGGAGCGCTGGAGGAAACCCGCTTATGGGATAGAACAGGCCCGAAAGCGCAATCATTGGATAGAGAACGAAGGCGCCGATGGGCTGCGCAAATCGCGCCGTGGGTACGATGCTCGCGATCACGAAGCCGATGGAGAGAATGCTCCACGTCGAGATCAACAGCGCCAGGGCGAACGACAGTACCGGCACGTTCACATCCGCCGGAAAGTATCGCTTGCCCGCCAGCATCATCAACGCCATGGTTACGGCGGTCAACAGCAGCTTGACCAATACATGCGCGGTGAGGATGGTTGGCGGGCGGAGGGGGGTGGCACGCAAGCGCTTGAGGATGCCGCCTTCGCGATAGATGGAAATGATGGCAACGAGCGAGAGGACGGCACTGTTGGCAATCAAGATGGAGACGAGCACCGGCACCCCGCCGGCGCTCATGATGCCACTGTAGGCCGATGGCATTGGTTGCGTTCCTCTCGGCATGATCCTGCCGAGGAGGAGAAACGCCACCACAGGCACCACGATGGAGCCGATCGCACCGAGCGGCTCGCGCATGAAGATCTTGATCTCGAGCCATGTGAGCGCGAGCAGTCCGCGCGTATTCAGCTCAATCACGGATGGACCGCCCAGTCAGCTTGAGGAACACATCCTCGAGCGTGGGTACGACGGTGCGAAAGTCGGTGACGCGGATGCGTTGCTCCGAGAGGCATTGGATGACATCGGTGATGAACTCGTCTCCAGTGCCGTGCAGGGTGAAGCGGGCCTCACGCTCGGTCACGGAGGCGAGGTGAGGGATGCGGGCAAAGGCCTCCGCTGCGGCCGCATGGTCAGTAACGAGGACGACCGTTCGCTCGGGGCAGTTCCTTGCCACGAGACGATCTGGCGAATCGATGTCGATGATGCGTCCGTGTTCGATGATGGCGACACGATCGCACAGCCGTTCCGCCTCTTCCATGAGGTGCGTCGTCATGAAGACGGTCTTGCCGCGATCGCGAATGCCGCGCACGAGTTCCCAGATAGCGTGGCGCGCCTGGGGATCGAGCCCGGTGGTGAGTTCGTCGAGGAACACCACCTCGGGATCGTTGATGAGTGCCAGCGCAATGAACAGGCGTTGTTTCTGCCCACCCGACAGTGTCATGAACCACGCGTTGCGCTTGTCGGCGAGACCAAGCTGCTCGAGGAGCTGTTCACCGCTGGCCGTCTTGCGCTTGTAGAGCGAGGCCCACAGGTGCACTGCTTCCCATACCTTGATCCGCTTCTGCAACTGCGCCTGCTGGAGCTGCACGCCAATGCGTTCCTGGAGCTGATACACGTCGCGAAACGGGTCGAGGCCCAGGACGCTGATTGTGCCGCGATCGGGGGTGCGAATGCCCTCCACACACTCCATGGTGGTGGTCTTTCCCGCGCCATTCGGCCCGATGAGTCCGAAGATCTCGCCTTCGTTGACGACCAGCGAGATGTCGTCCACTGCCAGCAGCTTGCCGTACGCCTTCCTGATTCCGGCCACGCGGATGACGCCTTGACGCTCCGCGGCCACGGCACTCACGCGAAGCGACTCGCGCGGAAGTGCGAAATGTCCTGGTCGGGCTGCTGCTCCAGGGCGAGTTGCGCGGCAACCTCACCGATGACGCTGGCGAACTTGAAGCCGTGGCCGGAACACGCACTTACGAGAACCACGTTCGGCATGCCGGTAACCGTATCGATGATGAAATCGCGGTCGGGTGTATCGGTGTACAGGCAGACCGCCGACTCCCGTACCGTTCGCGTGGCCGCCGGCAGGAACCGATCGACGAGGGCTTGCACCGGTTCCGTGTCCGCCGCGGAAATATTCCGATCGACGGAATCCGGCGACACGATCGTGCCCTCGTGATGAATGGCAGCCTTCACGCCGTCGCCCAGGTCAGGCATGACGTAGAAGAACCTGTCGTCGGCGTGTTCGATCAAGGCGACGGGAAATTCGTCCGGCCGTGCCGCGCGGCCCCGCGCCGACGCATCGAACCAATGCATCGTCTGGCGCTCCACCGCAAGCGGCAGCGAGACGTCCAGGTCCGCGAGGAGCGCCGCGTTCCACGGACCGCCTGCCAGGACAATCCGCCGTGCGGAGAGGGTGCCATCGTGCGTCACGACGGAAACGGAATCTGCCGTCTGAACCAGCTTCAGGACCCGGGTGTTGGTGCGGATCTCTGCGCCGAGCGCCGCGGCGGCGGTCAGGTGGCTTCGGACACACTGTTCGGGAAACAGAATCCCTGCCTTCTGTTCGAAGACGCCCACCATGCCGTCCGCGGCGCTGAACGCCGGGAACCGCCGAGCAAGCTGATTGGAGGTCAATTCCTCCACTGCCAAGCCATGCAGGGCCGCACTCGCCATCGTCCCGCGGATGAGCGCCGAGTCGGGAGCGCCCATCATCAAGCCGCCAGTTGGCTGAAAGAGCACGGTGCCGCAGCGCTCCTCGAGCTGGGCCCAGTTGGCGTAGGCGCGGCGCACGAGTGGGACGTAGCTGGGGTGTTCGTAGTACGCCTCGCGAATGATGCGCGACCGGCCGTGCGTAGACCCGAGGCTGTGTGGGGGGGCGAGCGTGTCCACACCGACGACGCGTGCCCCGCGCTCCGCCAGATGGTAGAGCGCCGCGCTGCCCATGGCGCCAAGTCCGACTACCAGCGCGTCATACATGCGCTCGACCCTTCGCCCACCGTGGGGACATCACTTGATCTGCGCCACGCGCTTGGCGCCAGCGGCGCGCACACGCTCGCGTGCCGCGGCGATCAGCGCGGTCGTCTGTGGCGACGATCCTCCAATCTCGATATCGGACGTGGTCGCGATGGACGCGTCGTAGTACTCGGTCCACGTCTGAAGAATGTCGCGCTCCTTCGCGGCATCGCCGCCGCCGGCGACGACCGCGCGGGACAGGGCGAGCTCCGTGTCCAGTCGCGCAATGGCGGCGCCCTCGAGCTGGCTCACGATGCTCCGCGCCACCTCTCCGTCAGCGCTCGTGAGCGTAAGCGCGGACACGAGCGCGGTAATGCCTGCATTCTGAAGCGTGGTGGCCGAGACCTTGTCGATGCGATCGCCGTCGGTGTGGTAGTACTGATCGGTGAAGTGCCAGAACAGGACACCGGGCTTCTTGAACTGGAGGAAGGGGGTGTGATCGCTGCCGCCCTCGAATGGGTTGGTCTTCACGACCCATCCGGTCACCGCCGCCTGGTCAAGGCACCGGGCAAACAGGAAGTCATTGAAGTAGTGCGGCACGATCTTGTCCTTAGTGATCGGGCTGCCACCCCATTCGGTATGGTGATCCTCGCCGCGCGTCCAGACCGCTGATGGGTCGGGCATCTTCTCGATGAGAAATGTGCCACCGGTTTTTTTGGTGTCCTCGCCAACCATGTCGAGACTCACGCCCCACTTCACGTCACGGGTGCGAACGGAGTCGTCCGCCAGAAAGTTCCGGGTCTGCGAGATCTCCGTGCCGAACAGCATGGTGATGGTGCGCCGGGGCTGGACGGTCTTGTTGTTGGACATCACGGCCAGCACCCGCGCGACTTCCGCCAGCGCGCCGACCCCCGATGCGTTGTCGTTGGCGCCGGGCTCCTGAACATGCGCACTGAACACGAATCGTTCGTTCGGCAGCGACGTCCCGCGCACCTCTGCAACGACCGTGCGCTCAACGGACGGGAACAATCGCGTCTTCGCCATCGCGCGCACGCGCACGGGTCCGCGCGCCAATGCCGCGCGAAGCGAGTCGACGGCCCCACGTGAGATGGGCATACCCCAGGCCTTGCGCACCGAATCCAGCGCGATGGCCGAAAACTGGATGGACGAGCGATTGATCTCGGGTTTTGTGTAGGCGGGCATGCGATAGGTGAGCACGCCGATGGCGCCCCGCTTCTGCACTGCTTCAGCGAACACCTGCCCAACGCCTCCGTCGGCGAGCACGATCTTGCCCGAGACGTTCACGCGCTCGTAGTCGGCGGGAGTAGCCTTCCCGATATCGACCAGTTCCGCGACCACTCCCGTGTCGGGGGTGGAGTACGAGTTGTTGGCGAGCATGTTGAGGTTCGTCGCCAGCTTGAGCAGAGGAGCCTTGTCACCCACGATGGTGAGCGACGCGTCGATGAGGTCCCACGCCGGCCCGCGCATGGGCCGTTTCTCAACGCGATACGTGAGCTGCGTGGATTTGCCGGCAGAGTCCTGGTTCACGTACCCCGCTGCCCGCAACTGACTGATGACACGATCAAGGCTGGCATCGAACGCCGTGTTGCCAGGCCAACGGAACCAGCCGCCCATGTACGCGACCAGCTCCTTCGCCCGCTCTCCGGAGTACTCGGCGCGCGCGAGTTTGAAATACCGATCGATGGCAGGAGCAACGGCGCGATTGGACTGGGCCTGGACAGGCAGGACAAGTGCAGCGGCGAGGAACGCGCCAGCGCAGTGAGTGCGGGTGAACATGGAAGGAACCGCCGTTTCAGATGGACTGTGTCGTTTCGCGAGGAAGCGAGAGCGCCCACGCGAGGGCAAGATGCACTGGTGCAAAGAGCGCGACAATCGCCCGGCTCTCCTGACCACCGGGGATGAGGGCCATGACCACCCCGAATAGCGCGAGCATCATCACGAGCGCGGCGATGACGCGAGCGATTTGCTCCGTACGCTCGGAGCGCCGCCCCAACAGCGCCATCGGCGTGAGTGGCACGAGGATGAGTGACAGCGGTGTGAGGACCAGGACGTTCTCGTTCCCGGACCAGTAGTAGTGCCGCGTGGCAAGCCACGCGAACAGCAGCACAACGCCGATCAAGCCCGTGATCAGTGACCATGTGCTGCCAACCATGGCGAGTCCCCACGCGGCTGCGCGGTTGCGTGGAATGAGCAATCGAAGCACCACGACGACCGCTCCGAGCATGATTCCGAGGAGGGCCAATGCGGGAGTGAGGCGCGGCGCCACCGGGGCTTCAACCAGGGGCGTGATACCAGCAGGCACCGGGAGGGTCCATTCGCGCTCGACAAGGGGTACGGATGTCCCGTCCTGTTGCGGAATGCGGACCTTTCGCACCGCGTCGCGCAGTCGCATCGGAATAAAGAACGATTCCCACTGCGTGAGCGGTTCGTCGGCCGGGCGTCCAAGGGCGATGTCGATGCCGATCTGGATGGGTGCATCGCCGTCCGTGAGGCGAACGCTTTCGCGCCGGTACGACAGCGCCGTGACGACCGTGTCCGTCACGCGCTTGATCGCGCCGTCCACGGCGTGATCGAGCGCATCGCGCAATCGCGTGGAGCAGTTGTCGCGAAAGTAGTCGTACCGGTAGAACTTGTTTTCCTCGCGGGCATTCCAGCGCACGTAGTCGCGAAGGGCGATGGCCTGCGGGGGAGTCAGCGCGAGCTTCTGGAGGATGACTTCGCGACCGGAGCGCCGTTCGTACTCGATCAGTTGGTTCGCGTCACTGGGCCCCATGGAGTAGCGCGGGTCGCCGGCGACAAAACGCAGGATGAAGCCAGGTTCGCCGAAGTTGAACAGGCCCCAGTGGTAGGCAACGTCCTGATTGGTGTTGGCGTCGTGAAACCAGAGCGCGTTGTGGCCGAAACGTTCGAAGACTTCCTCTCCCTGGCCAAACGTGACGAGGGTGACGGTCAGTTCGCTGCCAGGTTCCGGCGCCAGCGCGGGGGGCGTGGCTGGCAGTCGCCTTTGCGCGGGGGCAACGCGCGACAGGACCAGAGCCAGTACAAATGCGGTGAACAGATGCCGAGCGATCATAGGCGAATCTCGCGCCCTTCGTCGGCCGACCTGTATATCGCCTCCGTAATGCGGTGCACCATGATCTGGTCTCCCGGTGCCTCGTACTCAGCATCACCCGCGATCACTGCGACGAAATGCGCCAACTCGGCACGATATGACTGGATGAACGCGCTTTCCCTGGTGGCCGCGCCGCGAGGCGACACGTCCGTGGGACGTCCGTGCAGTTCCTTCACGACGCGGAGCGGCGCAAGCCGCGAACTGCCGCGGTTGGACAGCGTTTCGAACCACCAGCGTTCCTCTTCTCCGACGTACGCACCCGAAACGTCAAAGCTGAACACCATGCCGGAGGCGCATGTGAGCTGCACCACCATCGAGTCCTCGACGGCATTCTTGCCGCTCCCTCGCTCCATGTGCGCCGCGACACGCTGGGGCTCCGGGAAGTCGCTCAGCCACAACGCCAGGTCGAGCAATGGCAGGCCATAGTCGAAGAAGGCTCCGCCTCCCGCTTCAACGCGTCGCTGCCGCCATCCTTGCTCTCCCCGTTTGTGATGATACGCGCCGGCCCGGATGCCGGTGAGTTTCCCAAGCTCGCCCCCGCGGAGAAAGCTTGCCAGCGCCTGCACATCGCTGCGGAACCGATGGTTGTTGGCCACCAGCACCTTGCGGCCTGCGCGCGCCGCAGCGTTCACGATCCGCTCCACTCCCTTGGTCGAGAGCGACAACGGCCGCTCGACGAGCATGTCCACTCCCGCGGCGATCGCATTGAGCACGTGCGGCTCGTGCAGGTGATTCGGAGTGGCGATGACGATGGCCTGAAGCGCGTCGCTCTCGAGCAGGTCGCCGATGTCTGTAAAGACGTCAGGAATGTCGAAGCGATCAGCGAGTGCCCGCGCCTTGGGGCGGTCATTGTCACAGATGCCGACGAGCTTGACGCCGCGCATCTTGGAGAGCACCGGAAGGTGTGTGAGTTGCGCGATCGCGCCCGCGCCAACCACACCGATGCGTACTGGGTCCGTCATGGGTTGATCCTCCGGAGTGGGCCGAAGTAGTACACGCCACCGACGCGCGCGGAGACAGAACGAAGACCATTCACCAGATCTCCACGAATGCGGCCTTCGACGCCGAACACTGTTGCCGGCTTCAGCACGACACCGGTTTCCGCAAACACGCCGGTGGAAAAGCTGTCGAACAGTCCTTCAACGAACGTCCCGTCGATGAGCGGACCTTCCGCATTGATCACGTGCACCGCAACGCCCCCGCCGGCGAACGGCTGGATCACGGTGGACTGCATGGGCAACCAGCGAACACCGAGTCCGATCGTGACATCGTACAGACTCACCCTGCTTGGGCGGATAACGTCGTCATGACTGGGATCGGCGATCACGCGCGGCAGCAGATCCGTGAATGTCTGCACGACTTGATCTGTCAGTCGCGACTGCCAGTAGCTCGCCTCGAGCCGCAGCCGCATGCTGCCAGACAGCGCCCCGTAGTCGGCTGCTATGCCAACGATGGGTGCGGGTTCGGCTTGCTTTGGACGTACGCCGCCCGCCTCCAGGCCGAGTGCCGAGAATTGGAGGCTGTCAATGGAGAAGAGGCGCGGAGCCTGCTGGGCCCCGAGCATCGCCGGGGAGGAGAGCATCGTCGCCACGACGAGGCAGCACACGCTGGGCGTGATGGATCCGCGCCAACGCGCACGCTCATTCAATGGTGCCCACCGTGGTGCCTGGATAGTAGGTCCGAAGTATGGTGCGATAGTCCTGTCCTGCCCGGGCGCGCCCGATGGCGCCCGCCTGGCACATCCCAACGCCGTGACCGTTGCCACCGCCACGCAGTGTGAGCGACTCGACGCCGTCATGGCCCATTACCGTCTCAACGGAAAAATAGGTGCTGTACAACAACTCGCCACTCGCCATCCGCAGTGCGGACCGCATCTCGTTCCCGCGCATCCTCACCGTCTCGCGGTCGGTCTGGACGGTGAGCGTGGCCACACGCCCGGCGGGGGTCACGTCGGCAACGGTCACCGCGCGCACGGCGCCAACCGCGCCGCTATTTCCCGCCTGAGTACGCAGATACCGGGCGACAGTCTGGCGCAGATCCTCGCGCGCAAAGGTCCGCGTCCACCGGTACTTCGGCGCCGTCTCGCAGTAGAAGTGGGTGGATCCGGGAATCTGGTCGCTTACCCGCTTCAGGTACGGCTCGGGCGATGCATTCCAGACATCCTGAGGCTCAGCCGTGCTTCCTCCGCACGTGGATGAGTAGGGCGCATTCACGACCTGCCCGCCATACAGGAGGACCAGTCCGCTCGTGGCATCAACGGCCATGTTCGCCACCCGCGTCTCGGCGCTCACGCCGCCATAGACCTGATCCTGCACCGTGGCCCGCATGTCAAACGGACGGTCCCCCCCCACGAGGTGGGTGACCGCGTAGCTCCGGGCCGTCACCGCCTGCGCCTCAACGGCGGCAATGTCCGTGGTGGCCGTCGTGCCAATTTCCAGAGGTACGACCCCCTTCACGTAGTCGTCCATGATCAAGCGGTTGATCACCAGCAGCCCGTCGTTGGTGGCGCTGATCACGAGTTCTCCGCGCCAGCGCTTGCCATTGAATGCAATGTCGCCGGACTCCGACGACGGTCGCACGATGACGGTGCGTTCGCGAGCGGAAACCGGACGAGAGTCTTCGCGCTGCACTCGAATGGTGCGTCCTTCCGGCTCGAGTACCCAGCGCTCCCCTGCCTCGGTGAGCGCCACGGGGGTGTTGCCGTCCGGTCCGTAGATCCGCCACTCGGCAGCAGAACTCAAGCGGACCTGACTCTGGCCCTCGGCCAGCGCGATGCGCACCGTCCGCGCCGATGCGTTGCGAGGCGACCGCGCGGATTTCGCGGTGGGTGCGACGACCGGGGTGTCCGTGGGCGGCAGGCGAGAGGCTGCTGCCGCCGAGCACGCGACGGCTGCGAACGCCACCAGCCACACCGCCCGCAGGCTATTCCCGCGCCGCGCCGAGTGCCTCATCCAGTCGCTGAAGGGTGTCGGCTATTTCCACGTCACCGTGCGCAGACGACATGAAGCCTGCCTCGAATGCCGACGGAGCGAGATAGACGCCGCGATCGAGCGCGGCGTGGAAGAATCGGCGAAACAGATCCACGTCCGCCGTGCGAGCATCCGCATACGACCGCACTGGCTCCGCGCGGAAAAAGAACCCGAACATCGATCCCGCGTTGTCGGCGCTGAAGGGAACGCCGCGCCGGGCAGCAATGCCGCGCAGTCCTTCCATTAACGCTCGCGTGCGCGCTGCGATGCTGTCGTGCACCGATGGCGTGAGGGCCTCCAGCGTGGCAATGCCTGCGGCCATGGCGAGCGGGTTGCCCGACAACGTTCCCGCCTGATACACCGGTCCACTTGGCGCTACGCGGCTCATGAGATCTCGACGACCGCCGTATGCTGCCACAGGCAAGCCGCCGCCAATAACCTTGCCGAGTGTCGTGAGATCTGGCGTGACGCCGTAGTACTGTGCCGCGCCGCCAATGGCGACACGGAACCCGGTCATCACTTCATCGAAGACGAGCAGCGCGCCGTGCTGGTCCGCGATGCGGCGTAGCGCGGGAAGGAACTGGGGATCGGGCGCGATGAAGCCCGCGTTGCCAACCACCGGCTCCACGAAGATTGCGGCGATGCGATCACCGTGCGCGCGAAAGAGTTCTTCCGTTGCGCCGATGTCGTTGAAGGGCGCGGTGAGTGTGAGCGCGGCGAGGGCGTCCGGGACGCCGGGCGAGTTCGGCAGCCCAAGCGTGGCGACGCCCGATCCCGCCCGAACGAGGAAACTGTCTGCGTGCCCGTGATAGCATCCGTCGAACTTGAGCATCACGTCGCGTCCGGTGGCGGCGCGTGCAACGCGCAGCGCACTCATGGTGGCCTCGGTGCCGCTGGAGACGAAGCGCATCATCTCCACATGCGGCATGCGCTCGCGGACCATTTCTGCGAGTCTGATCTCGAGCTCCGTGGGAATTCCGAAGCTCGTTCCGCGCGCCATGGTGTCGCGAAGGGCGTCAAGCAC
>JBDUCM010000013.1:0-63097 GCA_040003455.1 bacterium
AGGTCTGCTCCTTGATGAGCACGAGCACGTCGAGCGGATCGTTGTCCTCGTGCAGTGTGCGCGGGATGAAGCCGTAGTCGCCGGGATAATGCACGGCGGAGAAGAGCACGCGATCCAGCTTGAGCATGCCGCTCGCCTTGTCCAGCTCGTACTTGTTCCGGCTGCCCGATGGAATCTCGATGACGGCCGTCACGCATTCCGGTGGATTGATTCCCGCGGGGAGGTCGTGCCAGAGGTTGAGCATTACGCGTCCTGAGTCGCCGGAATCGCCGGCCGTGAGATGGGATTGCGCGCATCCTGCAGGTCCACGTTGGTACCCGACGAGCGGGTCATGGCGCCCTTGTACTTCATTGGCTCCTCCTGCACGCCGAAATTCAACGCGTCCAGTTCCTGAACCCGTGCGAGCTGTGCCGGGTTCAGCTCCGGAAGGTCGCTGGCAGCCGCAAACTCTGCCACCTGTTGCTCATCGTAGACGTTGGGGAGTGCCGTCACGACGAGTGGCTCGGCGAGCAGCCACTTGAGCGACGCCTGACCCAAACTCATGCCGGACGCGAGAAAATCGAGCGTCTTCACCTTTTCCACGCCATTTACCAACCAACTCCGCGGCCGGTGCTTCCTGTGATCGTTCTCGGGGAACACGGTATCGACCGTGTATTTCCCTTCCAACATTCCGCTGGCGTGTGTAACCCGCACGTTGAAGCAGCAGTTGGGTGCATGCCGGCGTGCGGCCTCGATCATGGCCGCGCCAGGATGCTGTTCGAGCACGTTCCAGATCATCTGGATGGTGTTGACGTCAGGCTCCCGTTCCACCAGTTCCACGGACTCGTACAACCAACCAATGGCCGGACCGAAAGCAGCGCCCCACGCCTTGATCTTTCCTTCGCGCTTCAGGTCCCGCAGCGTGCCCCATAATTCTGCATCCCGCACGTGCTCCATCTTCGCGTTGTGGATCTGGAGGACGTCGATGTAGTCGGTTTCCAGCCGCTCCAGGCAGCGCTCCACGGCATAGCGCATGAATTGCGGATCGGTCCGCATGGGCAGTTCCTGCTGCCCGCGGCGACTCTTCTGCGCCTCGTCGTCGTAGATGTCATAGCCGATCTTGGTGCCGATCACGATCTCCGAGCGACGCCCGCGAAACGCCTCCGCAATCTGCCGTTCGGCGCGGCCGTTTCCATATGCGTCGGCCGCGTCGAAGAACGTGATGCCGTGCTGGTCGAGCGCGTTCCGCATCATCGTGACGGCGTCATCGTCCGTTTTTTCACCCCACCATCCCGTGGAGACCGTCCACGTACCGAATCCGATCTCGCTTACGCGGACATCGGTGTTTGGAAAGACGCGATACTTCATGCAAGCCCGCCTTGAAAAGCCACGCTCACGCGCCCGCGCGAAGCACGCGTGCGGCGTCCGTGGCGAAATAGGTGATGATCATGTCCGCGCCGGCCCGACGAATGCCGATGAGGCTTTCCATCATGGCCCGGTCCAGTTCGATCCAACCGCGCTGCGCCGCCGCATGAATCATAGCAAACTCACCGCTCACCTGGTACGCGGCGAGCGGATAGCCCGTCTCATTCTTGACGCGGGCGATGATGTCGAGGAATGGTCCCGCTGGCTTCACCATGACCATGTCCGCGCCTTCCTCAATGTCCTGCCATGTCTCCCGCAGCGCTTCGTCGGCGTTGCCGGCGTCCATCTGATATCCGCGCCGGTCGCCGCTCTGGGGAGTGCTCTCGGCCGCTTCGCGGAACGGGCCGTAATACGCGCTCGCGAACTTTGCCGCGTAGCTGAGGATGGGCGTGTTCTGAAACCCGCCGGCATCAAGCGCCTGGCGAATGGCACTCACGCGACCGTCCATCATGTCGCTTGGCGCAACGACATCGGCTCCGGCCCGCGCGTGTGACAATGCTTCCCTGGCCAACAACGCGAGCGTCGCGTCGTTGTCCACCTCGCCATCGCACAGGATGCCGCAGTGCCCATGGTCGGTGTATTCGCACATGCAGACGTCGGTGATCACCACCAGCTCGGGCAGTTCCCGCTTGAGCATCCGGACCGCTTGCTGCACCGGGCCGTCATCATCCCACGCGCCACTGCCCTCGGCGTCCTTCGTGGCAGGGATGCCAAAGAGCAGCACACCGCCAACACCAAGGGCGGCCGCGGCGCGCGCGTCCACCAACAGCTCGTCCACCGAAGTCTGGTTCACTCCGGGCATTGATCCGACGGCCTGTCGAACCCCAATGCCAGACCGGACGAACAGCGGCAATATCAATTGGGACGGAACGAGCAGCGTCTCACGCACCATCGTCCGGAGCGCGGCCGTGCGACGCAGGCGACGCGGACGATATTCGGGAAATGAAGGCATCTGGGCTTCCTACTCGGGCTGTGGCGCAGGCAGGTGGTGCGCTGTTCGCAGCCCTTCGAGAATGTCACTTGCCCCTTCACCGCGAAGCTGGTTGGCGAGGCGAATGCCACTCAGCTCGGGATCGTTCATGTCCAGGGTGATAGCGCCACGTACAACGTGCGTGCCGTGAATGTCGGAAATGAACCCGTGCAGCGTCGCGCCGCTGGAATCATCCATGACCAGCGCTCCGATTGGTACCTGACATCCGCCTTCAAGCGCGGCGAGAAACGCGCGCTCCGCGCGCACGGACCGCATGGTTGGGCCGTCATTCATCGCTTCCGCGAGGGCGATCAGACGATCGTCCCCCGCGCGCGTTTGGAGAGCGATGGCGCCCTGCCCTGCGGCAGGAAGCCAAGCGGGGGCGTCGAGATAGCACGTGATGTGCTGCTGCGACTCGAGGCGATGCAGTCCGGCCGCCGCCAGAATGGCTGCATGCACGCGTCCTTCGTCGATCTTCTTGAGGCGCGTGGGCACATTGCCGCGCAACTCGGCTACCTCGAGATCCGGACGCCGGGCGAGGAGTTGCGCACGCCTGCGAAGACTCGACGTACCGATCCGTGACCCGGATGGCAGATCGTCGAGGGTTGGCGCGTCGATGCGATGGTTCACCACAAGTACGTCTCGCGGGTCCTCTCGCTTGAGTACTGCCGCGAGGTGCAATCCGTCCGGCGATTCCGTCGGCAGGTCCTTCAGGGAGTGAACCGCGACATCGATCTTCTTCTTGAGAAGGCCGGTCTCGAGCTCTTTCGTAAACAATCCCTTTGCGCCAATGGCGCTGAGTGGCTCGTCCAGTCGCTTGTCACCCACGGTCTTGTACAGCACCAGTTCGCTCTCGATACCACGCGCCGTGAGCTCCGCCTGAACGATCTTCGCCTGCCGGAGTGCCAGCGCGGAGCTCCGCGTTCCCACGCGCACGATGTCGCTCATGCCGCCTCCTGTGCCAATCGAGCGATGGCGTCCACGACGGCCTGCGCGAGTACGGGAATGGATGCGTGCGATGCCTCCCCAATGAGCGGAATGGCTGCATCGTGCACAGCCGCGGTGGTGACGGGACCAATCGACACTGCGGGCGCGCGGCGTGCGAGTTCGGCCCCCATGGCCTCTACGTAACCGCGCACCGCCGACGCAGATGCGAAGGTGACCGCATCCACCGACCCGTCGGACAATGCCGTTCGCAGCGCGTCCACGCCCTCACCATCACTGATGCTGCGGTAGACGTGCACGACATCAACCTTGCAACCCAGCTCGCGAAGGCCGATGGGGAGGATATCCCGCGCGCCTTCAGCTGCCAGATAGAGTACGCGTGCACCGCGAACATCCTCACGCGCAGTCATCGCCTCCAGGACGCTCTCGGCAACGAACCGGTCGGGCACGAGGTCAGCGGCGATGCCGCGGCCGAGCAATGATTCGGCGGTGGAGCGGCCCACACATGCAACCTTGCACGCCGAGAACGTACGTGCGTCGCGGTTCGCGGCCCGAAGCGAATCCCATGCAAGCGACACGGCATTCTGGCTGGTGAACACCACCCAGTCGTAGTCAGCCATCTGATCCAAGGCCCGACGGAGCGCTGCGACGTCGAGCGGTTCGATCCGCAACGCCGGCATGTCGAGGACGTCGGCGCCAAGATCGGCGAGCGCCGCGTGCAGCGATCCTGCCTGGGCCGATGCGCGCGTCACGACGATGCGCCGGCCAAACAGCGGGCGCTGATCGAACCATGGAATCTGCTCGCGGAGAGCAACCACATTGCCGATGACGGAAATGACGGGCGCGGTGAGGCCCTCGCGGCGGGTGACATCCGCGAGTGTGGATACGGTCGCCGTTACTGTGCGTTGGCGCGCGTGCGTGCCCCATTGTACCGCGGCTGCCGGCGTGTCGGGAGACATACCGCCCGCGACGAGCGCCGCAGCGATCCGGGGCAAGTTGGACACGCCCATGTAGAGCACAATCGTGCCCCCGGCGCGGGCGAGGGCGGCCCAATCGGTCTGGGTCTCCGGCTTCGTCGGATCTTCGTGCCCCGTGACGAACGTTACGGACGTGGCGATGCCACGATGCGTGACCGGAATGCCCGCGTATGCCGGAGCCGCGATGCCCGCAGTCACGCCCGGCACGACTTCGAATGCAATACCCGCCAGGGCGAGCGCCTGCGCTTCTTCACTGCCCCTGCCAAAGACAAAGGGATCGCCACCCTTCAGCCGCACCACGCGTTTCCCGTCGCGCCCCAGGCGAACGAGGAGTGCATTGATCTCATCCTGGCCGGCTGACTCGTTGCTGCCGCCGCGCTTTCCCACTTCCAGCACCTGCACACGCGGATTGGCACGCCGCGCCGCGGCGACGATGACGGGATTGGCCAAGGCGTCCGTCGCAATGACGTCGCAGCTCTCAAGCAGGTCGCGCGCGCGTACGGTCAGCAACCCGGCGTCACCCGGGCCCGCGCCAACGAGATAGACGATACCCTTCGATCCTGGCGTCACGAGTGCTCGCTCGTCCTTGTGGTCAACGCGTCGAATCGTTTGCGCAGGGTACTGGCGCGCACACGAATGGACAGCGCATAGCCGATGTAGACGATAGCCGCGGCCATGTACGCCACGTGGTAATACCCCGCATTGTCCGGCGTCATCGCGCGTGCTCCCTTGCAGCGACCGCGTCGCGCAGCGTCGCAAGGCGGTACCTGGCGCGCAGCAATCCGGCAAACAACCATGCCATCGCGAAGAACGCCGGGAAAAACGTCCACTGCATTTCCGGCGACATCGAAGGTGAGCTGGGTTTCAGCACGATGGGCATGGGATGCATGGTACGAAACAGATAGACGCTCAAGTGAATGAACGGTACGAGGATGATCGACAGGAGGCCGAGCACGGCCGAATAGCGCGCGCGCAACCCACTCTCCTCAATAGCGCCGCGCAGCAGCAGATACCCCACGATCAGAAACCAGAGAAACAGTGTGAGGGAGAGGCGGGCATCCCATGTCCACCATGTCCCCCAGATCGGCTTTCCCCAGAGCGGCCCGGTAATGAGTACCACGCTGGTGAAGGCAAGACCCACTTCTGCCGCGCTTTCCGCGACACGATCGAGCTTTTCGTCCTTGAGCCACAGATACAGAGCGCTGCTGATACCGAGCAACCCGAAGGCCAGATAGAGCGCCACGAAGGCGGACGTCGCATGGACGTACAGGATCTTCTGCGCCGGACCCTGCACGGCCTCGATGGGAGTGAAGAAGATGGCGCGGACGTAGAACACAGCAACCGCAAGAAAGCCGGATACGAGGAACCAATCCACGCCTCTCGATGCGGGTGCCGCGTCGGCGGTAGGTCGAGTGGTTCCCAGACCAGGAGTCGTCATTCTTCAACCGTGAATGGAAAGAGTAGCGTGCACGCGACGATGAAGACGAGATCGAACGCGAGCAGAATACGGAGCCATGGCCACGCGTCGGCCAGCGGGCGTCCAGCGAGCAAACGGGCCGTCGTGATCGATGCGGCCATCACAATCGGCAAAAAGAACGGAAGACTCAGCATGGGCAGGAGCAGTTCGGCAAGCCGAGTGTTCACCGCCATGCTGCTGAACAGCGTGCCCACGGCCACCAGTCCCAACGCGGCGAGCAGCGCGACCCCTGCCATGGGCAGCGCGATGTCACCCATCGGCACGTTGTAGAACAACGCGACCGCCGGGATGGTGACGATCTGAACACCACCCACGAACAGAAGGTTCGCCAACGCCTTTCCGAGATATACTGCCTCGCGGTCCACTGGCGCAGCCAACAGAGCATCCATCGCACGATCGGCCTGTTCCACGCCAAACGAGCGCTGCAATCCAAGGAGGCCGCTGAAGGTGAAGATCACCCAGAGTACCCCCGGCGCGAGGTCGATGGCCGCGACCGTCGTCGCGTCCCAGGCAAAATAGAAGATCGTGAGACCGAGTAATGCGAACACCATCGACGAGAAGAAGGCCGTGCGCGTGCGGAACTCGATCGCAAGGTCCTTTCGCGCCACCAGCCACGATGCGCGCAGCAATCCCGGCGGGGATGCGGTGTCGCGCGAGGACTCATGCATCGAGCGTCACCAGCTCTCGGTATTCCGCAGCGTACGATCCCGCGTCCACCACCGAGCGGTCCTCGTAGCGCACGAACGAGCCGCGTCGCATGATGGCCGCGTGCGTTGCAAGGGCCAGCCCTTCGCCAAGATTGTGGGTGACCACCAGCAGCGCCGCGCCATCGGCCCGCCGCTCCGCGAGCGCCTCGGTCAGCGCCGCCGAGCCGAGCTCGTCGAGGCCCGTGTACGGTTCATCGCACAGCAGCAGGTGCGGGCCATGGACGATTCCCCGAGCAATGGACACGCGCTGTTGCAGTCCTCGGCTCAGCGACCGGACCGGCGTTTCCGCCCGATCCCAAACACGCATCGTCTGCAGCGCTGCGCGCGCGGCACCACCGGGATCTCGCAACCCGTACATGTGTGCCGCGAACTCCACATTCTCGCGCGCAGTGAGCGCGCCGTAGAGCATACTGGCATGCGATACGAGCCCGACCATCGCGCGCGCATCCTTGCCGTCGCGAATTCCCTTTCCCGCCACCCGGCACGCGCCCGAAGTTGGGGCAAGCAATCCCGCGAGCAGGCGCAACAGCGTGGTCTTGCCGGCCCCGTTGGGCCCGAACAGCGCCAGGCAGTGGCCGGCGTGCAGGGTGAAACTCACCTCGTCCACCGCCCGTCGCCCCCCAAAGATGCGCACCAAACCTTCCGCCTCGACGACGGGAGATGCACTACTCGTGTCTTCGGGGCTGGCCTGGGAGGCGGGCATCCATGGAAGATACCCCGATGGCGGTGGTGCCGAGAGGGAAAAACGCTGACGTGAACGTGGCCGACCCTGGCCACGCGAGGGGGCCGAGCTCGCGTTTATATTCGTCGCACGACCACTCAAACCCCATTCCATGAGTCTCACGCCGGCCACCCAACTCGAGCCAGATCTCTGGCTGCTGGACCTCAATTTTCAAGATGCTCCCGGCGTGGTGGCGGCCTATCTGATCACGGACCCGGCCGGCCATACCTTGATCGAGACGGGGCCCGGTTCCACGCTCCCGGATCTGGAGCGCGCCCTGACGGCGGCGGGCGCGCAGTTGGGCGACATCGCGCAGTTGCTGGTCACGCACATTCACCTTGATCATGCCGGGGCGGCGGGCTCGTTGCTGAGGCGCATCCCGGACGCGCGGCTGTTTGTGCATCCGCTTGGCGCCTTTCACATGATTGATCCGTCCCGGCTGCTCATGAGCGCGACGAGGATCTACGGCGAGAGGATGGATGCGCTGTGGGGCGCGTTCGAGCCGTGTCCCACGGAGCGCGTCGTCGATCTGGAGGACGGAACCGAGATCACCTGCGGAAACCGGACGCTTCAAGTGCTGCACACGCCTGGCCATGCATTGCACCATATCGCGTTTCACGACCCCGAGCGTCACACGATATTTACCGGCGACGTGGGAGGCGTGCGTCTGCAGGGCGCGTCGTATGTGCGTCCGCCCACGCCGCCGCCCGACATCGACGTGGAAGCCTGGCATACAAGCGTGAAGCGCATGCGCGACCTGGCGCCCTTGGCATTGGACCTCACGCACTTCGGGCGATTCACCAACCCGCAGCCGCATTTCGACGATCTCCTCTTCCGGCTGGACGACTGGACATCGCGCATCGGTGCGGAGCTGGCGCAGGGGAATTCTCCTGAGCAAGTCGCAGCCGACCTTCAGGCGCGCAGCGACGCCGAGATTGCCGCGGAGGACCCGTCACCGGAACGCCTTCGCGCCTATGAGCTGGCTACGCCGTCGAGAATGACCGTGGATGGGATCGCGCGGTACCTGAAGCGACGCAATCCCTGACGAGGCTCACCTCAATCAGCAGTGATGTCCACGTCCTTCGTTTCTTTCACGAACGCCATACCAATCACCAGCGTGATCCCGGCAATGATGACGGGGTACCACAGCCCTGAATAGATGTTGCCCGTGGACGCCACGATCGCGAACGCCGTGGTCGGCAAGAATCCGCCGAACCATCCGTTCCCGATGTGGTATGGCAGCGACATCGAGGTATAGCGGATACGCGTGGGGAACAATTCCACGAGCATGGCGGCAATGGGGCCGTACACCATCGTCACGTAGATCACGAGAATCGTGAGGAGCACGATGAGCATCACGAGGTTCATCTGCGCCTTGTCGGCCTTGGGCGGGTATTTCGCGGCCGCGAGCGCTGCGCCAAGGGCCGCATCGAACGACTTTGCCATCTCCTTCGCGTTCGACGCAGTGGCATCGTACGCGGGAATCACAGTCGCCCCCACGTGCACCTCGGCGCTCGCGGTGGATGCCGTTGCGTTCGAGTAGGGTACGCCGCGCTTCACCAGCGCCGCTTTGGCCACGTCGCAAGACGACGTGAATTTCGACTTGCCCACCGGATCCCACTGGACGGAACAGGCGAGCGGGTCCACAACGACCGTGACGGGCGACGACGCCTGCGCCGACTCGAGTGCAGGATTGGCAAAATGCGTGATTGCCCTGAAGATGGGAAAGTAGGATACCGCGGCGAGCAACAGCCCCAGCATGATGATTGGCTTGCGCCCGATCTTGTCGGAGAGTGATCCGAAGATCAGGAAGAACGGCGTGCCAAGCAACAGTGACCCGGCAATGAGCAGATTGGCCGTCTGCGCATCCACCTTGAGCGTCTGTGTCAGAAAGAACAGCGTGTAGAACTGGCCCGTGTACCAGACGACGGCCTGGCCAGCGGTGAGCCCGAACAACGCCAGCAGGACGACCTTCAGGTTGCCCCACCGCGCGAATGACTCGGTGAGCGGTGCCTTGGATGTCCTGCCCTCCGCCTTCATCGCCTTGAACATCGGCGACTCGTTCAGCTTGAGGCGGATCCAGACGGAGACACCCAGCAGCACGAGCGACACGAGGAACGGAATGCGCCAACCCCACGCATCAAAGCCGTCGTTTCCGATAAGCGTGCGACATGCGAGGATCACGAGCAGCGAGAGGAAGAGTCCGAGCGTGGCCGTCGTCTGGATCCACGACGTATACGCGCCGCGCTTGCCGTGCGGCGCATGTTCCGCCACATACGTGGCCGCACCGCCGTATTCACCACCGAGGGCCAGACCCTGGAGCAAGCGTAGCACAATAAGAATCACCGGCGCTGCCAAGCCGATCTTCTCGTAGTTCGGCAGGAACCCAACCACGGATGTGGACAGGCCCATGATGAGGATGGTGATCAGGAAGGTGTACTTCCTGCCTACGAGATCGCCGAGCCTGCCGAAAAACACGGCGCCAAATGGCCGCACGGCGAACCCCGCAGCAAACGCCATCAACGCGAAGATGAACGCCGTGGTGGGATTGGCGACGCCGGAGAAGAATTGCTTGCTGATGGTCGGCGCCAGTGACCCGTAGAGATAGAAGTCATACCACTCGAACACCGTACCCAGCGAGGAGGCAAAGATCACACGGCGGACCTCCCCTGCCGACAATGCCAGAATCGGCGCCCGTGTGAACTCGGCTGAAGCACTGTTCGAACTGGCCATTCCGTACTCCCTTGAGGATGTCGAAGTCCGCTTAGCCTACCCGCAACACTCGTTTCGTCAAGGTGAGTGGACTGCGCGCCGGGTTGATTCCTTGACGACCACAGGGCAGAATCCTCCAGCCCACCGTCTCTCACCGAGCAACCGACATGTCCGACATCGACGTCCTCCTCCAGGAACACCGGAAGTTCGAGCCGGACCCTGCGTTTCGTGCCGGGGCCCACATCTCGGATGGCGAGGTTCACCGGCGCGCCGCGCTCGATCCCGAGGCCTACTGGGCTGAACAGGCGGCCAACCTCGAATGGAGCACGCAGTGGACCCAGGTCCTGGACTGGAAGCCGCCGCATGCCCAGTGGTTCCTTGGCGGCACCCTCAACGCCTCGGCGAACTGCCTGGATCGCCATATCCGGACCGGACGACGCAACAAGGCCGCCCTCGTCTTCGAGGGTGAGCCGGGCGACAAGCGCACTCTGACATACTGGGACCTGTATGTCGCCGTGAATCAATTCGCGAACGTCCTCAGGTCGCTCGGTGTGTCCAGGGGTGATCGCGTCGCGATTTACCTGCCGCTCATCCCCGAAGTGGTGATTGCGATGCTCGCGTGCGCGCGCATCGGAGCGATTCATTCCGTGATCTTCGGAGGGTTCTCGCCGGAGTCCGTGCGTGACCGCTGCAACGACTCGCAGTGCAAGGTGCTCATCACGGCCGATGCGGGGTATCGCCGCGGTTCCATCGTGCCGCTCAAGCGCAATGCCGACAAGGCCATGGAGGAGACGCCCTCCATCGAACACTGCATCGTAGTCCAGCGTCGGCCCGGCACCACCAGCGGCGAAGGATTCGCGGAGATGACCGAAGGGCGCGACCTCTGGTGGCACCGCCTCATGCGCAAGGCGCCCATGTGGTGCGAGCCCGAGCAGATGGGCGCGGAAGATCCGCTTTTCATCCTCTATACGTCGGGCACCACCGGCAAGCCGAAAGGGATCGTACACACCACCGGCGGCTACATGGTGGGGGCAGCGACCTCCACCAAGATCGTGTTCGATCTCAAGGACGACGACGTCTACTGGTGCACAGCGGACGTGGGGTGGATCACGGGGCACACATACCTTACGTATGGCCCCCTCGCGAATGGCGCCACATGCATCATGTACGAGGGGGCGCCTGACTGGCCGGAAAAGGACCGGTTCTGGGAGATCTGCGAGCGATACGGCGTGACGATCCTGTACACCGCGCCCACCGCGATCCGGGCGTTCATGAAGTGGGGTGATCACTGGCCCGCCGGTCATGACCTTTCCCGGTTGCGGCTGCTGGGATCAGTCGGCGAGCCGATCAACCCTGAAGCATGGATGTGGTATCGCGAGCACATCGGCGGCAACCGCTGCCCCATCGTGGACACATGGTGGCAGACCGAAACGGGATCCATCGCCATCTCGCCGCTCCCCGGCGTGACTGCCACCACGCCCGGCAGCGCCACGACGCCACTACCGGGCTACACCGTGGCGCTGCTCGATGCCAAGGCCAACGAGATTGCGGTTGGCGGTGGGCTGCTTGCCATCATGAAGCCGTGGCCATCCATGCTGCGCACCATCTGGGGCGATGATGCGCGCTACGTCGAGACGTACTTCACCAAGTGGCCCGGCCGACCCGACATCTACTTTCCCGGCGACGGCGCAAAACGCGACGACGACGGCAACTACTGGATCCTGGGCCGCGTGGACGATGTTCTGAATGTCGCAGGCCATCGCATCGGGACGATGGAGGTAGAGAGCGCGCTCGTGGAACACCCGGCTGTGGCCGAAGCGGCTGTCGTGGGCAAGGCGCACGAACTCAAGGGACAGGCCATCGCCGCGTTCGTCACCTTGCGCGAGGGCTTCCAGCAGTCGTCCGAACTGCGGGATGAACTGCGGGATTTCGTGGCGCAGAAGATCGGCGCGATCGCACGGCCCGACGACGTCTTGTTCAGCGCCGACCTTCCGAAAACGCGATCCGGCAAGATCATGCGCCGCCTGCTGCGGGACATCGCCGAAGGCCGGGCACTGGGTGACACAACCACGTTAGCAGACCCCAACGTCGTCAACGCACTCAAGGACATGTACGAGGCACAGGAAAGCTGACGCCACCATCACGGTTTGCATCAACGAACATGGTTCGGTAGCACGCACACTCGAACCTCTCTACCGGCCCGACGAAGGGCCGACCTCGCACGACGGGTCGGCCTTTCGCGCGTCAAAGGGCCACGTCGACGAATTTCCCACTGGGCTCTTGTGGTCGAGATTGGATACTATATCCTATCCGCCTCGTAGTCGACCACGACCCCATCCGACTGGCTCGGCAGGTACGCCGAGTGGAGGATCAATGATTCGGAACAGCGTCCTGATGATCTGCGCTGTGTGCGCCCCCGCGCTCACGCCAGCAGTCATCACAGCACAGCAGCAAGGCACCACCATCAGCGGCCATGTGCGAGGGGCCGGAGGCAACGCGCTGGCCGGTGCCAGCGTCGGAATTGCGGAGCTTGGGGCGGGCACGGTGGTCCGCGAGAGCGGCGACTACTCCTTCACCATTCCGGCCACACGTGTGCAGGGGCAATCGGTGACCATCTCGGCCAAGCTCATCGGCTACCGCCTGGCCACCGCCACCGTGGTACTTCGCGCGGGCCCAATTACGCAGGACTTTACGTTGGTCGCCAACCCGTTGCAGCTCGGCGAGGTCGTGATCACCGGGGCAGGAACGGCCACCACACGCGAAAAGCTCGGCACCGTCATCAATACGGTGGACTCGTCGGCAATCGCGCGAAGCAACGAGGTGAACATCGTCAATGCGCTGGCGGCCAAGGCCCCCAACGTGCAGATCGTGTCCAGTTCCGGTCAGCCCGGCGCGTCCTCGTACATTCGCATTCGCGGCATCAAGTCGCTGTCAGGAACGGCACAGCCGCTTTTTGTCGTCGATGGCATTCCCATCGATAACTCCACGACCATCAACGGCTCCAACCTGAGCGGCGCGAACACGCCGAACCGTGCCTCGGACATCGATCCGAACGACATCGAGAACATCGAGATCCTCAAGGGTTCCGCCGCTGCCGCGATCTACGGCGCCCGCGCGTCCGACGGCGTCATCCTGATCACGACGAAAGCCGGAAAGGCGGGACAGACGCGCTACTCGCTCCGCACATCCCAATCGAGCGACGATGTGACGAAGAGCTTTCCCCTGCAGACCAAATACGGACAGGGTACCAAAGGCGCGAGCGGCACGTGCTCCACGGAGAACTGCTCCGGCACCACCACATCGTGGGGGCCGGCGCTCGGCAGCACAGCCACGTTCAATCACTTCGATGAACTCTTTCGCACGGGACGAACGAGCGACGTTCAGGCGCAGATTTCTGGCGGCAACGAAAAAACGTCATTCTTCGTGTCGGGCGGCCGCGTCGACCAAACCGGTGTCGTGGTAGGCGACAACAATTTCTATATCAAGCACAACGCGCGGCTGAAGGCGTCCAGCGAGGTGATGACGGGTCTCACCATTGGCGGAAATGCCAGCATCGTCGACGTGCGCAACACCGCCTTGCTCAACGGCGGCGCTGTGTCCGGACTGCTGCTCGGCGCCCTGCGTACGCCGCCGGACTTCAACAATTTTCCCTATCTCGACTCCGCCACTGGCCTTCAGCGCTCGTACCGATTCCCGCATCCGGGTGCCGGCTCGTCACTGACGTCGCGTGGATACGACAATCCATTCTTCGCGCTGGACAACAACCCGAACAGCGAATTGACCGACCGGACCACGGCGAGCATCAACGCGGACTATCAGGCATCGGCCTGGTTGAAGCTCGCGTACGCGCTGGGCGGCGATTACTACGGCGACACCCAGATGACGGGCTACGCGCTCACGGCCAGCGACTTTCCAAAGGGACGCGTGCAGCGCACCACCGCGGAACGCCTCCAGCTGGATCACAATCTCACCGCCACGGCGTCGCACAGCTTCGGCGAGAAACTGTCGGGGACCCTCACCCTCGGGCAAAACCTGAACAGCCGCCGCGTGCGCGATGTGTCGTCTACGGGCAGCGACCTGATCGCACCCCTGCCCTTTGCGCTCAACAACACCGTCTCGCAGGCCTCCGGCGAGGGCATCTCCACGATTCACACGGAGTCGTACTTCGGCCAGGCCACTGCAGACTTCTTCAGCCAACTCTTCCTCACCGCCGGCGTTCGGAACGACGGGTTTTCGACGTTCGGTCAATCGAACCCACGTGCGTGGTACCCGAAAGCGAGCGTGGCATGGACCTTCACCAATCTCCTCACGAATGTGGCACACCTGAATTGGTTGAGCTACGGCAAGGCGCGCGTGTCGTATGGGGAGACCGGTAAGGAACCTGGCGTCTATTCGACGAACACGACGCTCACGAGCGGCAGTTTCGGAAGCGGGTTCGGCGACGTGACCAAGGCGACCCAGGGAGGTTTTGGCGGCCTGCTCAGCGGCGGAACACTTGGCAATCCCAATTTGCGCCCCGAGCGGCAGAAGGAGGTGGAAGGTGGTTTCGATTTCGGCTTCCTCGACCAGATGGCGGACGCTGGCTTCACCTACTACGACAACAAATCCACGGACGTGATCCTCAGCGTTCCGCGTCCGGCGACGTCGGGCTTCAGTGCCCAATTGCTCAATGGCGCTTCATTGGAGAGCCGAGGATACGAAGGCACCCTCAACCTGCGCCCCATCACGCGCAAGAACTTCTCGTGGGACCTCGGCTTCCAGTACGGGCAAAACAAGACAACGGTGAACGACCTACAGGGCGCGCTCTTCGTGGGGGCGGGCGGTGGCACCTTTGCCGAGGCGGTTCCGCAGGCTGTGGTGGGCGGCGGATTCGTCTTCCGCGGACTCGGCTTCGCGCGGTGCGGCATGAGCACGCAATCAACGTTGCGCGACAACAAGAACGCAGTAGTCACCGACTTCGACTCGGCATGCTCCGGAAAGGAAATGGGGACGATGTACATCGACGCCTCCGGCCTTCCCATCAAGGATCCGGCCATCCGCCAGATCGCGGACCCGAACCCGAAGTGGACGGGCAGCTTCCACACGAGCATGAAGATCCGCGGATTTCTGATCACTGCCCTGGTGGACCACAAACAGGGCGGTCAGATCATCAACACCACACGCGGCTCGCTCTACAACTTTGGCACCCACAAGGACACCGAGTTGCGTGACGTCAACCTCGTTTTCGGCACGGACATTCTGCCGGGCAAGGTGGTGGGGCCGGGCGCTGGCGTTCCCGTGCTCATCGGCGAGAGCTGGTACACGGGGCTGGGCAGCTCCAACTCGAACATCGAGGAGGAGTTTGCGGAAGACGGCGGGTACACAAAGCTCCGAGAGATATCCGTTGCGTATACCCTCGACATTTCCTCCATCCGCCGCATGGGTTTCAGCAGCATCGACCTGCGCGTGGCCGGACGCAACCTGCGCACATGGACGTCCTATTCAGGACTCGACCCGGAAACCAACCTCGCCGGCGCATCGGGACTGCTACAGGGCTACGACTTCTTCAACATGCCGCAAACACGGTCGTTCGTGTTTTCCCTGAGCCTGAATCGCTGAGCCATCCAATGACATACAAGAATCTTCAACTCGGCATCGCGCTCGTGGGAATCGCGCTTGGCGCGTCAGCGTGTGGCGACTACCTGCAGTGTTCGGAATGCCTTACCAGTCCCACGGCTCCCACGCAGGCGACGAGTTCACAACGCATCACCGGCGCGCAAGCAAAGCTCTGGCAGCTCGTGAACGGCGACCTCGCGCGTGAGACCTCGATGTTCATGCAGCAGATGGCCGGGGTGGGAAACCAGTATCAAGTCATTGACAAGTATTCGCTCGACCAGAACGGCGACTTCACCACGCCGTACACCGGCGGCGGGCTCGTGGACCTCAAGCGTGTGGAAGCGGATTCCAGGGCAGGGGGCGACAAGACGATGCTCGGTATCGCCCTCGTCATGAAGGTATGGCTGGTGAGTGTGTCAGCCGACATGTGGGGTGACGCACCCTACACGCAGGCAGCGCAAGCGGACAAGTATCCCACCCCCGTGTATGATGCGCAGCAAGTGGTGTACGACAGCCTGCAGAACGCATTGAACGATGCCATTGTCAACCTGAACGCTGCCGCGGGCGCCGGCCCCTCCTCTGCCGAGATCGTGTACAAGGGCGACCGGCTCAAGTGGGCTGCGCTTGCGCACACCATGAAAGCGCGCCTCTACCTGCACGTGGCAGAGCGCGATCCATCGGCGTACGCCAAGGCGCTCGCCGAAGCCAATCTCGGCATCTCATCCAACGCCGGCGACTACGTCACGTTCCACACCTCAACCGCTGGCGAACAGAATCTCTGGTATCAGTTCATGGTCGTGGGCCAACGCACGTCGTACATGCGCGCTGCCGCCTTCGGCGTGAACCTGCTCAAGAACGACCCGCGTCTCACCGAGTATTACCAGAAGGGTGGTGATCCAAACATCATCGGCGCGACGCCCGGCCAGTCGCTCACCGGCGCGATGGGCACCGCGAGTGCCAAGCGACTGGACCAGGCGTACGGCCAGCCGCTCGTGACGTACAATGAGAACCTTCTCATCAAGGCGGAGGCGCTCTTCAACGCGGGCAACGTGCAAGCGGCGTTGGACACACTGAACAAGGAACGCGCTGCCTGGGCGACGGCCACGCCATGGCATTCGTCCATCGCACTCGCGGCCCAGGCCGCACCGGCGACGCTCGCATTGATCATGAACGAGAAATACACGGTCCTGTTTCAGAACATCGAAGCGTGGAATGACTACAAACGCACCTGCTTGCCGGCCCTCGTGCCCGGCAACGGGGCCGTGGCCATTCCGGGTCGTCTCATTTATCCCACATCGGAACGACAGACGAACCCGGCCAATGTACCGGTGGATCCGCTCCGGAACTGGAACGACCCGAACGCCTGCTGACCGCACGTATCAGTGGCAACAGAGAGGGCCCGGTGAACTCGCCGGGCCCTCTTTACGGTGCGTGATCGCCGTTTGGCTCATACCAGGGGTGCGAACCGGCCCAACGCTGGCTACGTTTTCCGCGAACCCCCTGGAGTGACCATGCACGCTCATACGTTCCGCATTCTCGCCCTCTGGTCCCTCGCGGCGGCCGCGGCGCACGCGCAAACGGCCTCGCTTCCTGAGCGCGCCGTGCGGCGCGACATCCCGATGACGAACGCCATTCGCCGCGCGTTTGGCGCCGGTGCCCGCGATTCGTCCGGACGACCCGGCCGCAACTACGGCCAGCTGCGCACCGACTACACGATCAGCGCAAAGCTGGATCCAGCCACGTCGCGCCTGGCCGGCCGCGAGACGATCGTGGTGCAGAACAACACCAACGATTCGCTCACGAGTATCGTGATGCGACTGGACCAAAATCTGTTCATCGCGCAGAGTCCGCACGCATCGCCCTGGGTGCCCGCCGAAGTAACAGACGGCTTCGTGATTTCGCACATGACGGTGGACGGTCAACCGGTAAACCTCGCCCCACCAGCTGGTGGACGTGGCGGGGGCCGCGGTGGTGCTGGAAGCGCCGCGCCACCCACGGAGAACCGCGCGAGTGGACTCAGCACAACACGCGCGACCATCGCGCTGCTCAGGGCCATTCCGGCGAAGGGACGCGCCACGCTCGAACTCGACTGGAGCCACAAGATTCCAGGCGGTCCAGGCCAGAACCATCGCATGGTGCAGCGCTGGGCCGACACACTCTACCAACCCACGCAGTGGTATCCACGTGTCGCGGTCTACGACGACCTCCGCGGTTGGGACCCCGAACTCTATCTCGGCCCATCGGAGTTCTACAATAACTTTGGACGGTTCGACGTCCGCATCGACGTACCGGCAGGCTGGGTGGTGAGCGGCACCGGCGTGCTTCAGAACCCGAATGAAGTACTCACCGCCGCGGCGCGCGAGCGGCTGACGCACGTGCTCGAGTCGGATGACGTGCGCACGATCATCGGCACCGGTGAAGTCGGCCCCGGCCAGGCAACGGCCACGGGCGATCGCCTTGTGTGGCACTTCGTAGCCGACACCGTCAACGACTTCGCCTGGGCCACCGCAAGGAAGTTCAACTGGACAGCGACGCGGGCAACAATTCCCGGCAAGGGGATGGTGCCAGTAAACATGTACTTCCTTCCGGGTGACTCGGGCTCGTATGCGAATGCCGGCCCCATCGCGCGCCATGCACTCGAGTTCTACTCGAAGCAATGGTTCCCGTATCAGTTTCCGCAGCTCACACTGCAGGATGGGCCCAGCGCGGGCATGGAGTACCCCATGGTTATCAACTCCAATCAGGGCGCGGCTGACCACGAGACGGGTCACCAGTGGTGGCCAATGACGGTCAGCAACAACGAAACGTGGTATGGCTGGATGGATGAGGGGTTCAACCAGTACATGAACATCCTCTCCGCCGCTGACCGGCAGAACACGAAGCCCAATCTGGATGGCCGCGGACAGTCATACGGCAGCGTGAGTGGTGACGAAGCCGAACCGCCCATGATGTGGAGCGCCAACTACGCGGGGCCATCGCGCTACTCGTTCCAGACCTATGCCAAGACGCCGCTCATGCTCTCCATGCTCGGGGGCATCGTTGGCGATACGGCCGTGCAACGCGCGCACGCTGAATGGGGCAAGACGTGGATGTTCAAGCATCCGTCGCCGTGGGACTACATGTTCTTCATGAACAACGCACTGAAGCGCGATCTCGGCTGGTTCTGGTACTACTGGCTATTTACCACCGAGAGCGTGGACGGCTCCATCGCGAGTGTTGCGACGACAGGCGGCACGACCACCGTGACGGTGCGGCAGGATGGACAGATGCCCTCACCTGTCGTACTGAAGGTACAATTCGCAGCCAGCGGACCGGCTATCAAGAAATTGCCGAACGCCGTGATGGTGGACAGCGTCACGGCAATTGTCACATGGCCCGTTGATGTGTGGTTCGCTGGCAGCCGCACATTCAAGGCGACCCTGCCCTTTGGCCCGCGCGCGATCGAGAAGATCGTACTGGATCCGGGCTGTCGTTTCCCGGATCGCAATCCCGCCGACAACGTCTGGCCGAAGAGCGCCGCACCAACGGCGCCCGCGCAAGGCGGACGCGGCGGCGGCGGAAATGCCGGCGGAGTGTGCGCAGGCTAGTCCGTTCAGATTCGATGCGGGGCGGTGCGCGCGTACCGCCCCCTTCAGCGACGTCAGGCGGCTTCGTAGCCGGACTTTCTCTCCTCGCGCAGTTCGGCGATGGCGCGCACGCGGGCGGCTTCGTCGAACGCTTGCTCGCTGCGCGCCACCACGAGCGTGGCTGCCCCGTTCCCGATCAGGTTCGTGATCGCCCTCGCCTCGCTCATGAACCGGTCTACCCCCAACAGGATGGCCACTCCCTCCACCGGCACCACCCGCATCGCAGCCAAGGTACTCGCCAGCACGATGAACCCCGACCCGGTCACGCCCGCTGCCCCCTTCGACGTGAGCATCAGCACGCCGAGTACGCTCAGCTGTTGCGCCAGCGTGAGGTGCACCTGGAACGCCTGCGCCACGAACAGTGCCGCCATGGACAGGTAGATCGAGGTCCCATCCAGGTTGAATGAATACCCCGCGGGGATCACCAACCCCACCACCGATCGCGCGCAGCCGTAGCGCTCCATCTTGGCCAGCATGCGCGGCAGCGCCGCCTCGCTCGAGCTCGTGCCGAGCACGATCAGGATCTCCTCGCGGATGAATTTGAGGTACTGCCACAGGGAGAATCCGTACGCTTTGAGGATCAGGTTCAGCACTACGAAGATGAACAGAAACATCGTGAGGTAGACATCGAGCATCAACTTGCCCAGCGGGAGAAGGCTCTTGAGCCCGAAGGTACCCACCGTGAAAGCCATGGCGCCGAAGGCGCCGATGGGGGCGACGGTCATGACGATCGCGACGATGCGAAAGAACACGCGCGACACGCGGTCGAGCCATTCGGTGAGCGCGTGGCCCGGCTCGCCAATGGCGGCGAGTGCGGAGCCGAAGAGCACGGCGAAGAAGACGACCTGGATCACATCTCCCGATGCGAAGGCACCGACCACGCTGCTGGGAACGATGTGGGTAACAAAGTCGACGAAAGTGAGCGCCTTGCTGGCCTCGGTGAATTTGGAGACGTCACCCTTGGCGAGGGCCGACACGTCGAGCCCCTCGCCCGGACGTGAGAGGTTGACGACAAGGAGGCCGATGGCGAGGGCGAAGGTGGTGACGATCTCGAAGTAGAGGAGCGCCTTGCCGCCGACGCGGCCCACGCGCTTGAGGTCGCGCATGTTGGCGATGCCGAGCACGATGGTGAGGAAGATCACCGGAGTGATGATCATCTTCACGAGATTGATGAAGGTGTCGCCCAGCGGGCGCATCGCCTTCGCCGTATCGGGCGCGAACAGCCCGAGCAGTACGCCGAGGGAAATGGCACAGAGAACTTGAAACGTCAGGTTGCGATGGATGCGGCGCATCGAGGCGGGATGGACGTGAACGCGACATAGCAGTTGAGCGCCGCAAGAGTCTCCTGCGGGGCGGGGCGAGGCAAGGGGCACTCCATGTGTGACCAGTGGTGAGCCGCCGAGTCCTTGGGTCGGCCGCGCTCGCATCTGCCCTGGCCGGACTTTGGTATATTCCCTGCGCTAGTCGCTCCTGCCTCAACCGGACTACCGATCATGTGGAGCTTTCTCAAGCGCTTCTTTCCAGAAAACATCTTCGCGCGAAAGATCGATCCGAGTGCCGAGCGGCGCCTTCGGCTCGCGCAGGCCCGGGCCGAGGAATCGCTTATCCGCACCCATGTGGACAACGCGTTGATGTTCGTGGATACGCTTGCCGAGGACATGACGTTCGATCGGGCGATCGATTCGTATGTGAGACAGATGGCTATTCCCGAGCCGCTGGCCAGCACGGTGGCAACGCGCACGCTCGTGGTACTCGGCCAGGATCTGGTGCCCTATCGCCGGCGTTCGCGCGACGATTCCGCGCCGGCGGGCCAGGACGAATCGCGGCCTCCGCTGCGACTGGGTGAGGCCGCCGAGGCCAAGCGCGGTATCAAGCGAGCGTGACGCTCGGGCGCACTATTCCTCGGGCTTTACCGCTCGAACGCTGAGTTCCGCGGTGTTCCGCAGCGAACGCCCGTACCCGGATCCCTTCAAGCCGTCTGCCGCCCGCTCCGCCAGTTCTTCCGCCCAGCTGCGCACTTCGCGCAGGTCCAGCCAGCAGAGCACGAACAGTATGGCGGCGAGAAGGGCCGAGATCACGCACCACTGGCAGATTGCGTGGATGACAAAGAGCTCGAGATAGGTGAGCCACAGCGAGAATAGCAGCCCGAAACCCGTCATCGCCGTGAGCAACTGGGATAACCCGATGTGTTCGGCAAGACGCGGCGTCAGCCCGAGCAAGGCGATGACGAACACGGCGACGTAGTAGGCAACGCCCCACGCGCCCACAGGGAAACCGAGGAACGTTGCCCACTTCGATGTCTGCACTGTCTCGCAGGAACCGATTGCGCAGACCAGTGTGCCGATGTAGCCGAGCTTGTACAGGGTGAGGTACAACGCGACAAACGTTCCGGCCAGCGCCACCAGCGCTACCAGCATGCGCTTGTTCACTGACCCTTGGATGCGGGGGTGAGCGGCGCTGATTTCTTCGTATCCGTCGCGGGAACCTTGGTCGAGTCGGGGCGAGGAGGCATCTTCGCGATCGCCGCCGTGACCATCTCGTTGAACTTGTCAAAGGGCAGCGCGCCTGCGACCACCTGATCGGCAATGACGAACGTGGGCGTGGAGTTCACCTGGCGCCGAAGGCCCTCGGCTTGGTTCGCCTGGATCTGCGCCCGGTGGGTTTCCGCGTCCATGCATGAGCCATACTTGCTCATGTCGAGGTTGAGCGACTTCGCGAGGTCACCGAGTGGACCCCGCGGGCGACTGGTGGCCTCGCCGTTCCACTTGTCCTGATTGGCGAAGATGAGGTCGTGCATTTCCCAGAATTTCCCCTGTTCGTTCGCGCACGAGGCAGCGAGCGATGCATCCCACGTGTTCTTGTGAATGTCCAGCGGGAAGTCCATGAAACGGATGCGTACCTTGCCGGTGTTTACCAAGCGAGTGCGAACATCAGGCTCGGTGAGCGTGGAGTATTGCCCGCAGCCAGGACACTCGTAGTCGGCGAACTCGATGACCTCGATCGGCGCCGTAGGGCTCCCCATCAAGTAGCCTTCCGCCTTGAGTGTGGGGAGGGACGGATCGATGGTCCTGGCCACGTTCTTGGGACTCATGGCCACCCAGCTCAGGGTGCCGATCCCCACGATGGCAACGAGGCCGACAGCCACCCAGAAGCCCTTGCCGGGCCCGCCGCGCTTCGCGGCGGTGACTACTCCGGAGCGTCCGGACCGTCCTCGTCCCCCGTCCATTCCCTTCTTTGCCATTGTTCCCCTCGTTCGGACTGCTGGATGGCGTCGTTGACGATGCGGCGACGGTCCGCCGCCTCGGGAGTGTCGTACGTCGCCCTGACTTCGTAGTGAAACAACTCGCTGCGCACGTCGCCGACGAGCCTGGACAGCTCGGCGGTGGCGCCCAATAAATTCCCACTCGCATCGAGCTCGTGGATACGCTCGGCAAGTGCCCGGAGGAGCGCTTCGAGGTTCCGGGCGCGTCCGTCATCGTAGGTCTGATCCGTCATGCTGCAATCAGTCCGCACTCAGTGTTTTGCGCGAAAGCTAGACGGCGTTCTGCGCGATGCAAGCAACGCATGGTGGCACCCGAAGCCGCGGCGCGACCCGTGCATTGGGGCTGCGCTGGAAGCAGCGGCCTTGACCACGCGACGCCAGAGCGGCTACATGCGGGGAGCCACGGTGCATGACGCGTTCTGCAACGTGACGGGCACCGCCGTGGTTGAGCTACCCCGCAATTGTGGAGGAGGGTCCCATCGACGCTGATTTGTTGAGAGTCCCGGTTGGCCCTGGCAGCATGCATGTAGAGCGATACGGCCATGGCGGTGCGCCAGTGGTGCTGCTCCATGGGTTCGGAACGTCGAGCTTCATCTGGCGGGACATCGCGCCGGAGATCGCGCTGGCAAACCGGACGGCATTTGCGCTGGATTTGTTCGGCTTTGGCGAGTCCGACCGCCCGTTCGACGCCGACTTCGGTATTGCCGCGCAGGCTGAGTTCGTGGACCGTGCGCTGACGGCGCTGCGCCTGCCCAAGGCAACCGTGGTGGGTCTGGACGTGGGTGCGGCCGTGGCGCTGCGTCTGGCGGCCAACCGGCCCGAGCGGGTGGAGAAGCTGTTTCTCGTGAATCCCGTGACGCTCGACGAGCTGCCGTCGGATGACATCACCACATTGCAGCGCAATGCGGCGCGCTTCGCTTTCCGGGTAGGGACCAGCATCCTGGGTGTTGCCCCGATCCTTGGCGAGTTGCTGCGCCGTGGCGTGGCGGACGAGACCCACATGCCGGACAGGTTGGTCGCGCGCTATCTGGCGCCATATGTAGGCGAGGAGGGGTTGAGTCACCTGCTGCTGCTGGCCCGCTCCATCGACGACGAGGATCTCGAAGAGAGCGAACTGAGGCAGCTCCCTCAACCGGCGTTGATCGTCTGGGGCGACCAGGATCCCTGGGTGGGGCCGAAGTTCGCCGACCGCCTGACCGACCTCATTCCGGGGGCCCGGGTGGTACATCTCCCGGGCGTGGGGCGATTGGTCCCGGAAGAGGCACCGGATACCCTCGTTACGCTGCTTCTGGAGTTCATCGGCGCGGCCGTTCTACGGAGCTGAGCGCCGGTTGCAACTGGGAGAATGGGCGTCTGGATGTTATATTAATTCGATATAGCCTTTTACCCCAATCCGATTACATGGCCAAGCCGCAGAGAAATACAGGAGCGCGTCGGTACGCAGGTCCCGTGGAGCCTTCGCCATTCGAGCAGGCACGCGATGAGCTGTTCCAACACATCATGCGTTGTGGCGTCGTCGGTGCTGATGTCGAGCACGTCGAAGAGTGGTTCGCCGAAACGATCAAGTACATGACTGAGCGGTTCCCGGAACTGAGCGAGCAGCAGATCACGGAACTCAAGACGCTCGGCTTGCGGTTTGCGCAGCCGCCAAAGACCCGCACGGAATCTGACGCCGCATCCGCAGCCTGAGGTTTCGCCGGTCTGCACGAGATAGACGACACGCCCCCATTCGAAGTGGGGGCGTTTGCGTTTCGTGAGACTACCGCACCGTGCGGTCTCCCCAGCGCAGTGCCATTCCCACGCGGACTCCGCCGCCAAGGCCCACCTGAAAAGCCGGTGAAACTCCACCCGCGCTGCGCGGACCCTCCAGGTCCGCCACCGTCAACAACAGGGGACGGAGTGGCTTGCCGTATTCCGAGCGCACACTGACGCCGGCGCCAACGGAGAGCCCCCAACGGCTCTGACGGAACGGGTCGAGCAGGAACCGTCCTACCACATCCACGCGGCCGTCGAGATGCCGCGCGGCGCCTTTGCTCGCGGACGCGTCGGTTCCGAGCGCGGCCACAACACCAACCCGCGCGTAATAGCCCGCCGGAAGCTGAACACCCGCACCCCCCTGGACCGCTGTCGTGGAGCGCTCCGCAATCGCGTCCACCCGTACCTCGCCGCGGACAGACCCCTCGGCAGTGCTCTGACCCCGGGCCGGAAGTGCTAGAACGAGCGCCAGGGCCAGCACGATCCCGAACTTCACTGCGCGCGAGCGCGCCACAGCGCCAGGGTATAGTCCGCGATAGCCAGTACTGACGCCACCGCAACGCAAGCCAACAGCGACGTGACCGCGCGGGGCATCACCAGCACCACCGCCAGCGTGAGCAGTTGGAGGACCGTGACCACCTTGCCCAGGATCCGTGCCTTGAACTGCACCGGCCGTAACCAGGGAATCACGCGCGCCACGAGGAATCCCACGGCAGTGGCAAGGTCGCGGGCGATGAGGATGAAATATGCGGTCGTGCCGAGGGCACCCGTAAACAGGAAGGTGCCCACCACCGTGAGCACGAACACCCGGTCCGCGATGGGATCGAGCATGGCGCCCCAGCGGGAAGTGGCGTGCACCCGACGCGCCAGCCACCCATCCAGGAAGTCCGTCACCGCGGCGAGACCGATGAGGCCCACGCGCGCCTCGCTGCTGCCCAACGCCACAAAACCGCCCGCGAGCACGACGCGCGAACACGAAAGCAGGTTCGGGATGTTACCCAGAGTGCGGCGGATGGTCATCATCGGTGAGAGAATGATAATCGCTCGCATTCGCGCGGTGCCTCCCATCCCGGCGCGTGCGTGCTCGAACCCGGATATCCCCCGGGTGTTCCAGTCTTCCACGTCACCTGCGAAGCCGCATGTCTGACTCGATTACCTTGCTCAAGAATGTCGCAATCTTCAAGGATCTCGATGACGCCGATCTCTCCGAGATTGCCGAGGTCTGCCGGGAGGAGAAATTTGTCAGCGGCGAGTACATCTTTCGTGAGGGGGAGGCCGGCAACCGGCTCTATCTCATAGTGGAAGGCGAGGTGCGTATCTCCCGCGACGTCCCGGGCAGCGGGGAGGAAGCGCTGGCCGTGTTGAAGCCTGGTGCACTGTTCGGCGAAATGGCCGTGTTCGACCGCCACGACCGCTCCACCCACGCCATTTCCAATGGCGGCACCACCGTGCTCACCATCACGCGCCCCGACTTCGAGATGCTGCTCGACTTCAACCGCGAGATGGCGTACAAGGTCTTGTGGTCGGTGACGCGATTGTTGAGCAACAGGCTGCGGAACACGAACGATTCGCTCCGGTCGTTCCTCGCGATGTCGATGTTCTAGCGGCGTTGTAGCGGCGTTCCAGCCGCGTTCTCCCGAGGGGTGCCGGCGCGCGCCGTGCACGCCGGCAGGATTTCTGCCATCTTGGGTGCATGCGCCCTTCACGAAAATTCCTCGTCGTTACGTGCGTGCTCTTCGCGGCGTGCACGCAAGCCGTCACCACCACCACGGTCGGCGTGGTGCCCGGCGGCAACCTTGCCATCATCCCGGCCACTACCGGGTGGCTTGGCGATACCCGCATCGGCCTCGCGCGCGACGCCGCGCTCGCCGCAGCGCTCACCGACGTATCGCCGGCGCGCATCCGCGCCACCGACTCCGCGCTGGTGTCGTTCGGCACGCGCAACACCTTCTCCGACACTACCTCGTCCACGCGCGGCATCGGAGCGGCGCGGCGATGGTTGTTTTCACAGTTGCAGCAGACCAGCCGCGACTGCGCAGGCTGCTTGCGCGTCGAGTACGACGCCGCCGTCATCCAGGTGCAGCGGCACCCGCAACGCGCGTCAGCCAACATCGTCAACGTGCTGGGAATCCTTCCCGGCCGCGACACCAATCGTGTCATCGTGCTCGGCGGCCACTACGACTCGTGTGTCTGTAGCGTGCCGCCCAATGGCGGTGTGGACTCCACCAACACCTCACCGGGAGCAGACGACGACGGCTCGGGAACGTCGGCCGTTGTGGAGCTCGCCCGGGTGATTTCGCACCGCTACCCCAAGGGGCTCGATGCCACGATCATCTTCGTCCTCCACGCGGCGGAGGAACAGGGACTGCTGGGCGCCACACATCTGGCCCAGCGTCTCAAGGCACAGGGCAAGCAGGTCATCGCTGGCATGACGGATGACATCGTGGGTAATGTCGTGGCAGAAGACGGGAGCGTGGATTCCACGAGCGTACGGATCTACGCCGCCGACCCCGACAGTTCGGGAAGTCGCGAACTGGGCCGGTACGTGTGGGGATTGGGTGCTCAGTACCTCCCCGGATTCGAGATCGTCCCCGTCTTCCGGCTGGATCGCATCGGACGCGGCGGTGACCACAGCCCGTATGTCGCGGCGGGCTGGCCCGGACTTCGCTTTACGGAACGGTTGGAGAACTACAAGCGACAGCACCTTCCGACCGACGACCTCGCCCACGTGAATTTCGGCTACATCGCGCAGGTGGCACGCCTCAATGCCGCCACCCTGGTGTCGCTCGCGTCCGCACCGGCCGCGCCCGACTCCGTGCTGGCGCGCCGCGAAAACGCGGCGTCGGGGGGACAGGCGTGGACTCTTACCTGGAAGGCTGTGCCCGGCGCCATGAGCTACGAAGTGCTGGTTCGCCGCACCACATCGCCCACGTGGGAGCGCGTGATTCCGGTGACCGGCGCCCTGCGGCACCAGCTCGACTTCCCGCTCGATGACGGATGGGCTGCGGTCCGCGCGGTCGGCGCCAATGGGCATCGGTCCCTCGCCCGCGCGGCCGGACAGCCAGCGCGCGCACCAATCGCTCCCGCTGCGCAACCATAAGTGGCGGCAACCGAGAGCCTTCTGCACGTAAGTGCCGAGCTTGCCGGCGTGGGCTCAGGTGCGCTCCGCGATGCCGCGTTGCTGACCGGGCTGCTCATTGCCGCAGCTGGCGCCGCCGGGCTGCAAGCCACAGGAGCGCCGATCGTGCGCGTCGCACCCGCCGGTGGCATCTCGGCGGTGCTCCTCCTCGATCCCTGCCACTTGAGCATCCATTCGTTTCCCGACCGAAAGCTTGCGCTGGTGGATGTGATCGGGCGCGGTGACGCCGGCGTGGCGAAGGCGCTCGATGTGTTCATTCGCCGGCTGGTGCCTACGGGCGTCACCAGCGAATCGCGAACGCGCGGCTGAAATGCGCGCCTTTCTGCCTGTCGCGCAACTGCTGCTCGTTGCCGTGATCCTCCTGTGGGACGTGGTGCTCACGAGCCGCATCTCGCAGGTACAGGGCGCCACACTGCCGCGCCCATTCGTGTTCATCACCGCGCTCGCGGGTTTCCTCCTCCTGCCCGCGCTACTCATCCATCTCGCCGTGTCCGATGCGATTACCGGGCGCTCGGTCACCGCGGTGGACTGGATCTGGCCACTCACAGTCGTGCTGTTTGCGGCACAAGCGCTTTACGCGGCGACACGGCGGCTGGTGAATCCCTTTCTTGGATTCTTCATCACGCTGTACGACATCGTCATTGCCATCGACGCCTGCCTGCGGTTTGCGGCGTCGCACGGCGCAACGCTGCCAGACATCGCGCTGATCTTCCTGACGGCCGTTGGCGCGGCCTTCGCCTTCGTGACCCAGTCGCCAGTCATCATCGCGTCGCCATTGTTCTTCTTCGTCCCGATGACCGCGCCGGCGTTCCCTGCGCTGCGCCGCTCGGCGGCGAGCTTCCGCGTGTTTCTTGCCGTGGTGGCCCTTGTATGGATCGGCCTGGTGCTCTCGCAGCTTCCGGCAGCCGACAAGGCTGTGGCATCATACAACCTGCACGACGCTCAAAAGGAAAAGCTGCAGGAGCGCCCGGCCAGCGACTTCGATGTGGGGCTCAAGATCTTTCCCAACCTCGACGGAGGCCCGCCGCCGGTCTCCATCCGGAACGACCTTGCCCTGGCCGACAGCCTCGGCGTTACGGTGGTGAGCGTGACCGTGGTGCCGGAGCTGATGGACAAGCAGGCATTGGACTCGTTGGCACACACTCTGGAACTACTGCGCAGCGACAGCACACAGCTCATCGTCACAATGGGCTATGAGACGGGGGTCGTGCCGTTTTTGGGGCGCGACTTCAGCGAGATCCGGCGTTTGCGCAGCATCGGCCCCATTGTGCGACGTCTCCGTCCCGACATGCTTTTGCCCGCCGAAGACCCCTATGGTGCGGGGACCAGGGCTGCGGGCCTGCGCCCGCCTCAGTTCTGGAAGGACTACCTCACGCATGCCGCTGCGGAGGCTCGGCGCTTCGATCGGAAGGTGCGTATCGGCGTGACGGCGTCCGCGTACGACCGCCGGGATAGCACACTTTACGCGTGGGCGGCGGCACCGGGTTCACCCATCGACGTACCAGGTTTCACGCTCTACCCCTCGGCATCCGGAGCGAGCACCATTGACGCCGCTCGCGGCGCCGCGGACCGCTGGATGCGCGAGTCGCGATCCATCAAGGATCACTGGGTCTTTGCGTCGGGAGGCTTTCCCGAGGCGCACGGCGAGGCCAGCCAGGAACGCGCTGTCTGGGACGCCCTGGCCTGGGCAACGAGCCGCCCTGCAATCAAGGGGTTGGTCGTTTCAGAGGCCGGTGACTATGGAACCATCCGCGGCGTCCGCGCAGCGGATGGGCACCTTCGTCGAGTGGCGTTCGCGATCATGCGCGCGGTGAAGGGACTGCGCGAGACGGCAGCGCCCGATTCCACCCCCGCCGCACTCAAGACGCAGCAGCGGGTGGGTGGCTAACGCATCCCCATGCCCGGCATTTTATCGAGCCGCTTTTTCACGCCGTCCACGATGCGCTTCTCGAGTTCGCCCTTGGTAGTACAGCGCGTGAACGCCTGTGAGAATGAAATCGGACGCGCAGACGCGTCCATGCTCGTCTCGATGGTTGTCGTTCCATCGGAGGCAGGGGTCAAATGGACGTTCGCTACGAGGTACATGTCGTAGCTGTCGGCGTTCGGCCCAATCTGTGTTTCGCCACAGTTGAAATAGCGGCTCAATAGTACACCACCCATCTGCCGCCGTAGCTTGAAGCCCGCGTTGCCCACGATATGCTGCGCCGGATCCAGTAGTCCGATGGGAATACCGAGGGTGTCGAGCACGGTCGGGAGCACGCTCCACACCTTGTCGAGGGCGAACGCAACTGACGTCTCCCCGGCGGATGACGAAGGACTGAGGGTCAAGCTGCCTGCCGCCCCGCCGTTCAACCGAATCGTTTCCGAGACCGGCGTGGCAGGTTCAGGCCGTCCGGAAGAAGCGCACGCCGACAGCACCGCCAACGAGAGCACGAAAAATCTGCGCATTGTTACTCCATGAACTAGGTGGTGTGCGCAGACGTTGCGTGCAGGGTGACGCTGTGTCAACTGTGGATCAGGGTCGCCTCTTCCGGTGGTTCCCTTACTTGTACGTAAACGACGCCGCAACATGATCGAATTCGGCGCCGTTCAGCGTGCCCTTGAGCACCGTCCCCGCGGAGACGTACCAACCGCTGAACGTGAACGGGGTCTTGGATGCCCGTTGAAAGGTGACGGTAATCGTGTCGGCCGTTCGCGTTCCAGCCACGGTCATCGACTCGCTGCCAACCGTCTTGAGTTCGTCCAGCCGCGCCGTGCCGGAAATGGCGGTACCCTGTTGCCCCACGGTCATGAAGAGTACCTGATGAGTGTCAGGCAGGTCGGCGGCGAGGGTCAATGAGGTGACCGGGCCGACGGTATCCTGGCAGCCGATCAGCGCGATCACAGTTGCGAGGCACGCGCTGGTGCGGATGCACAGGTACAGCATTCGGCTCAAGCCGCTCACCCTTGCCAACCTCCAGGTCCGTTGGGGGCGGCCCGCGCGCTCCGTCCCTACGCCTCTTCCCGCGCCTCTCACACCAGTCATGGTCGAATGATGCACGGCGTCGCGACGAACGCAAAGGGGCGCCGGCGGTCACTGCCGGCGCCCCTCCGCTTCACTCGAGTTCAGTCCACTCCGCTCCGCTAGGCGTCCTGGCCGCTCCGGCGTCTACGGGCCAAGGCCGCGATGCCTGACGCGCCGAAGGCGAACAGTCCGAACGTGGCCGGTTCCGGCGTCGTTGTGGTCTGCGTCAGGCCGGACACCGACCAGTTGTCAACTTCGCCGAATTGTGTTGCCGCGCCGGAGCCACCGGTGAAGCCGAGCCGAACGGTGTTGCCGAGGAAAGTGGGATCGACAACGAATGATTGTGGGGCGAAGGTCGTCCCGCGCGAGGTAGCGTAGCCCACGGACATGTTGTTCGCGCCGTCGTACGCCAGGTTTACCGCGACGGTGAAATCGTCACCGGGCCCGATCAAGAGCCCGGCCGGGGCCCCCGCGACGGCCTGCTGAAATGCGCTGTTGTCCCAGCCAATCCAGGCGTCGTTCCAGAAGGAGCGGAACGAAACGCCGAGACTGTTGGCGATGCCATCGTAGCCAACGCCGTACCCGCCGCTGCCGAGCGCGGTTGCCGCCCCGCCCTGCATGACGAATGCGATGCCATCACCGCCGCCGCCGAAGCCGAAGACATCGGAGGTGTAGGCGTAGTGCAGTGTGAACGAGGTGGAGAACGCCGTTGCCGGTGTGAAGTTGAAGGTGGTTGTCGTGAAGGCGGAGGATGCAGCGCCATACAGATCATTGATGAGCTGGAGCTTTCCGCTCACAACTTGAGGCGACGAGTTGCCGCCTGACCCATTGAGTTGCATCTGGTACCCGCCAAACGTCTGGGCGGAGGCGGTGGAGGCGAGCAGGGTGACACTCGCCAATGCAGTGAGGATGCGCATGATACGGAAGACCTCCGGCGTCGAAAGTGGGTTGTCTCCTGTCAGATGCGTATTTCGCGTCGAACGGGGCTCACGGCTGCACACCTCCGTGCGGCGGGCGGGGGGGGGGCGTGTCCGCGCGGCGGCGGGCGTACGGCGTGGACGTGAGGGGAACGGCGGGGGTGAGGCGTACGGCGTGTCCGTGCGGCCGCGCGCGTGCGACGTGGGCGTGAGGCACACGGCGAAACAACGAGATGTGGCGTTCGCGCCGCATTGAAGTTCGTTGCGGGACGCGCGATGTGCTCTGCAGGCGCGCCAAAGTGCGATGCGGACGGCACAAAGTACGTTGACGAGCAACGCATGTTGCGTTCATCCTACACACAGTGCCGATTGAACAGGTGATCGACCTCGTTGCACGGACGTCGAAGTTCGCTCATCGAGCGCGTGGAGGCGTTGACGGCACACCCAGGGTGCGTTGCAGCTACACATTGGGGCGTTGGAAAGTACGCCCAGGGCGCGTTCACCGAATGTTGGGGTGTGTTGACGCTACACACAGGATGCGTTGTCACTACACATGGCGTCGTTGGACGGACGACAGGGCACGCTAACCGGGCATCAGCGCTCGCTGACAGAGCATCAGGGCTCGCTGATCGGAGTGCAGGGACAATTGAACGGGCGACGGTCGTGTGTCATCGCGCAACAGCCAGCCCTGAAAGAAGGAAGGCGCTCGCTGGCCACGCGGGCCCCTTCTCTCGTTCGAGGTCAGTCTACTCTGGTTCCCTAACACAGAATCATGCGGCGCTGACGGGAAGCCTTTTCCGTCTCCGGGCCGTGTCTGGCCACCCGGGGAGCGGTTCCGAAATAGTGATCAGCAACCCGTGGTTGCCCAGGCCGTTGAACGTTCGGGCTGGTGCTTGAACGCTGTAACCGATCGCTTCACGCCCACGCCGCACGCGCAACGCCGTACGGCGTGCTACACGGCTTTGGCTATTCCGCGTATGATGCCTTCCACCCTTCGATTTTCATCGAAGTATTCCCTCGCCACCGTTTGCATCTCCGATGCAGTCACTCCCCGCACGCGCGCATCGAACTCCGACAGCTCCCTCAACTCGCCGAAGAGGTAGGCGTCGATCATGTCCGCCAGGACCGCCCCTCCACTCTGCTGACGGATGGCATGCGTGCCAATGGCGTAGGTTTGCGCCTGCGCCAGCTCCTTGGCCGTGACCGGCGACTCGCGCAGCTTCTCGAACTCGCGCAACAGCCCGCGCCGCGCAATCTCCTCCTTTTCCGGGCCAGTGGCGATGTACGCTCCGAACATGCCGGACAACACGCGCTCACTCGCGAACGCGTGTACCGTGTAGCCGAGCGACTGCTTGTCGCGCAGTTCATCGAAGAAGCGGCCGCCGAGACCACTGGCAACACCTGCAATCATCGCCGTGGCAAAGCGTGCGGGATTCGTGCGTGACGGGCCGGGAAAGAACAACGCAAGCGCGGTCTGCGTCTTCTCGCGCTGCTCCACGCGCTGGACCACGCCTGCCGGCCATGTCGGGGCGTCCATCGGCGTGAGGTCGCCGCCCACCAACTCGGAAAAACGCGACGCCATCATCCCGGCCAGCTCGTCCGGATCGGCATCGCCCACGATGGCCAGCACCGACGGGGCATTCAGGAAGCGCGTACGATGCCACTCCCGAATGCGCTCCGCGGTGATCCGCCGCAATGTCACCTCGTCTCCCGACGTCGGCACGCCATACGGATGGCCGGCCCACGCGGCCTCCGTCGCAAGACGAACGGGATAGCGATACATGTCGTCGCGCACCGCCACGAGATCACTCAGCGCGATGCTCCGCTCCGTCTCGAGCGCCTCGTCTGGAACGGTGGGTGATTGCACGACGTCGGCCAGCAGGGTGATCGCTTCGGCCGAATAGCGCATCGGCACACTGATGGACCAGCCGAAGCTCTCGCTTCCGGCGCCGCCGCTCACGCTGCCACCAAGCAGTTCGCCCTCCTCCGCGATCTGTTCCGCGCTGCGCGTGGTCGTGCCCTTCAGCGACGTACGCACCAGCATCGACGTCAGCCCCGCTTCACTTGCGGGTTCCTCGCGCGCGCCGCCAAGCGCGTAGACACCCGCATGCATCAGCGCACCAGCCTTTCGTCGCACGAGCAACGGCGTGCCCTGCTCCGTGCGATACACGCGGACTCCTGCCTCTTCGCGCTCGATGCGGAGTCGTGTACGCAGCGCAGGCGGCGGTTCCGTCGGCAACGACGGCGGCGTGACCTCCGCCTTTTCCGCCCCGTCCAGCAGTGCACGCATCGCTTCCGCGCTCGTGGCCACTTCACTGGATCCCTTGGGACGATACAGCACGATGCCCGCCTGGTCCGGATCGAGGAACGTGCGCGCGAGAGACTGCAATTCTTCCGGGGTCACGGCCAGTGCACGCGCGAGATACTCCTCGCCCCGCCGCCAGTCGCCAAGCGCTTCCCACTCCGCGAGATAGTTTGCCTGCCCTTCCATGTCCTCCAGGCGACGAACCCATCCCGACTCGTACAACCGCTTGGCTCGCACTACTTCCGCCTCTGATACTCCCTCGTCGCGGAGCGCGCGAAGCTGGGCCCAGATTGCGCGCGCCGCATCTGCCGCGTGCTCCGGCGGCGTCTCCGCATGAACGACAAAGACGCCCAGCGTGGTGGGTGTGTAATCGTATGCCGACACAGACGTCGCAAGCTTCTGCTCACGCACGGCGCGATACAGGCGCGACGCTCGGCCGCCGCCGAGGACCATGGCAAGGATGTCGAGCGCCGGCGTTGCCGGGTCGATTGTGGGTGGCGTTCGCCACCCCATCGCCACCTGCGACTGGCCGATGTCGCCCGTCCACTCGCGATAGCGAAAGCCCGCCACTCCTTCTTCCGTTGGTCCCGGCGACAATACCGGCGACCCCGCCGCCAGTGCGCCGTAACGCGCGGTCACTTCACGCATCGCGTCGTCGATGTCCACGTCGCCCACGATGGTGAGTATCGTGTTGCCGGGATGATAGAAGTTGCGATAGAAGCGCAGCATCGCGTCGCGGTTCAGCGTGCGGAGTCCGGGCTCTCTTCCAATCCGCCAGCGACGGATCCGATGGCGATCGTGCAACAGCTCGTACAGCGTCTCCGTGACAACGGCACCGGGATTGTCCGCCTTCCGCTTGGCTTCCTGGATGATGACCTCCAGTTCGCGCGCGAGTTCGTCCGCGTCGATGATGGAGTTCGCGTACGCGTCGAACTGCACGTCGAGACCAGTTTCGAAGCCGGACGACGGAAGCACCGTGTAGTACACGGTGTGATCGTAGATGGTGGCGGCGTTGAGGTAGCCGCCCACCGACTTGGTCTCACGCGCGATCTCACCAACGGCCCGTCGCGGCGTGCCCTTGAAGAACATGTGCTCCAGCACGTGCGCGATCCCGATGACGTCATCGGTCTCGTCGAAGTAACCGGCCTTCACGTAGGTAACGATGGCCACCACAGGCGCGGATGGGTCGCGTCGCACCAGGACGGTGAGGCCGTTGGGAAGGACAGTGCGCCGAACCGTTGCGGGATCGAGCGCCACGGCGAGATCTGAAGGAGTCATGTGCTAGACGATGGCGAGACGACGATATCGGAGGACGAAGAGCGCGGCGACCACGCACACCGTACCATAGCCGCCGAACCATCCGAGCAGGTGCCAGGGCAACGAACTGCCTTTCGCGACGGCTGCGTACACTTCGGATGTGCGATGGAGCGGGGGCAGCAGGTAGAGCAGCTTCGCCACGATGGAGGTGGACAGGCCGTACCTGTCCCACAGGAAGCTGGACGCCACGGTCACGGCAACGAGCGACATCCAGTCCCAGCGCGCAACGGACGAGAGCAGGAACTCGATCCCCGCGTACATGAGGAACATCACCGCCAGTGCCGAGACAAGGTGCACGCTGAGAACCGGCTCCACCAATGCGCCGAAAATCAACGCCATTCCGGACACGAGCGCGGTGAAGCCAGCCCAGTGAATGAGGAACGCCTGTCCGTAAAAACGCGACGGCGCCACGGGCTTGGCGAACAGGAAGCGATAGTATCCCTGCTTCCGATCGTTCGCGACGATGCCCTGCATGGCGAACACCGCACCCACGAACACCACGGCACCCAGGAAGTTGGCAAGGAATCCAACCGTGACGTCGTGGCGCATTGCCGCGCGCAATGCGTCGATCCCCCCCGACTTGGCGATCTCGTTTGCCGAGACGCGCTCCAGTCGCATCTTCATCATCGCCATGCCCGGTGCAATACCCAGATATCCGAACAGGCTCAGGACGATGAGCGTGGAAGCGCCACGATCCATGAGGTAGTCGCGCAGTTGCCAGAGGCCGTACCAGCCCACCAAGCCACGCCGCGAACGAACATCCGCGGCCGTCGCGGCGGTCACGACCGCCGGAGCACTCATCGTTCGTCCTCCGGCGCGCCCACCGCCTCGCGAAATTGTTGTTCGAGCGCCGAGTGGACGGGGAACATGGCGTTCACGAGCGCACCGTTCTGAATGAGTGTGGCGATACCGGCATTGATGACCTCAAGCGATTCACCCTGCAACTCGAACTCGCCGCGACCGATGGCGCGCGCGGTGGGAAACTGCAGCGCCACCAGTTCCTCTCCGCGGGTAATGACCAGGCGATATGGCGCACCCTCGGCGACGTCGCGCTCGGTGGCGCGCACGTCCACGATGCGTTGCAGCTGTCCGCGGTCGATGATGCCGACGCGGTCAGCAATGCGTGCGAGTTCATCCAGATTGTGTGATGCGATGAGGATGGTGCGGTCGGGACGCCGCATCCCCTCCACGATATCGCGAAAACGCTGCGTCCACAGCGGATCGAGCCCGTGCGTTGGCTCGTCCAGCACAACCACGCGCTCCTCGCAAAGCAACGATTGCGCGAGTCCAAGTCGTTGCAGGTTGCCTTTCGACAGCTGGCGAACGCGCTTGCGCCGGTGTTCCTCCAGGCCAAGTTGCTCGATGACCTGCGCCACGCGTGCACCCAACAACTCCCTCGGCACGCCAGCCAGCAGGCCATATCGTTCGAGTGCGTCGCTCACCTTCCACGTTGCCGGAAGGTTCACGAGTTCGGACAGGTAGCCGATGCCGCGCGATTCCACATAGCGCCGCGGCTCCAACCCGTCGATGGTGATGGTGCCTTCGGTGGGTCCGAGAAAGCCGAGCAGCAGGGAGATGAGCGTGCTCTTGCCCGCCCCATTGGGGCCGGCGAGCCCGAATACTTCACCCTCGCGAATGTCGAGGGTGAAGTCGGAGAGGGCACGTACTTCGCGACCAGTCAAACTGCGATAGTGCTTGCTGACTCTGGAGAACGAGATCACGAAATCGCCCGGGCGCGCCTCACGGGCCACGCGTCACTGGCCCTGGTGCGCCGGCCGGCGGAACGCATGCGCTCCAGGCCCCGGTGCCGGCGCGGTCGAGCCAACGCTGCCCTTCGGGCACACGACCCAATCGCACGAGTGAGCATCCCAGGAAACCCTGCGCGAGGCGGTCGCTGCTGTCCGCTTTTACAGCGCGCGTGTAGAAGGTGCGCGCGCCGTCGAAGTTCTGCTGCGCGAACAGCACGCTCGCCAGCTCGCGCAATGCCGGCGCGCTTGCGGGACCGAGTTCCACGGCTTTCACGGCTTCTGTGTTGGCGTTGTTCAAGTTTCCACGCTCGCGTTCCATGCGTGAGAGGTACACATGCGGCATTGGATCTCCGGGTGCATCGAGCGCTGCCTTGTGAAAAGCGCCCTCTGCAGCTTCCCGCCGGCCTTCGCTGTACGCCGCAACACCCTGCTGGTAGGAGGCACTGGATCCGCCGCGGCCGGCGAACATGTACCAACCCCCGCCAATGATGCCGAGTAGTACCACAGCACCAATGATGAGGTAGAGCACGGGTGGCCCGTTTGAGCGCCGCATGCCTGGTCCTCCCGTCAACGTGGAAGCGGGTGGCGTCCCGACACCCGGGATGACCGCGGCGGCGGTATCATCGGCCGCCGGATTGCGCGACGGAGCGGACATGCCAGACTCCGGTGCGCCCATGAGGCCCGACTCGAGCTTCAGGAACGCGGCGCGCGTGGCGTTGATGTCGGCTTCCGTTGGCGCATAGTCTGTGCTGCCGGCGCGTTCGCGCGCGGCGTGGAATTCCGCCAGCGCATTGGCCTGATCGAGCGAGAGAAACTGCCGCTGCCGCAACTCGCGAATGAGCGCTGGGCCGGTGAGTGCCGATCCACCGAGGAGTGACCGCAGTCCTGTTTCGACTGCGGTCCATGATTCGATGATGTCGGCGGCGAGATCTTCCTTGTCGGCTGACGTGCTCAATCGCGCCACGATGGGGCGCGCCGAATGCACCGCGTCGAGCGCGGCGCGCTGCGAACCGCCCGTCACCGGACGATTCGCAGAAGCCCCGCCTCAGCGCTGCCGCGGACGAACAACTCGACGTCGTGACTGGGCACGCGAATGCCCGTGTCGCGATAGGCTTGCCTGGCTACTCGCACCATGAAATCCTGCAAGGTGGGATGTTGTCCCGCCTGCGAATCACCCTGTTCCATCGAACGCACGATGTCCTCCCACGAGCCGGTGAGCTGCTGACCATCGGACGTCAGGACTTCGTGCGCGACCGAGAAGACGTCGTCGGTCGAGCTCGCGTCCTGCGCCTTCGTGCCGGCGAGTGAGGAAAGAAGCGTGCCGAACAGCTCGAACTGGCCGCGTGCGACCTCCACGTCTCCGCTTTCGGCCGCAACCGCGCCGTCCACTTCGATGAAGAGCTCGTCGATGTCGTCCAGCTCACCTCCCAACTCCTGAAGGCGCTCTTCCCACGGCTTGAGTTCGGGATCGTGTTCGTCGAGCTTGCGCGCGGCGCGCTTGAGTTCGATCAGGCGCCAGATCCCCAGTTCGTCCCAGTGGTCCTCGGTGGTGGTGCGCTCGAAGTGATAGAGTGCCGCATCGTAGTCGCCGCGGTCGTACAGCACGTTGGCGAGATAGATGCGCGCCTCGGCGTGCTCGTTGTCCGCCTGGAGTGACTTCCGCAGCGAAACGACGGCCGCGTCGTCTTCGCCGAGGCGATGCTGCGCGTACCCGACGCACGCGATGGCTTCCGCGCTGTCGGGAGCCTGCTGCACCGCGACCTCAAAGAATTCCTGCGAGGCGGAGAACAGCTCGCGACGATCGCGCGTGGACGCTTCCCGAAAGAGCGCCCGTCCGCTCTGCAACATCAGGTCGAGGTCATCGGCGTAGCCCAATTCGAGCGTGCGCCGAAAGCAGCGGAGTGCGGCATCTTCAAGTCCGAACTTGAGCAGCGTTTCCCCCAGTCCGGCCAATGCGTCCTCGTGCTCGGGCTCAAGCACCAGGGCCTCCTCAAAGCTCCGGCGTGCCCACGCGTATTCCTCACGCGCCAGACGGGCGTACCCTACGCCGATGTGCAACTCCACCGAATTGGGGTAGAGTGCGAGCCCTTCGCGAAGCACGGACAACGCATCGTCGTACTGACCTTCGTTGTACAGCTGGTGTGCGCGCTCGTCGTACTCTTCGGAACTCAGGAACGGAGTGGCCATGGGTACGAAAGCCTCCTGCTCGTGAGGGTTGAACTATTGTACCATTTGGTGACCGGCAAGTTCAACGGCTTGACACCTCTATTTGAAGCCAAGTTTTCGCGCCGGGCCGAGCCCCTCCTATCGTGCCCGGGATGATGCCCCCAGCTTAAGGAGAAGTATCGACGCCCGCCTGGATGGCGACCGCGATCCGGGCCGCAAGTGCGGCATTCTGTTCCAGTAATCCGAGATTCGTCAATAAAGATCGCCCGCCCGTTGCCCGGAGCACAGCGTCGAGCAAAAAAGGGGTGGTCGCAGCCCCAGAGACGCCCGACGCTCGTGCCTCCGCCAGGGCCGCGGACACCGCCTCATCCACCAGCTCTCGGGGCAGGGCCACCGCCCCCGGCGGCGCCTGGACCACGAGCGTGGCCTGCCGACGACCCAGCGCGCGCCCCGCACGGTAAATGGCCGCGATATCATCCGGCGTGTCCGCGCGTGCAGTAAGGCGCAGGCCCGTACTCGTGGTGAAGAAGCCCGGCAGTTCATCGGTCCGGTATCCCACCACGGTCACTCCGAACGTCTCGAGGCGTTCCAGCGTCGCCGGCAGGTCCAGGATAGACTTGGCGCCTGCGCACACCACCACCATGGGCGTCTTCGCGAGTTCGGCCAGATCGCCGGACTCGTCGAACGGGGCGTCGCGATGCACTCCCCCGATGCCCCCGGTGGAAAACACGTGCGCGCCTGCTCCGGACGCAATGCAGAGCGAGGCCGCAACGGTGGTCGCGCCGTCGGCCCGTTGCGCGATGGCAACGGGCAGGTCACGTGCGGAAACCTTCCGTACACCATCGCGGGCAAGGAATCGCTCGAGTTCGCCTGGCTCCAGTCCGAGTGTGGCGACGCCGCGCACGACCGCCGTGATTGCTGGCAGCGCACCGCCCCCTTCCACGCCTCGCATCATCCGCTCGGCGGCGGCTCGGTTTTCCGGCACGGGCAGCCCCTGCGCCAGGACCGAGCTTTCGAGGGCGACGACCGGACGCCCCGCCGCAAGTGCGGCTGCAACGCCGGAAACGACGCGAATGGCAGTCAAGACTGCGGACGCCGTGGCCACGCATGCACCACGGCGTCACCCATGTGCGCCATCATCACGTGCGCCTCGTTGTCGATCATGTACCGCTTGTCCACGTTCTCCTTGGTCAGCGCACACACCACGACACGCGATTGGAGCGGGAACAGCGCGCACTCGGCGCGCACCTGGTCCGTCTCGCCCGTCTTGTGGGGCACGTCCATCCCGTCCACGTACCGTTGAAGCTTGTCGAAGGTGACGTTGTGCGCGAGGATGTCGAGCATGGTGCTGTCCGCTTTCGGGCTCACCGCGCGACCGTCAGCGAGCAGCGCGAACAGCTTCGTCATCTCGTTGGGGGTGGTCACGCCCAGGCCGTACTTCACCGAGCTGTCCATCGCCACGCTGGAGTTTCGGAGAAAGGTCTTGGAGTGAACCTTGGTGTGTGGCAGCCCCAGCTTCTCCATCTTGTCCCAGACCCGACGGATGATGATGCGGTCGAGCAGGAGATTGGTGGCCGTGTTGTCGCTCAGCGTGATCATCAACCACGCCGCATCGCGTACGGTGACGGTCGCGTTGTCGTGAAGAAACTGGAGTTGGCCCGAGCCGCCAACCTTGTCCAGCTTCAGCACGGTGAGCGGATCGTCAAGCGAGAGCTGGCCTTTCTCCACCAGGTCGAACACGGTGACGAGAATGGGCACCTTGATCAGGCTCGCGGTGGAGAACGTCTCGTCACCCAGGCGCTCGAATCGCTCGCCGGTGTCCAGGTTGAACACCGTGTAACCCACCACGCCATGGTGCGCGCTCGCCAGGGACTCAAACGTGCGATGGAGCGCCGCCGTATCGGCGCGCTGGTATTCGGGAGGTGATGTAGCGCGCCCACTCTGCGCGCTTGCGCGCGGCGTCGCGGCCAATGCCAGCAGCAACGCCAGCCGGCCACGCCGCCCTGTCATCGAGATTCGTGCGGCTCGGCGTCCGGAAGGTCTTCGGCGCGAACGGACTCCAGCAGGTCACGGTCTTTTGACGTGGGGTCATAGAGCGCGACGACACGAATGACTTCGCCGCGATAGGCGTCGAAGGTCTTTACCTTGCCCTGCGACACGCGAATCTCGTGACCGTCCTCGAAGCGCAGGATGACGGCCGGGTGATCGACGTTGACGTAGGCCTTGCGGAATTTTTCTGCAGCTGGGGGCATGCGACCGTGGATTGATTGAAGGAAATGCCGGTGCGGCGGTGCTACGTGACCACCAACCTCTGGTCAGTGTACCGCTTCCACGACTCCTTCGCGAGGATGTCGTCGATAGCGGCAACCACCAGTTCGACCTCGTCGTCGCTGGTGTAGAAATGCGGTGCGACCCGGATGCCCGCGCCCGGACGATAGTCAACGATCACGTCGGCCGCGAGCAGCGCCTGCGCGACCTCACGCGCGTGGGGCACGTCGAACGCGACTGTACCGCCGCGCCGGGCAGGGTTGCGCGGTGCTGTGACGGCAAAGCCTCGCGCGTCGGCGAGCTCGATGAGCCGTGACGTCTGGCGCACACTCTTCTCGCGTATGCCATCCATGCCGGCCTCGCGCAGGATGCGCGGCCCCGCAGTTGCCGCAAACAGGGCGGGAATGGACGGCGTCCCGGTGAGCCAACGCCACGCATCGCCGGCATACGTCATTTCGGGATCGAACGCGAATGGGTGCGCATGCGCCTGCCAGCCGGTGAGCGCCGGAGCAACGCGCGCACTCACCTCCGGCCTGACCCAGAGAAACGACCCGCCCGGTCCACCGCACAACCACTTGAGTACGCCCCCAGTGAGAAAATCAGCCCCGATGGCGTTCACGTCCACCGGCACGACTCCCACGGAGTGATAGGCGTCGAGGGAAACGAGCGCGCCCATGCGATGGGCGTGCGCACAAATGCGCTGGGCGTCGAGTACGTATGCGGAGCGAAACAACACGTGCGAGATAGCCACGAGGCACGTGCGCTCGTCGATGGCAGCAATCAGCCGATCCTCGTCGATTCCTACACCGTCATCGCTCGGCACCACGAGGATGCGCGCGCCGAGTCGGGTCGCGAGTTCGTCGTACACGTATCGCACTGACGGAAAGTCCTGGTCGGTCATCACAATGGTATCGCGACCGCCTTTCTCGTACTCGAGCGCCGAGAACACCTGCGCCTGCGCCATCGTGACGTTGGGCACCATGGCGACTTCACCGGGTCCAGCGCCAAGCAACGGTGCAATCTCGTCGCCCACCGTAACGGGCATGCTCCACCAGCCGTCGGCCCACGCCCTCACGCCACGCGTGGCCCATTGCTCGGCATATTCTGCCAGCCGTGCCGGTACCTCGCGCGGCATGGCGCCGAGGGAGTTCGACACCATGTAGGTGCTGGTGGCCAGGATTGGAAACTCATCGCGAAAGCGCAGCAGGGGATCGGCGCTCATTGCAACTCGGGCGAGACGGTGACGGGCGTATCACGGCGGGCGGCGAGGACGTAGAGCGCACTGGCCGCGACCAATACCACGCCGAGTACGCTCCACTCCTTGCCGGTGACGGTGGCGAGCAGGAAGAGGATCGCGAGCGCGGCCAGCCACGGCACCAATACCCCGCCGGGCACGCGGAAACCCGCGTCCCCACCAACCACCGGTGCGGTGCGGCGGAGCTTCCACGCCGCTGCCGCGCATCCGAGATAGACCAGCGCCGCGGAGACATTGGCGATGATGGCCAGCGCCTCGAAGCGATTGGTGACAGCGAGAATCCAGGCAAGCGCAGACTGGACGACGATTGCCACCCAAGGCGTGTGGAAGCGCGGATGCACGAGGGCCAATTGCCGTGGCAGAAACCCGTCGCGGCCGAATGCGTACAAGGCGCGCGGGACGGCAAGCATCATCCCGCTCAGGTATCCGAACGCCGAAATCATGAAGCCCATGGACAGCATCACAACGCCCCAGGAGCCGAACACGGCGCCGGCGGCGCTGGCCAGTGGCGTCGCGTCGCCTACCAGCGCGGGACCCAGCACCCCCTGCGCAACCACCTGGAGGCCCACGTACAACAGCGTGATCAAGCCCATCGCGAGCAGCACGGCGCGCGGTACTGTACGGGCGGAGTCGCGCACCTCGCCGCTGGGAACGAGTGCTGACTCCACTCCGGCGAACGCGAAGATGAGGATGACCGACGCGCGAGACAGGTCTGCGGCCGGCGGAAACCCCGCGTTCCACTTGAGGTTCGCGCCATGCACAGCAAACAGTCCAACGCCGAGCAGGAGCAGCAATGGCGCGAGCTTGGCGACCGTGAGCGCGGAGTTGAGTCGGGTGCCGTGGCGCACGCCGCTGACATTTATGAGCGTGACGATCCCGAACATCGCCGCAAGAAAGAAAGCGCGACCCGCCGCAGAGCCCAATGCGGGTATCAGGCGCGCAGCGGCGTCCGCAAAAAGACCCGCCACCCCGGGAATGGCCGTGGCGCCAATGAGCCAGAGCAGCACACCCACGAGAAAGCCGATGTATCGGCCGAAGGTGGCTTCCACATACGCGTATGGACCACCCGTGAGGGATATCCGGCTGCCGGCTTCTGCGATACAGAGGACGATGAGTCCCATGACGATGGCGCACGCGATGTAGGCCAGCGGCGCCGCCGCGCCAAGCCGGCCAGTCACGTCGGCACTGCCGGGCAGTCGAAAGATGCCCCCACCCACCGTGACGTTCACGATACTGGCGGCGAGACCCCAGGTGCCGATTGCGCGTATCAGCCTGGTTTCGCTCGGCGCTGCGCTTGGTGGAGCGGACTCGGTCACGGCGGAGGGGCGTGGGGAAAACGTTGGTGAGCAAGACTAGATCGCGCGCTCGCGCGGCGCCACGGGTGACGGGCTCGCGTGGGCGAGTGTTTAATGGTGTGACGGCTCTCACCGGATCCGCTGCTCAGTCGGGCTGGCCCGAAGTTCGCAGAGCAGCTATTACGGAATGGCAGTATCTCCACCCAGATCTCGCGCCCTGCTGGCGCCACACATCACGAAGCGTCGCAGTACTACCTGCTGCGCCGCCTCCCTGATCATGGACATCGCAATGACAGCTCGCCTCCTCTCCATCCGCCCACATTTCCTCGTACTCGGCGTCGCCGTGTTGATTGCCGCGCCACTGCGCGCGCAGGATGCATCGCAAAACCAGCCGCAGACACCAACCAGCATCGTCGCTGATTCCGGCGCAACCGTGACGGCGGCTCCGGTCGGACCCACGGTAACGGCAGCCGCGGTGGGTGTTCGCCATGCCAGCCCGTCGCAGGAGATGTCCGCGGCGGCGCCCAAGAGCGGCGGCTATGGCCAGAGCGTTTCCCTGATGGTGGTTGGCGGTGCCGCGGTGCTCACGGGCCTGATCATCGGAAACAGCGCGGGCTACGCCATCTCCGTTGGCGGCGCGGTGGTGGGACTGATCGGACTGTATCAATACCTCCAGTAGGGATCGCGGGTGATGGCGAACGTCCGGTGCCTGAGCGCACCGGACGTTTTGCGCATCCGTGAGTTAGTATTGCTGGCGGCAGAAATTCCCTCCCGCACAAGCCAAGGCCGCTGGATTCGCATAAAGGAGCACCGTCCGTGACCAGACGCATTGCTCTCGTCCTTGGCGGCGGGGGGCTCAAGGGATTCGCGCACATCGGCGTGTTGCAGGCGCTCGAGGAGCTCGGCATCGAGCCTGACACATACGCTGGCACTAGCGTGGGTGCGCTCATCGCAGCGGCATACCTCGGCGGAATCAGCCCTTCGTCCATGAAGGCGCGGGTGGAGGCGATGCGACGCAAGGACCTTTTCCGGGTCAACCACTTCGGCATGCTGCTCGACCGCATGCAGTCGCGGTCGATCTATCTGGAAGAGCCGCTGCGCGAGCTGTGCGAACGGGGCATCCCGGAAGGCACGTTTGCCGAGCTGCCCAAGCGCTTGCTCGTGAACACGGTGGACCTCGACCAGGGGGCTCGCGTGGTGTGGGGCCTTCCGGGGCTGGAGTCCGTGAGTGTACGTGACGCGGTGTACGCCTCCTGCGCACTGCCGGGTTTCTTTCCGCCTGGCCATGTGGGGACACGCACCTGCGTGGACGGTGGTGTGGTGGACAACCTGCCGGCATCCATCGTGTCGCAGTTTGCCGACATGATCATCGCTGTGGACGTGGGAAGTTCCGATGCGGGACAGACCGCGCGCGCCGACACCCAGGGCTTCGCGACCCTGTACATGCGCGCGGCCACGATGATGATGCATGCCCTTCAGCAGTACCCGCTCCAGATATGGAATGGCCCGCCGATGGTGCTCATTCGGCCCAAGCTGAATGACGCCAACTGGCTGAGCTTCGCAGACACCAAGGGCAGCATCGAGGAGGGGTATCGTGCCGCGATGTATGCGCTGCAAACCTTCGAGTCATACTGGGGCAATCGGCACTGCGTGTTCCCGCGCCGCCGCGTGGAGCTGTCGGTCAATCGCGACCAGTGTACGGGGTGCGGCACCTGCGTGACGCTCGCGCCGTCGGCAATGAACCTGGACGAGCACGGAAAGGCCTATCCGATATCGCGCGTGGTGGATTGGTCGCCGGCGGACGGCGGGTTCGTGCACGAGTGCCCGACGCTCGCGATCTCGGCATCGAATGGCAATCATCGCGCTACGGGTGCTATCGAGCCCCAACTCGACCCGTCGCCGAGTGGGGCGGGATGACCGTCAGGAGGCGGCGATGAGCTGCCTCACGATCCGGTCGTACGCATCCACTGCCGCGTGCAACTCCGCGATCTCCACGAACTCGTCGTCGCGATGCGCCACGTGAATGGAGCCCGGACCATACAGGTAGGGTGTGCCCCACGATGGCATGGCAGGGATGTCGGTAGCGAATGCCGCGACGGATGTAGCGTAGCCTGGTAGTGTTCCAAGGCGTACCGGCTGCACCTCCGACCCGCGTTCCAGTCGGGCGCGCCCTGCCGCCCACGCATTGAGTCGTGCCCAAATGTCGTCGCCGTGCGTGACGACGCGCGCCATCAATCGCGCCTCCGCTCTGGGCGCGACGACGTTGTCGGCCACGCCGCCCGACAATCGCCCGATGTTGATGGTCGTGTCGCCCAACAAGGCATCCGTGGGCAGTTCCAGCCCGTCCAGCTCCGCGAGCAGGTGCACCAGGGATTTGGTGGCCGAACGGCCGAGATGAGGATAGGCCGAATGCGCCGCTTCCCCGTCGGTGTGCACCGTGACGCGCATGGCCCCTTTGGTGCCAAGTGCCAGGGTGCTTTCGGTGGGCTCTCCGTTCACGAGGGCCAAGCTCTGGAAGCCTGTGCGATTGAGCCAGTCGTCGGCGGCGTGGGCGCCGTCATGGAGGGTCTCCTCTCCAACCACGAACAGCATCGCGATGGGCACCGCGTCTCGTCGCAGCCGCTCGGCGGCACACAGCATGGATGCCGCGATGCCCTTGGCGTCGCAGGCGCCGCGCCCGTGAATGCGCGCGTCGTCACGGCGAGGCGCGATGTAGGGCGGAACTGTATCGAGATGCGTGGAGAGCGTGACGTATGGTCCGTCTCCGCTCGTGGCGAGCAGGTTGGAGCGTCCCTCGGTGACGGGAATGAACGTCACGCGCCAGCCGCGCGAGGAAAGTGCATTGCCGAATGCGTTCACGAGCGCGGTTTCGGAGCCACTCGTGGACTCGATGTGCATCAGCCATTCAGTGATGGCGACGACGTCGGCCGGATCGGTTGGAAAGGGTTGTGTAGGCACGAGCGAAGAGTCGCTCGGGCTCCCGGCGGGGTCAACTCGCCGCCGGAAGAAAGGAGCAGAATGACGTTAGGGTGCCGGCTCGGCCTCCACCGGCGGGCGCTGCTGCGGAGGCCGGGCGCGCAACGGGCGAACGGGCGGTGCCGCGTCCTGCGGACGGTCCTGCATGCGGCCACCGCCCTGCAATGCGCGACCAGGCATCATACCGCCACCCAAACGGCCACCGCCCATCCGGGGGCGCATCGCACGTCGCGTCATGCCACCTCGCGCCCTGGCGCCACGGGCGGAGACCATTTCCCAGGCCTGCGCCTGTTGATCCGGCGTCAGTACCGTGATCGCATCGCGCAGGTCTGCGCGGCGCTGGTCGCGCGCCTTCGTCATGGCCGCCGTGAGTTGTGGCGGCGGTGTCATGCGGCCCAGGGCAGCCGAGTCGCGCCGCATGGCCGCGGGACGAGTGCGCCGGAGCGAGTCGACCATGGTGCGCATGGCCTTGCGTTGCGCCCCTTCGCGGCGCGCGATGGCGGCGAGCCTCACCACCTGGGCGTCGGTGAGCTGGAGGTCGGCCGTATGGGCCAGCAGCATGGTGGCCCCACCTGCGCCACGGCGCATCCCGGGGGAGCCGTCGGGCGGGCCGCCATTCGGCTGCTGCGCTAGAAGCGGCGTGGCGATGAACATCGCAGCGCCGAGGATGAGGTGGCGAACGGATTGTCGCATGGAATCCCCCAGGAAGGACGGCCGACCACGTTGCCAGCCACTGGGTGGGACGCCGTGCTGCCGCGCTTGTTAAGGCGACGAGCAGCGCTGTCCCGGTCGGCCAGGCGCTGCCGCGGGGCCGGGCCGGCGCTGGTTCCGGCAGGGGCTCGCTTCCGCGAACGCGGGGCTTCGTGATACATTGTGTCCAGCCTGTCGAATGCCCGCTCCCACGGAGCGCACGCGTTCGGCAGTGGCTCAGTTCTCCACCGTCGCCCGGCCAACGAGGGACCGAGGCGACACCGTGAGATCCGCAATGACTTCTCTCAATTCGTTCGGCAGCCGCGCGACGCTCGACGTCGCGGGCAAATCGTACACGATCTACCGGCTGGATGCGCTCAGCGGGCCATCGGGCGGCAAGGCGGATGCCCTGCCGTTCAGCCTCAAGGTGCTGCTCGAAAATCTGCTCCGAAACGAGGACGGCGCCTTCGTGAAGAAGGGCGACATCGACGCCATGGCCAACTGGGACGTTCGCGCCAAGGTGGAGAAAGAGATCGCCTTCCGAACCGCCCGCGTGCTGCTCCAGGACTTCACCGGCGTACCTGCCGTGGTGGACCTTGCTGCCATGCGTGACGCGCTGGCGAAGCTGGGCGGCAAGCCGCAGCAGATCAACCCGTTGCAACCCGTGGATCTGGTGATCGATCACTCGGTGCAGGTGGATGAATATGGCAGCGATGCCGCGTTCCTCATCAACACCGATCTCGAGTTCGATCGCAACGTGGAGCGGTACGTCTTCCTGCGCTGGGGCCAGGACGCGTTCAAGAACTTTCGCGTGGTGCCGCCGGGCACCGGCATCTGCCACCAGGTCAACCTGGAATACCTGGGCAAGACGGTGTTCGTAAACGAGGAAACCGGCGAAGCGTACTGCGATTCGCTCGTTGGCACGGACTCTCACACGACGATGATCAACGGCCTCGGCGTGCTCGGTTGGGGCGTGGGTGGTATCGAGGCCGAGGCGGCAATGCTGGGGCAGCCCGTGTCGATGCTCATCCCCGAGGTGGTTGGATTCAAGTTGCACGGCAAGCTGCCCGTGGGCGCGACGGCCACCGACCTGGTGCTCACCGTCACCGAGATGCTGCGCAAGAAGAAGGTGGTGGGGAAGTTCGTGGAGTTTTACGGCAATGGCCTGGGTTCGCTCAGCCTCGCCGACCGCGCGACCATCGCGAACATGGCGCCGGAGTATGGCGCGACGATGGGCTTCTTCCCCGTGGACGCGGAGACGCTCAAGTATCTCCGCCTGAGTGGTCGCAGCGAGGCGCACGTCGCGCTCGTGGAAGCGTACACCAAGGCGCAGGGGCTGTTTCGCACGGAAGCCACGCCTGATCCGATCTTTACCGACACGCTCGAGCTGGACCTCTCGACGATCGAACCGAGTCTCGCCGGACCGCGACGTCCGCAGGACCGTGTGCCGCTCACGAAGGCCGCGAGCATGTATCGCGATGCGCTTGCTGCGGATCTGGAAAAGAACGCCGCACTCGCACCCGTCGCGCAGAAAAAACAAACGCCGTTGAATGCCGCGGCGCCAGAAACCACACACGCGATCATCCGCGAAGACAGTGAAGGCGGCGATCAGGCGCAACACGGCGTGGACTGCACGCACAATGGCCGCACCTTCAATATCGGACACGGCGCTGTCGTCATCGCGGCCATCACCAGTTGTACCAACACGTCCAACCCGGGCGTGATGCTCGCGGCCGGCCTGCTTGCGCGCAACGCGGTTAAGAAAGGGCTTACCACCAAGCCGTGGGTAAAGACGTCGTTGGCGCCTGGCTCCAAGGTGGTGACCGACTACTTCAACGCCGCCGGCGTGACGAAGTACCTCGACAAGCTTGGCTTCAATCTCGTTGGCTACGGTTGCACCACGTGCATCGGCAACTCCGGACCGGTTCCCGATGCCATCGCCAAGGCTATCGAGGACGGCAAGCTGTTCGTGGCGAGCGTGCTCTCGGGCAATCGCAATTTCGAGGGGCGGGTGAATCCGCTCACTCGCTACAACTACCTGGCATCACCGCCGCTGGTCGTCGCGTATGCGCTGGCGGGCAGAATGGACCTCGATCTCACCACCGAGCCGATTGGCATGGGCACGGATGGCCCGGTATACCTCAGGGACATCTGGCCGAGTGCGCAGGAAGTGCAGGACGAAATTCTGCGCAGTGTGAAGCAGGAGTTCTTCGAGACACAATACGCCGACGTCTTCAAGGGTGACGCGCACTGGCAGAGCTTGAACGTTCCCCCCGGCGAGACCTATGCGTGGCAGGGAGACTCCACCTACGTCAAGAATCCGCCGTATTTCGACGGCATGACGATGACGCCGCCGGGCATCACGCAGATCACAGGCGCCAAGGCGCTCGCGATGCTTGGCGACTCCATCACCACCGACCATATCTCGCCGGCGGGCAACATTCCGGTGAACAGTCCGGCTGGGAAGTGGCTGGTAGAGAACGGTGTGGGGAAAAAGGACTTCAATTCGTACGGTGCGCGGCGCGGCAATCACGAGGTCATGATGCGCGGCACGTTCGCCAACATCCGCCTGCGCAACGAGATGGTACCCGGGACCGAAGGTGGATGGACAACCACCGCGGCCGGCGGCGCGCCCGTGTTCATCTACGACGCGGCAATGGAGTACGCCGCCGCCAACACGCCGCTCGTCATCCTGGCAGGCAAGGAGTATGGCACTGGCTCATCCCGCGACTGGGCAGCCAAGGGCACGGTGCTGCTCGGCGTGAAGGCCGTGATCGCGGAGAGTTTCGAGCGGATCCATCGCTCCAACCTCGTTGGCATGGGCGTATTGCCGCTCGAATTCACCAATGGAGACACGCGCCATTCGCTCAGGCTCACGGGTTTCGAGACCTTCGCCATTGAAGGACTCGACGAGACACTGTCGCCCAAGCGGACGCTCACGGTGAAGGCAACGGCGGCAGACGGTTCGGTGAAATCCTTTGGCGTGCTATGCCGCATCGATACGCCGGAAGAGCTCAACTACTACAAGCACGGCGGCATCCTTCCGTACGTCTTGAGGTCCCTCGCCAGGAAGTAGCACACCATCTCATAGCGCGGCGGCTCGGCGCGCCGAAACGGAAAGGAAGAAGTGAGGGACGGCGGACTCCGCTGTCCCTCACCTCTTTTGCCTATCGGGAATAGATCGCCTTCGCGCCCGCTCCGATGATTGTGATGGTTGAGCTCCCGATGTCTCCGCTGAAAATCTGGCCTGACGTGGCGTGGAAGGTGACAGTCGTGCCGTCTACCGTCCACTCGCCGCCCAGCGAATCTGCCGGAAAGTCAATGACGTCGTTCGTGTTCTGCTTGTAGTGCGTGACGTCCACGAATATTCCGTTCACCGACATGAAGATGGTGTCGGCGGTGATGGCCAGCGAGTATGCGGACTGCTGGATCACGGTGTACGGAAGCACCGTGTCGTTCACCGAACGCAGCGCGTAATTTCCAGCGAAGGTGGTGAGGTCAGGGGCCGTGACCGAGTCGCACGCGACGATCGCGAACGTTGCGAGGATGACGGCAATGTGCTTGCGCATGCGTGTCGGTGTGGAGGTTGCCACACAAGATAGCGCCTGCTGACCACCGCGCGAACACGAACGCCCGCAGCGATGTGCTGATGCGGGCGTTCGTGTAGGGGGAACATGCGTTGGCGTGTGAGCGCCTGCGTCCAGCAAACAACAACAGCGAACTACGGATGCACGTCGACCGTATGACCGATGATGCCGCCAAGGATTCCGCCGGCGGCCGCGCCGATCAGGCCACCCTTGACCTTGTCGCGGCTGGTGACGGCGCCGATGATCGCCCCGGCGCCCGCCCCGATGGCCGCGTCGCGCTTGGTATTGCGAACCGGTTCAGCCGGAGCGCTGGGGTAGTAGGTGCCCGCGCCCGAACTCGACCGGGAACTCGTGCGGCGCGCCGGGGCGCGGTACACAGGAGCCGGAGCACGAGACACGGGTTGGCGCGCGACGGCGTGGTACTGCTGCGCCGAGCCTGGCGCGCCGTATTGCTGTTCGGAGGGCGATACGAACTGTTGCGCCTGATACGGCTGCGCCTGCGCTGCGAGCGCCAAGTCGTTCTTCAGCGCATCATCGGGGCGCGCGTCGACGCCACGACTGCAGGCGCTCGCAAGCGCCAAGCCGGCTAACGACATGATCCCAAGGGTGCGCATGAGTCCTCCAGAACAGGGTGGGCTGCTTCTGCTGCCATGGAGTTAGGCATGGTGCGGGCCGCTCCTTGAGCCCCGATAGGCGCGATCAAGAAATCTCAGCGTCCCGACTGCGAGAGCCGAGCGTCCACTATTTTCGACAGGTCACTCTGCCCCGTGGCCGACAACCGGGCCCTGACGTCTCTGCACCGGCCTTTTCGATCATTGCGCGTGCGGCAGCCGGTACACACATTGGCCGCGTCCACGACTCCAAGAGGTTGCATGAGAATTTCTTTCCGACATACGAGTGCGATTGCCATGATCGCGCTCGCCGTCAGTTCGGGCGCGCTACGAGCACAACAGCAGCCCTCCCCGGCGACGCCTGCCCCAGAGGTCGGCACCATGGCACCCGATTTCGTGCTTCCTGCCGCAACGAGGTACGGGGTGCTTCGCGATTCGGTAAGGTTGTCCGATCTTCGCGGCAAGACGGTCGTGATCGCCTTCTTCTACAAGGCACGGACCAAGGGCTGAACGGTTCAAATGGAGGCGTACCGTGATCAGTACGCCAAGCTCTTCAACAACGGACGCAACGTCGTGGTGCTGGGCATCAGCATCGACCCCGACACCATGTTGTCGGCCTGGGCTCGCGAGCTTCAGACGCCGGTGCTGTTCGCCAGCGACGTGGGACAACGGGTCGGAAAGCTTTACGGATCCACGCGCGGCACGCTCGACAACCGATCCGTGTTCGTCGTGAATCCAGCGGGCAAGATCGTCAAGCGAATGCAACCGTTCAACGAGCTCTCGCAGCTATCATACGACGAGCTCGAAGCAGCAGTGAAGGAGACGCTTCCCCCGCCGTGATCGCGGGTTCCTCACACGAGACGAATCGTCTGACGCGACCTGACTTCGACGGACGCGAGTTGTTGATCGACCTGTACGATGCCGCCATTGCGGGTGCCGCTCCTGGCCCCGTGACGGCGGCAGCGCTGCGCGACTTTCATGCGCGGCCGGGCCAACGCCTCTGGCTTTACGCGCTGGGCAAGGCGGCTCATTCCATGGCAGCGGCGGCGGTCACGTCCCTCCAACGCTCACTCCACACCATCGCGGGCGGTGTGATCGTCGCACCCGATGCCGCACCGGCTCCCTATACCACTATCACCGCCCTGAAGGGCGACCATCCCCTTCCCGGACGCCATTCATTTACGGCGGCGGATCGCATTGGGGAAGCGGCCGCAGGGATGCGAAGCGATGACGTTGCCATCGTGCTGTTGAGCGGCGGCGCCAGCAGCCTCATCGCCGCGCCGCTGCGCGGCATGGCAGAGTCCGACCTCGGCCAACTGTTCGAGCTGCTGTTGGGCTCCGGATTGGACATCCGCGCCATGAATGCCATCCGTAAGCGGTTCACGCGTTGGGGCGCCGGCCGCCTCGCGCTCGCACTCGCTCCTGCCCGCACCTATGCCTTTGTCATGAGCGATGTCCTTGGCGACGATCCAGCCGACGTGGGCTCGGGCCCGTGCACGCCGGATCCCAACACGGTGAAGGACGTCGTGGCGCTCCTGACGAAGTCGGGGGTGCTCGCGCGGATATCGCCCGCGATGCGCGACTACCTCACCAGCGTGTCTCGCGGCGTGATTCCAGAATCGCCGAAACAGACGCACCCGGCCTTCGCCCACGTGACGACGCGCATCATCGGCAGCAATCGCCTGGCGCTGGACGCTGTTGCCGAGCGTGCGGCCGAGCTTTCGATCGACGCGGAGCATGTGGACGCTCCCCTCCAGGGCGATGCGGCGCGGTGCGGTGCGGCAGTGGCCACGGCGCTGCTGGAGCGCGCCGCGGCCGGCCGACCGGGATGCATTGTGTGGGGCGGGGAGACGACGGTGCAGCTCACTTCTCCTTCAGCCGCGTCCGGCGGACGAGGCGCCGCCACCGATCTCCCCGCAAGCGTACCGCCCAGTGGAGGACGCTGTCAGGAGCTGGCGCTCGCGGCAGCGAAGGTCCTGGCGCAGGGCGGCGACGTTGCCCAGCGGATCACCATCCTGGCTGCGGGCACCGACGGTCGCGACGGCCCGACCGATTCGGCCGGTGCCGTGGTGGATGGCGCAACCTGGTCGGCCATTCGTAGCGGCGGGCGTGATCCGGAGCTGGCGCTGCACCGGCATGATTCGCATGCCGCCCTGGCCAGCGTGGGCGCGCTCATTCCGCGTCGCAACACCGGAACCAATGTCATGGACGTGGTGATCGGCGTGATCGCATAGGCGCCCTTCCCCCTCGCGCTAAATTGCGGCCAGACCCTGTTGCCACGAGCAGTTCATGACGTCACGACCATTTACAGTCGGCATCATTCAGGACGCTGCGTCATCCGACGCGCAGGCCACGCTGGACGCGAGCATCTTGCGCGTTCGTGAAGCGGCCGCGCTCGGCGCGCAGGTCATCTGCCTGAAGGAGCTGTTCAATGCGCCGTACTTCTGCAAGTCGCAGAAGGCGGAGCGCTTCGACCTTGCCGAGTCCATTCCCGGTCCCGCGACCGACGCAATGCAGGCGCTTGCGAAGGAGCTGGACGTGGTGATCATCGTGCCCGTGTTCGAGAAGCAGGCGCGTGGCGTCTACCGCAACTCTGCCGCGATCATCGACGCGGATGGGTCGCTGTTGGGTGTGTATCGCAAGATGCACATTCCCGACGATCCGCTCTTCAACGAGAAGTACTATTTCACGCCGGGCGACGCTGCACACGATGATCGCATCGACGCCATTGGCGAGATCGCCAAGCAGGCGAGTGGATTCCGGGTGTGGCAGACGAAGTACGCGAAGATCGGCGTGCTGATCTGCTGGGACCAGTGGTATCCGGAAGCGGCGCGCATCACCAGCCTGCTGGGCGCGGACATCCTGTTCTATCCCACCGCCATCGGCTGGCACCCATCCGAGAAATCGGAGTTTGGCGACGCGCAGGTGGATGCATGGCGCACCATCCAGCGCTCGCATGCCATCGCCAACGGCGTGTTCGTCGCGTCACCCAATCGTGTTGGGCACGAGGACGACGAGCCGGGCACCAATGGTATCGAGTTCTTCGGGCATTCGTTCATCGCTGATCCGTTCGGGCGCGTTCTCACCGAGGCCGGTACGGATGAGGCGATCCTCATTGCCACGTGCGACCCCAAGCTCATCGAGGAGACGCGCCGCAACTGGCCCTTCCTCCGCGACCGGCGTATCGATGCGTACGCGCCGATCCTGTCGCGGTATCTGGGCGCCTGAGCACACAACGTCATGACGCAATACAGCTTCCCCGCGGAGTGGCAGCCACACGATGCCACGTGGATTGCGTGGCCGCACCACGAGCCTGATTGGCCGGGGAAGCTCGGACCCATTCCGTGGGTCTACGCCGAAATTGCTCGCGTGATCGCCCTCCACGAGCGCGTGGAGATCCTCTGTCACGACGACGCAGTGCGCGACTCCGCAGGGGCCCACCTCGACGCGCACGGCGTCACGTCCAACGTGCGGTTGCACGTGGTGCCGAACGATCGTGTCTGGCTTCGCGACTCCGCGCCCACCTTCGTCCGCAACGATCGTGGGGACCTCGCGTTGATGAATTGGGGATTCAACGCATGGGCCAAGTATCCAAACTTCGAACGGGACGCCGAGATTGGTCGCGCCATGGAGCAGATCACCAAGCTGCCGCGGGTAGAGCCACAACGCGCAGGCGGCGAGCGATTGGTTCTGGAGGGGGGCGGCATCGAGACTGATGGACAAGGCACGCTGCTGGTCACCGAGGAATGGCTGCTTTCCGATGTGCAGATCAGGAATCCCGGATTGGATCGGGACGGCTATGAGCGAGCATTCCGCGAACATCTCGGCATCCGCCAGACCATCTGGCTTGGCGAAGGCTGTGTGGGCGACGATACGCACGGGCACGTGGACGACATCGCACGGTTCGTGGCGCCGGGCGTGATCGTGCTGGCGTACGAAGATGATCCAGCGGACGACGAGAACCACCGTCGCTCGGAAGACAACATGCGCCGCCTCGAACTTGCCGGCGCCGCGGGCGGCGCGCTCAAGGTTGTCACCCTTCCGTACCCTCGCGCCGTGACGATGCAGGGCGAACGACTCCCCGCAAGCTACGCGAATTTCTATATCGCCAACGGGGTGGTACTGGTTCCGACGTTCAATGACCGGAACGATCGGGTGGCGCTGAATACGATGGCGCGACTGTTCCCGGACCGCCATGTGGTGGGCATTCATGCACTCGACCTGGTGTGGGGGTTTGGAACGCTGCACTGCCTCACACAGCAACAGCCGGCCGGACGATAGGAGATGATCGCCGCGCCCGGGCGCGCATATACGGTGGTCTACGACGGCGATTGCCGAGTGTGTACGCGCCTGTCGGGGGCGCTGGTGTCATGGGATCGCACGAACCAGCTGGAGGTGGTGCCCTCACGACATCCCGGAGTGATAGCGCGGTTTCCCTGGATTCCCGCCAGCGCGTACGCTGATGCGTTGCAACTGGTGGCTGCGGACGGAACGACATGGCAAGGTGCCGCTGCCATCGAGCAACTGCTCCAGGTGCTCCCGCCCGGAAAGTGGATTTCGTGGGCATTCCGCATTCCTTTTGCCCGGGGCCTTGCCGACCGCTTTTACCGCTGGTTTGCGCGCAATCGGTATCGTCTTGGCTGCGGTGACCACTGCCGGCTTGCTTCGCGGGGCGAGGAACGGACGGACAGGAAGAAGGATTGACGCTCGGCTGGTGCCAGAGACGCGACCTTCCGGATATCTTCCCGAGTCGGCGCGAGTGCCGGCCACTTCCCCCGCGTTCGTATGCGCATCGAGACGGTCGCCGTGCATGCCGGTCATGAAGTTGACCCTTCATCGGGCGCCGTAACCACGCCCATCCACCTCTCGTCCACGTTCGAGCGCGAGCCGGACGGCAGCTATCGCGCGGGACACCAGTACACGCGCACGTCGAATCCCAACCGCGACTCGCTGGAGCGTTCTCTCAACGCACTTGAAGGTGGCGCGGCGGCCATTGCGTACGCGTCAGGCTCGGCCGCCACGATGGCCGTGTTCCAGGCGCTATCACCGGGCGATCACGTGCTGGCGGCCGACGACGCGTACTTCGGCACCCTTCGGCAGTTGCGTGAAATTTTTTCGCGATGGGGACTGGAGGCGGACGTGGTGGACATGTCCGATCTCGAGGCCGTGCAGCGCGCCTTGCGGCCGACCACGAAGATCATGTGGGTGGAGACGCCCTCGAATCCGCTCGTGCGTGTGGTGGACATCGAACGCCTCGCGACGCTCGCGCATTCGGTTGGCGCGCGATGCGTGGTAGACAACACATGGGCCACGCCCGTGCTGCAACTGCCACTCGCGCTCGGCGCCGACATTTCCATGCATTCCACCACCAAGTACCTGGGCGGACACAGCGATCTGCTCGGTGGTGCGTTGATCGCCAAGCACGACGATGCGTTCGTCGAGCATTTGCGGCTCACGCAGCGGCTCGCTGGTGTGGTGCCGTCGCCATTCGACTGCTGGCTCCTGTTGCGAGGGATACGCACGCTGCCATGGCGCATGCGGGCGCATTGCGCGAATGCCGCCGCCGTCGCGCAATACTTGTCCACGCATTCCGCCATCGAGGCGGTTCACTATCCCGGGCTGTCGTCGCATGCCGGTCACGCCATTGCCGTACGGCAGATGAGCGACTTTGGCGGGATGCTGAGCATCCAGGTTCGCGGAGGGGCGGAGGATGCGCTTGCGCTCACGCGGCGCCTGACGCTGTTCACGCGCGCCACGAGCCTTGGCGGCACGGAGTCGTTGATCGAGCATCGCGCGTCGGTAGAAGGTGCGGCAACACTCGCACCGGCAAACCTGTTGCGCGTGTCGATTGGACTCGAGCATCCCGACGACCTCATTGCGGATCTCGAGCAGGGGTTGGCGGGATAGCAGCCGCGCAACGTGGTTCGGAAGCGGCGCCACGTCCGTTAGGTTTCGGAATGCATACTTCTCCACCCGCCGTACTGCTGCTGTCCGGTGGCCTCGATTCGACGACCATGCTGGCCCTCGCAAGACGTGAGGGCTACGACGTGCACGCGATGACCTTTCGGTATGGCCAGCGACACTCGTCGGAGATCGAGGCGGCCCGGCGCGTGGCGCGGCATTACGGCGTCAGCGATCACGTCGTCGTCGACATCGACCTGCGCACCTTCGGCGGCTCGGCGCTTACAGCGGACATCGCGGTGCCGAAGGATCGCACTGACGACGCCATCTCACATGGCATCCCCATCACGTATGTGCCAGCACGCAACACCATCTTCCTGTCGTTCTGTCTTGCGTGGGCCGAGGTGCTCGAAGCATCTGATATCTTCATCGGCGTCAACGCGCTGGACTACTCCGGGTATCCGGACTGCCGCCCAGAGTACGTGCGCGCGTTTCAGGACATGGCGAACCTGGCCACACGCGGCGGCGTAGAAGGGACCACGCCCATTCGGATCAACACGCCACTGCTTCATCTCACCAAGCGCGAGATCGTGCAGCTGGGGCTGTCGCTGGGAGTGGACTACTCCATCACACTGAGCTGCTACGATCCAACGCCGGCAGGAACGGCGTGCGGCCACTGCGACGCGTGCCACTTGCGACTGAAGGGTTTCAGCGAAGCCGGCGTGAGTGATCCCGCGCCGTACACGGACGCGTGAACGGTCCATGACGTACGCGGTCAAGGAGATCTTCTACACGCTTCAGGGTGAAGGCCAGAACGCCGGGCGCCCAGCGGTGTTCTGTCGTTTCAGTGGTTGCAACTTGTGGACGGGCCGCGAGCAGGATCGCGCGTCTGCGGTGTGCAAGTTCTGCGACACGGACTTCTTCGGCATTGGCCCCGAGGGCGGAAAGTTCGCGAGCGCGGAGTCCCTCGCAGATGCAGTGTTGGCGCAATGGCCGCTGCGTGTAGACGGCCATGCGACGGAAGGCCGCCCGCTCGTGGTCTGTACCGGCGGCGAGCCGTTGCTGCAACTCGACGAACCAGCGATCGAGGCGCTCCACGCCCGAGGTTTCGAGGTCGCGGTGGAGACCAATGGGACGCAGCCCGCACCAGCGGGCATTGATCATGTGTGTGTGAGCCCCAAGGCCGACGCACCGCTCCTGCTCACGACGGGTAACGAACTCAAGCTCGTCTACCCTCAGTCCCAACCCGCCGCACAGCCCGAAAGATTCGCGCACCTGGCGTTCGATGCGTTCTTTCTTCAACCGCTCGACGGGCCTACGGGTGACATCACGCGCGCCAACACTGCTGCGGCCCTTGCCTATTGCCTGGCGCATCCGCAGTGGCGGCTCAGCCTTCAGACCCACAAAATGCTGGGAATTCGATGAGCGCCAACATGGAACTATTCAAGGAATTCACCTTCGAAGCTGCGCATCGGCTCCCGAACGTACCGGAGGGTCACAAGTGCGCGCGGCTGCATGGCCATTCATTTCATGTGCGCATCACTGTTGCCGGCCCCGTGAACGAGCACACGGGTTGGGTGATGGACTTTGCAGACCTGAAGGCTGTCTGGCGTCCGCTGGACGAGCTTCTGGATCATCGATACCTGAACGACATCGCCGGCCTTGAGAACCCCACGAGCGAAGTGCTGGCCGAATGGATCTGGCGCAAGCTCAAGAGCGTCATTCCGCTGCGTGCGGTTGAAATTCGCGAAACCTGCACGAGCGGTTGTGTCTATCGCGGATCGTGAGCCGCTGAGTCCGCAGCCTCTGGTTGACCCGCTGCGGCGAGCGAACTAGGATCCGTGGATCGTTTGGTCCGCCTGCGGACTGCATCGCGCCTACCGCGCGACCCTGCTACCCGTGTTCATGCGCTTAGCGAACCCCGCAACACTCGGCCGTTACATGCTGTGCGCCCTCACTGGGTGCGGCTTGGTGGTCGCGTGCTCGATTCCGGCGCGCGCACAGGCCACGCGACCGGCCCGCGACGCCGTCAAGCCATTTGCGGCGTTCAGCGAGTCAGTGCACTCCATGCGTGATTCCCTGGTCGCACTCGCCAAGGCGCAGGTGGGGACCAAGTATGTACGCGGCGGCACGACTCCGGAGCACGGCTTCGACTGTAGCGGCCTCGTTCGCTACGTGATGGCGGCTCTCAAGGTGGAACTGCCACGAACGGCGCAGCAGCAATCTCGGTCGGGGCTCGCTGTCACTCGCGATACCACGCGACTTCGGCCCGGTGACCTGCTCACCTTCGGCAGGAGCTCGAGAGGCGTGAGCCACATTGGGATCTACGTTGGCGGCGGGCGCTACATACACGCGAGCAGCGGCGCGGGTCGGGTGATCGAGAGCGACATCGGCCGCACGAGTTCATCCCTCGTCCGCGCATGGCGCGGAGTACGGCGGGTGGTCGCTGGAATAGGCGCCGACACCGCGAGCGGCGGCAGCTGACCCTTTTGCAGAGCCGACCGGCGAAGGAGCGTCAGCGGCCTCTCGCCTATCGGGTCACGATTTCCGGTCGACCTTGCGCGTCAGTCTTGAAGCACGCTCCGGTGCCCTGCGACGGCATCGTGCCTCCAACCTGTCCACGAGCCCCCGGACGCAGTGCTGCAATGCCAGGCGGGTCCTGAATTCGCCCCAGCGCATCTCGACCTGTCTGTTCGCTCGGAGACACGTTTGAAGTCCGCGGCCGGGCACATGACCGCAGGACACGCTCGTACCCGTTACCAAAGTTGACCGCCACGGAACCGTCCGACAGGACGACGTATGGCGCGCCGGTGGTGATGTAGCCGCCCTGCGGTACGGCGCCGTTCTGATAGTAGACCGGGCGCCGTACTACTCGCGCTGTTTCCGGAGGGGTAGCCGTTCCCGCGTATCCCACCCGCGGCCGAGCAGTGGTCGCTGGCCCCACGGGTTTTTGCGACGTGGCCGGTTGGGCCTGCTGCGCTCGGGCGGCGGGCACTGCGGCAGCGAGACATGCAACGAACAGGGCGGCGGTGCGCATCGGAATCACCTCTTCATCTCCAGGGCAGCGTGCGATACGATCGGCGATCGGAATTGCAACGGCTCGGACACCACTCACTACTTCTCACCGCAATCGCAGGTTCCGTCTCTACGGCCGGACGATCTGCCCCCGGACTTCGCCGTCCGGGTACGCGACAGAATACAAATTCACGTAGGCTTGTCCGGAATCGAAGAGGGAGCGAAGCGAGTCACCGGAGATGGTGATGTTCCCTTGCGTGATTGGCACACCGAGTGAGAAGGATCCAGCCGCTACCGTTCCAGACTGCGCGATGATCGTGAAGGGCACAATCACGGGACCCGCGACGTCGCCGGATCCCAGGTGGATATGCCCGAGCGTGAGGGGTGTCTGGAAACCGAAGGCTGTCACCGAGTATGTCGCGACGCCGCCCTCCACACGCAGGGAAAGCACACCCGTCGCGGCGCTGGGTGTTGGCCGTGGACGTTCGTTGGTTCCCTTGAGTGTGGCCACATACGTCACGGCCGGCAGGCTCGTGAGGCGGTCGCCCCCGCAAGCGGCGAGACTGAGCGCGAGCGCGCTCATGACAATGCGTGTACCGATCGTGTAATCCCCGCGAAGAGTCGCCAGCCGAAAACGACCAAGCCGCGCAGAAACGTAGTTTCTGCGCGGCCTTGAGAACAGCGCGATGGCTATTGCTTCACGATCTGGCCACGAATTTCTCCGGCGCCAAACTGCACCGTGTGCACGTTGGTGTAAGCCTGCCCATTGTTCAACAGGACCCTCATTGAGTCGCCTGTAATGGTGGTTGTCCCGTTCGAGATTGGCTGCGACAGATCGATCTGGCCCGACGTCACGTTACCGCTCGCCACCGACGCCGTCACGAACGGCACAATGACCGGACCCGCGATGGCGCTGCTGCCTACATGAATGTGCGAGAGGGTGGCCGGGCCGGTGAGCCCGTTCACCGTCACCACATATGACAGGATATTTCCAGTGAGCGTGTACGTCGCGGTTCCCGTTGCCGTGGTCGCACGAACGGGCACTTCGTTATTCCCGTTCAGGACCGACGTGTATGTCGTCGCCTGAACGGGGGTCGAGGTAGAGTCACTTCCGCACGCAAGGAATGACCCGATTCCGACGACAGCGAGTGTTCCGAAGATGATTCGGCTGCGCATGGAGAATCTCCGTGATGCGATGAGTAGGCGACCCGCACGGCGGCGTACCGATCCCTGCTCGACCGGACCCCGGAGATAGATGACACGTCACATGACGACGAGTGCATCAATTGTCACGACTTGCCCACTCTGCGACATTTGCAAACGACAATGGCGCGCGGATTTCTCCGCGCGCCATTGTCATCGCAACCGGCCCGAAAGGCTACTTCGGGATCGTCATGTTGTCGCCGCCAACCGTGATCACGAAATCATCGCGGCGGTTCTTGGCATATGCCTCTTCAGTGGTGCCCTGGTCAACCGGGCGCTCTTCGCCGTAACTCACCACTTCAAAGCGTGAATCCTCGATGCCCTGCGACACGAGGTAGCGGCGTGCTGCATTCGCGCGGCGCAGGCCAAGCGCCATGTTGTACTCGTTGGAACCGCGTGAATCGGTGTTGCCTTCGATGCGAATCTTCATCGTGGGATTCGCGCGCAGCAGGCCAAGCTTGCTGTCGAGAATCGTCTTTGCATCCCCACGGATTTCGGACTTGTCGTAGTCGAAGTAGATCGGTGCGTTCAGCATCGACCGCGCATCGGCCAGCGCCTTTTCCGCTGCGGCGCGTTCTGCCGCGGCGCGACGCGCTGCCGCGTCGATGGAGTCCTGACGAATCCGCGCCTTGATGGCCGAGCTGTCAAACGGTGCAGGCGCAGGAGCCGGTGCCTGTGCGACCGGGGCTGGCGCAGGTGCGACAACGGGGGCCGGCTTGGACGTACCGAACATGAAGCTGATTCCCACGCGTGCCTGCGTGTTCGTCATCCACGCTGCGCCGTCGTTCACGCCAGGCCCGGACGGCGGCGGGAACTTGAACGTGGCGCTGTTCGGATTCGGCGCAAACATGCCGAGGACGTCGAACCGAAGGCCGATGTTGTCGGTGAGCATCGCGCGAAGACCCAACGCGGGCGAGAAGATGAAATCGGAATGGGCGTCGATGCGATCACCGCCGGCGCCGACGCCGAGGATGACCGCGTTGCCCGGCGTGCCGCCGAACGGAGCATTGTAGTTCAGGCGCGCGACGTAATAGTTGATCTGCGCCTTGCTCGTGCGCGTCGGAACCGGATCCGCCTGGGAGTAGGATCCATCCGCCGATAGCTCCCAGCGCGGCGAGAAGTACACGCCGAGCAGACCGCCGGCGCCGCCGCCGAGCTTCTTCGTGCGAAGGGCCTCGTCGAGGCGGTCGAGTTGAAGGAAGCCACCAAGTTCGACTGCGCCGGCCTGCTGGGCCGACGCGGTGCTAGCTGGGTGAATGAGTGCAAGCCCGATGAGAGCGGGCGCGATAAAACGGCGGATATTCATTGTCCTCTCCACTTGCGCGTTCAAATGAGTGCTGCGGCGATGTTCTCGATCACCGCAGCGGGTCTCCTACGTGGGCGACCCTTTGACGACGACCTCTTCTGGCAGCAATTGTGCCAAGTTGAGCCTGCCGACACATCAAAAGAGTGTCTTTGTTGCGCGAATCGTCAAGTGGTTTCATGCTAAGAAGATGCAAAAGCAGATGTTTGTGGCATCAGAGCACACTTGCCCCCGCTTCATTCCCGC